>CAZIWX010000046.1:0-19037 GCA_964543125.1 uncultured Lentisphaeria bacterium | reverse complement strand
CGTATGCGATTACAAAGTGCCGCCCAAGGAGCGCGGCTTTGAAGCAGAACAAGCACCAGGCTTACAATTTGGCTTGGGTTGGTTAGTCCAAAATATCAACAAAAACAGGGGTTAAAAGCCAAATTACACTCAATGAAAATATTACGGAAACTCTTATTTTTCCAAATCTTATGCTTGTAAGAATATGTTTGACAAACTATAGCCCTTCGGTTACTTTACGCCGCTTTTTTCTAACCGTAGCTCGAAACGATGGATATTGACGGGAAAGGTACTGTCTTGAAGACCTATAATGTAAAGGCGAGCGAGATTCAAAAAGACTGGTGGGTTGTTGATGCCACGGACCAGACTTTAGGTCGGCTTGCTACAGAAATTGCGCGGATTCTGCGCGGAAAACATAAACCAATTTTTACACCACACCTGGATACGGGTGATTTTGTCGTTATTATTAATGCAAATAAAGTTACGGTGACTGGCAATAAGGAAAATCAAAAAGTATATCGCCGCCATTCCGGCTTTCCGGGTGGAATGCGTGAAACCAAACTGGCTGAATTACGCCGGAAACATCCGGACCGGATTATCCGCGAAGCAGTCAAAGGCATGTTACCGCACACTAGTCTCGGACGGCAACAGTTGAAAAAATTGAAAATTTATACAACGGGTGAGCATCCGCATGAGGCTCAACAACCCAAAGAACTTAAATTAGGTTAATTTAAATGAGTACCACGACCTACTACGCAACCGGAAGGCGGAAGACCGCGGTCGCTCGTATCTGGATGAAACCGGGTAAAGGAGAGATCAAAGTCAATCGCCGTGGCTTGGATGAATACTTTGGGCGGAAGACCCTGCGAATGTTAGTACATCAACCTGGTAAATTGGTGGAAACCGATGGTGATTATGATTTCACCGTTAATGTGCGTGGTGGGGGGCTGACAGGCCAGGCCGGCGCCATTCGTATGGGCATTGCCCGGGCTTTACAGAATGCAAATGCGGACTTCCGGGGTCCCCTAAAGAAAGCTGGACTGTTAACCCGTGATGCTCGTAAAAAAGAGCGGAAAAAATACGGGTTGGCTGGTGCTCGCCGAGCCTTCCAGTTCTCGAAACGTTAATCTCGGCGAGGAGCACAGATGCCAAATATTACTTTAGAGAGTCTTTTAGCTACAGGCGCCCATTTTGGTCATGTGACCAGTAATTGGGATCCCAATATGCAGAAATATATTTTCACGCAGAAAAATGGCGTTTATATCATTGATTTATACAAAACGCTGGAGCAGCTGACCAAAGCGATAGAATTCATCGGCCAACGCGTGCGTGATAACGGTTCGGTTTTGTTTGTGGGAACTAAAAAAACTGCCCGGCTGGTGATCCAGGAAGAAGCTGATCGCTGTGGAATGTTTAATGTGACCGAACGCTGGTTAGGTGGAACTCTCACTAATTTTGTCACCATTAAAAAATCGATTAAACGCCTACTTGCACTGGAAAAAGAGACTCTGGAAGTACTGTCTGAAACACTGACCAAAAAAGAAATGTTGATGCGTGATCGTGAGCGCCAACGACTTGAGACGCAGCATCGTGGAATTAAAGAGATGCGCCGTCTTCCAGATGTACTCGTTGTCGTGGATGCCAAAAAGGAAGCTATCGCTATTCGCGAAGCACAACGTTTGGAAATTCCGGTGATTGCCGTGGTGGATACCAACACGGATCCCACACATATTGAATACCCGATTCCCGCCAATGATGACTCAATCCAAACTGTCCGGTTGATCATCTCAGCCCTGGCTGACGCGGTGATGGAAGCAAAGGGAACGGCTGCCGCAAAAGCCGAAGACCTAGTGGGAGCAAAGACTGAAACAGTTACGGCATCGAATAAAAAAATAATATAAGCAGGTATTGGAGTAATAGATGACCATTACTGCCGCAGCAGTCAAGAAATTACGCGATAAAACCGGGGTAGGGATGATGGATTGCAAAGTCGCCCTCACTGAAACCGATGGTGATATTGGCCAAGCAATTGAGGCCTTAAGGAAAAAAGGTATCGCAAAAGCTGCCAAGAAAAGTAGCCGGACTACCAATGAAGGTAACATTTTTACTTATGTACATGCCGGTGGCAAACTTGCCAGCATGCTTGAACTGAACTGCGAAACTGATTTTGTGGCCAACACCGAAGACTTCCAAACTTTAGGTCATGAATTGGCCATGCATATAGCCGCCGCCGCACCAGCAGTTGTAAAAATAGATGATTTGAATGCAGCACTCCTGGAAAAAGAAAAAGAAATTTACAAAACCCAGGCCTTGAACGAAGGCAAACCCGAACAAGTGGTTGAGCGGATTATTAATGGCCGGGTTGAGAAATATTACAAAGAAGTCGTACTCCTTGAACAGCCTTATATCAAAGATGATAAACTGAGCGTAAAGGATCTCCTCACTGCGACAATTTCCAAATTGGGCGAAAATATCTCAGTGGGACGGTTCGCAAGATTTGTAGTGGGTGAAGCCCCTTGCAGTGCGCCGAAAACTGAAGACGAATAACCCGAGTGCCATCAGCAAATAAGCTTAACTAATCCCATGCCGCAACCGGTCTACAAACGAATTCTCCTCAAACTAAGCGGAGAATCATTAGCCGGACCCTCTAAAGTCGGCATCACTCCGAAAGTTACACACGCTTTTTCGAGAGAAATAAAAAGCGCCTTCGATGCCGGTGTACAAATTGGCATTGTCATTGGTGGTGGTAACATTTTTAGAGGCTTAAGTGCTGAAGCAGCAAACATTGAACGGGTAGCCGCGGATCAAATGGGCATGCTGGCTACCGTCATTAACGCTATTGCACTACAAAATGCAATTGAAACTATTGGAATTCCTACCCGGGTTCTCACGGCAATCGAAATGAACGAGATCGCCGAACCCTTCATTCGTCGCCGCGCGATTCGACATCTGGAGAAAGGTCGTGTGGTTATTTTTGCCGCCGGAACGGGTAATCCCTACTTTACAACCGATACGGCCGCGGCGCTTCGAGCCGTTGAGATCAATGCGGATGTAGTGCTCAAAGGAACCCGGGTCGATGGTGTTTATTCATCTGACCCGGAGGTCGATCCCAATGCTAAAATTCTGAAAAAGCTTGATTATCTTGATGTCCTTCAACAAAATTTGCGGGTAATGGATCAGACCGCGATTACCTTATGCCGCGAAAATAATTTGCCCATCCTGGTGTTCAATATGAACAAACCTGGGAATCTTTTCCGAGTGGTCATGGGCGAAAAAATCGGATCAATTGTTGGAGGTGGGGCGCATGCTTAAGGAAATTTACAAAGACGCCGAAAATCGGATGTCCAAAGCGATTAAACACATTCAGCATGAATTTACCGGAGTTCGCACCGGCCGGGCATCGGCAGGACTCTTAGATAGTATTAAGGTCGATTATTACGGTGTTTCAACACCGATAAATCAAACTGCAAGTATATCCATTCCGGAGCCACGATTGATCACTGTCCAACCTTGGGATAAATCCATGTTAGCCGCGATTGAGAAGGCGATTTTGACAGGCGATCTCGGTTTGAATCCAGCTAACGATGGAGTGGTTATCCGGATTCCAATTCCGGCGTTAACTGATGAACGGCGTAAGGAATTAGTAAGGCATGTCAATAAATTGGCGGAAGATGGGCGCGTGGCTGTTCGTAATGTGCGTCGAGACCTGAACGATCAGGTAAAAAAGCACGAAACCGCCCACGAATTATCGGAAGATAATGCCAAACGGGCGTTGGAAAATATTCAGGAGATCACGGATAAGTACATTAAAGAGATCGATGAGCTGGTAAAGAGTAAAGAAGATGATATTATGGAAGTTTAATCATCCTCGATTGATATCAATTTGCATTGGATGATAAAAAAATGGCTCGGGTAATCCCGAGCCATTTTCATTTGAACATCCGTAATGTCAGTTATGCGTTCATTGGCTCCAGAAATGATTACACATTCAATTTACTGAAATATTCTTTCAAGCCGGATTGAGTAGGTTTCATCGCTTCGTGGCCCTGCTCCCATTCCGCCGGGCATACCTCACCATGGGCTTCAGTAAACTGGAGCGCGTCAACCATTCGGAGCGTTTCATGAATATTGCGACCCAGATCAAGATTGTTGATCGTTGCGTGTTGCAAGATCCCGGCTTTATCTATCAGGAAAGTACCACGTAAAGCCACACCTGATTCTTCCACCAATACACCAAATTGCTGGGCGATCTCTTTGGTGAAATCCGCGATCATGGGATACCGGACATCTCCAATCCCACCTTCGGCGATGGGTGTGTTTTTCCAGGCCAAGTGCGAAAACTTACTGTCAGTTGAGACCGAAATAATTTCCACGTTACGTTTTTGAAATTCAGGATACAATTCGTTGAATTTCAGGATTTCCGTAGGACAAACATAGGTAAAATCCAACGGGTAGAAAAACAGGACGACATACTTGCCTTTATAATCATCAAGCGTGATCGACTTAAAATCCTGACCTAGAACGGCGGTGCCTTTAAAGTTTTCAACTTTTTGGCCAACCATTAAACTCATTTTTCCTCCAATGTGCTGCTGCACTTTTTACAGGTTCCATATAGAAATAATTCAGAATGACTGACTGTAGCGGGGACACTTTGGGATAGTAGTTCCAAAGGTTCCTGCAAGTTTTCCGAACTATAATCCTCAACGCGTTGACAGCGTTCGCAGATGAAATGAAGATGATGCTCAATATTCGCGTCGTATCGAACTTTGTTGCCCTGGAATTGATATGCCTTGATCAATCCGGCTTGCGCTAACTGCTGAAGATTCCGATAGACGGTTCCCAAGCTGATACTTGGAATTACAGCCTTGATTTGTTCGTAAATCCAGTCTGCGGTTGGATGCTCTCGGGTACTCCGCAAAACATCCAGAATCGCTTCACGCTGCCAACTATAGCGTTTGATCGGTTGTTTAATATTAACAGTAATCATTCTCAATAAATATACATGGTGAAAAGCCATTGTCAATATAAATAAGAATAGTTACTAATAATATATGCTGCTCCCCCCTGGCCCTGGCGGCTCAATTTCACCAGCCTGATGCAAATCGTTGGTAAATCTGGAATACAGGGTTTTATTACGCCCATTATGAAAAAGCGGAATCTCTATGGCCTGATGGTAGTATTTACGCTTTTGGCAAGTATGACCCATGTTTTGGGCAAAGCGGCCGCAGTTGCATTTCCGCCGCTGCTGCTCACTTCGTTGCGGCTTTTAATTGCCACCTTCACGCTAGTGATTGTTGTTAAAATACGCCGCATTCCCCTTAAGATTGAACGCAGCCATCGTTGGGCTTTTGTTCGGTTGAGTCTGTTCGGAGTAGTCGCCAACATTTTATTGTTCTTATGGGGATTGAAATACACCATTCCCGCCCACCCGGGTTTGCTTTATGCGACCACACCGGTGTGGACCCTGATTATTGCGGCCATGTTTGGTCGAGAGACAGTATTTCGACGAAAAGTGTTGGGTGTTTCCGCATCCGTTATTGGCGTTGCGGTCATCTTGGGGGGGACCATCCTGCATTTGAATACAGATTATTTGCTGGGTGATGCTCTAGTCCTGCTTGCTGTATTTTGCTGGTCAACCTACACGGTCTTCTCCAAACCGTTTGTCATGGCATATCCGGCGTTAACTGCGACTTTTGCGATAACATTTATCGGCATGTTTGTTTTACTGCCTCTCGGTGCCTGGCAGGCTTTTCAATTCAATTTCACCCGGATTCCCGCCATGGCCTGGGTTGGCTTATTTTACATGGGTATTTTTACTTCCGCGACTTCGTATCTAATCTATTATGCGGTCCTGAAACAGATTCAACCCACCCAGCTAGCTATTATCATCACCGGTCAAGCCCCTATGACAGCACTGCTTTCCTGGTTGATTCAGGGATACGTTCTGTCTTGGACGTTCGTTGTTGGGAGCGGCATCACTTTATTTGGAATTTATCTCACCTTGCAACTACCTTCCGGAGCAAAAAAGGCTTTAAAAACGCAGCCTGTGATTACCGGAGCCTGAGCCGAATTTTCCTTGGGTTGGTTTTATATCAGAGGTAGATTTCATAAAAGAATTTCGAAAGGTGAAATGACTTAAAAGAACAAAGGGGTTTTTAGTGGAAAAACCGACAGCCCTAGTAGTGGAAGATGATTTCGCTACACAACAATTCATGAAGTTTTTACTTCGCAATCAATATGAAGTCCTGTTCGCGGCATCTTCTGAAGAGGTCAACCAAGTACTGGATCAAAATTCGGACATTGCGATCATCCTGATGGACGTTTCATTACGGGGTAGTGAAGATGGATTAATGATCACCGAACGGTTGCGAAAAACGGAGATGTGGAAGGACGTACCTATCATCGCAGTGACCGCCCATGCTTTTCCAGCCGATCAGCGGCTTGCCTTTGAAAGTGGCTGTAATGACTATATTTGCAAGCCCATCAACCAGTCTAAATTGTTTGAAATAATGAGTAAATTGATCGCCGAAACCGCCGGTGATTGAAAAATCTCGAATCAAGTACTCACATCCGTTCGACTTAAACTTTAAGCTTGATGCAAACTGTTTTGAAAGCGGCACCTTACGGTTATTTTAGCGCAAAATGAAAGGAGCTGAGCAGGCCTCATGAATCCAATTGCACTATTACTTATGGCGGCGCCCCAGGGGGGCGAACCAGGCAATCCCTTATTCGCATTTTTGCCTTTTATCATCCTGTTGTTAATCATGTACTTTCTGATCATCCGCCCCCAGTCCAAACAGCGTAAAGTGACTGCATCCATGCAAGCGGGGCTTAAAAAGGGTGATCGCGTTGTGACGTCCGGCGGCATCCACGGCATCGTGGAAGGGCAAAAAGATAAAGATACTCTTTTAATCAAAACTGCCGGCGATACCAAGTTGCATGTCAGCCGATCTGCTGTTACAGTGAAGAAAAATACTGAATAAGACAGACCGGGTATCCACGCGGCGATGTTACTGAAAATACATACCTATGGTGACCCGGTATTACGCCAAACGGCTATACCGGTTAAAAAAAATGATCCCTCAATCCAGACATTGGTGGAAAACATGTTTGAAACCATGTATGCCGCCGAAGGGATCGGGCTGGCCGCCACCCAGGTTGGGGAAGCACTCCGGCTCTTCATCATTGATTTATCACCCTTGGATGAGAGTGAGGGGAAACGCATTTTCATCAATCCCCAACTCATGGAATTTAGCAAAGAAAAAGATACCAATGAGGAAGGTTGCTTAAGTATTCCCACCGTACGAGAAGAGGTAGTCCGGCCCACGGGAATTCGAATTCGATATAAGGATTTGGATAGAAAGCTTCATGATGAAAAAATTGATACTTTCCTCGCCAGGGTCATTCAACATGAGTATGATCATTTGGAAGGTATCTTGTTCACTGATAAAATTTCCGCTCTAAAACGCTCGCTATTGAAAAAAACGCTGAAACGCATAGCGGATGGTGAAATCGAGGTGGAGATGTCGGAAAATTACCAGCTTTAAGTCACACTCGCTCACAAAGAATTTCATTCACATTTCCCAAAAAAAGAATCCACCATGCGAGTTATCTTTTTAGGCACTCCGGATTTTGCGAAACCGTCCCTAGCAAGACTGTTGGAAAGTCAGCATGCTGTTAGCGCCGTGGTAACGGTTCCTGATCGGCTACAAGGACGCGGTCGCCAACTAAAATCATCACCGGTAAAAGCATTTGCCCGGAAAAATGGTCTCCGGGTTTACCAGCCCGATTCGCTGAAAGATCCAGAGTTCATTCAGAAGATGCACGTGTTGGCACCCGATATGTTTGTCGTTGTAGCTTTCAGAATTCTCCCCGAAACAGTCTTTACAATTCCCTCCCGGGGAACAATCAATCTTCATGGGTCTTTATTGCCGAAGTATCGGGGGGCGGCCCCTATCCAGTGGGCCTTGTTGAAGGGGGATTCGGAAACCGGCGTCACGACGTTCTTCATCCAAAAAGCGGTGGATACCGGCAATGTACTCCTTCAAAGATCCATTAAAATTGGAGCAGATGAAACTTTCGGCGAATTGCACGACCGCCTGGCATTCCTGGGCGCCCAAGTCCTGGTAGATACTGTCGATGGATTGGCGGACGGCACCCTGAAAGCCAGGCAGCAGAACAATTCTCTGGCTACCAAAGCCCCCAAGATCACACCGGAAATGCTGGCCATCGACTTTTTCGCACCGGCTCAGACCATTCACAACCAGATTCGTGCTTTTTCACCTAAACCAGGCGCGTACACGACTTTTCGCAACACTCGGTTGAAAATATTACGCTCTTCGCTGGGAAATTCCACGGGTCAGCCGGGTCAGGTTATATCCATATCCACCGGAACAATTGAAGTCGCTTGTGGTGAGAAGTCCATTCTGGTACGATCGGTACAACCCGCGGGGAAACGGGCCATGGAAGTGCGGGCCTATCTGGCTGGTAATCCGGTTGAACCGGGAGATTTCCTTGGCTGATCCGGCGCGAATAACCGCCCACCGCATTTTGACCAAGTCAGATCTACCGGAGCAGTTTGTAGACCGGGTTTTGCAGCGTGACCTGAATCGTTCGCCGTTGCCTCCCCAAAGCCGGCGCTGGATCACCGAGGTCGTTCTGGG
Source organism: uncultured Lentisphaeria bacterium (assembly GCA_964543125.1). Taxonomy (GTDB): domain Bacteria; phylum Fidelibacterota; class UBA8477; order UBA8477; family UBA8477; genus CAZIWX01. The sequence goes on along the minus strand of CAZIWX010000046.1, from coordinate 10,395 downwards.
TACGACCCGCTGGCAACTGCAACTGGATTTCCTCATTCGTCAGGTTTTTCGGGGTAATTATAATAAGGCGCAGCGTCGCCTTAGAGTTGCCTTGCGGATGGGTGTATATCAACAGCGCTTTATGCAGACTCCCGAGTACGCGGCGGTTAACGAAACTATTGAACTTATCAAAGCCATTGGGTTGAACCGAGCCAGCGGTTTAGCTAACGCGGTGCTGCGGAAAACCCACGATTTGAATTTGAGTGAAATTTTGTCAAACTCGCGTTTAGCGCCGCTCCAAAAAATGGCGGTGGAAACTTCACATCCAGAATGGTTACTCAAACGTTGGCTTCATCGTGCGGATGAAGCTGCGGTGCGCCGAATTTGTCAATTCAATAATACCATACCCGAACTCTGGGCAAGGCGTAACCCGCTACGGATTGGAATTTTGGCCTGGGAACAATTCCTGGAAACAGCGGAAATCAAATGGACCACTCGTTCTGAGTTTCCGGATTTTTATCGTTTGCGGGGTAATACGGCTGAGTTATTTCACGCTCCGGCTTTTTCGGAGGGCTGGTTTACGGTCCAGGATGCTGCCGCCGGGATTGCTCCGCGTCTGATCGATCCTCAACCCGGCGAAACCGTTTTGGATTTATGTGCTGCTCCCGGGGGTAAAAGTTCCTATCTAGTTGAGCTGAGTCAGGATATGAGTCAAATAAAGGCTTTTGACAACGCCCCGGTGCGCCTGGAGCAGATGCAGATGAACCTAAAACGCATGAGGTGTTCACATTTGTCCCTTGCTAAAGCGGATGTAGCCATTGCGGATTTACCACAAGCTGACAAAATATTATTGGACGTACCCTGCTCCGGGACAGGTGTTCTGGCGCGGCGAGCTGATTTACGCTGGAAACGTAAACTCACCGACATTCAGGATTTGGTTGACATTCAGGGGCGAATGTTAGAAAATGCCTGGCGTTCATTGAAACCAGGCGGAAGATTGGTTTATAGTACGTGTACTTTAGAACCGGAGGAAAATGAACACCAGGTAACGACCTTTTTGGCACATCATGTGGATGCCGAATTAGAACCGGTAACGGATGAAAAATTGACCCCCTTTCTAACTGAAAATGGTGCTATTTTAACACAACCGGAGCGAGATACAGTTGATGGGATGTTTGCAGTGAAAATAAGAAAACGGAATTAATGCGGACGGTGCGGGATTATATCGTTTCTTTAGCCCTGATTGGTATCGTGGCTTTTATGGTTGTGAATTATATCGTCATGCCACTGTATGTAAGTTGGCATAGTGAAGTTCGGGTGCCCAGTCTGACCTTTACCACACTGCCGGATGCCGCCAGGAGGCTGGACGAACGGCACCTGCGCTATACCATTAAAGATACGATTTATCGCCCCGGGACACCGTCTCAATCGGTTATTGACCAATTCCCGGATGCCGGTGATCGGGTGCGTGAAGGGCGTCGAATCCAACTCACAATTTCATTGCCCCCCGGTAAAAAAGAGATGCCGGATCTGGTTTCCAAAACGCTGCGGTTCGCCAAGATCTTGCTGGAAGAATTGGGGATGTCGCTGGATAGCGTAAAATACGATTCATCAGATTATTATCATGAAGGGGTGGTTATTGCTCAGTCGGTACCAGCGGCCGACAGCATTAAGATCGGTGCCCACCTTCAGATCACGGTAAGCAAGGGCAAGCGGAATGCTCAAAAGACCGTACCGGATGTTGTGAATTTGGGTGAAAATGAAGCCCGGGAAGTGCTGGGGGGGGCCGGGTTTACGGTAGGCATGGTGTCGGTCATGTTAGATACAACTCTGTTACCGGGAACGGTCATTTCTCAGTCTTGGAATCCCGGCGCCCGCTTCCCGGTTGAGCGTAAAGTTCAAATCGATCTGATTGTTTCCGTGGATCACTAAAAGTATGCGGCCCCCAACCCATATCTGTCCATCGTTACTATCGGCTGATTTTAGCCGCTTGAAGGACGAGATTCGAACCATGGAAGCCGCCGGCGCTGAAATCCTGCACCTGGACATCATGGATGGTCATTTTGTCCCGAATTTAACCTTCGGTCCCATCGTGGTGGAAGCCATTCGGAAGCTCACGGACCGGACGCTGGAAACCCATTTGATGATGACGAATCCGGGGCAATATCTGGCGCAATTCCGGAAAGCCGGCGCGGATACGATACTGGTGCATCAGGAAACCTGTTCCCATATCTGCCGTGAACTGAGTCAGATACGGGAGCTGGGCGCCAAAGCCGGAGTGGTGCTGAATCCGGGTACCGCCGCGGATACACTGGAACCGCTCTTACCCTTCTTAGACCAAGTGCTGTTTATGTCGGTAAACCCGGGATTTGGTGGACAAAAATTTATTTCGACGGTTTTGGATTCGATTTGCGAGTGGGCCCCAAACCTGCATGATCATGGGATTATCATTGAAATAGATGGTGGCGTGAATCTGACAACCATTGATGAAATCGTTGCCGCTGGAGTTGATTATTACGTGGCGGGATCCGCTATTTTTAAGTCCCCTGATCCCAAAACGGCATTTTTAAAACTGAAGAGCCGGCTCCCTTGAAACTCACTAAAGTCGAAATAAACCGAAAGTTGATTCACCTCTCTTCAGCCATCTTTCCGGTAGCCTATTATTTCTGGTTTCAACGCCATACCATGACAGGCATCATGACGGTGATTGCTTTAGTGTTTTTTACGGTGGAATACCTGAGATTGCGGGGTTCCGTGTTGAGTGGGTTGCTTAAACCAATCTTCGGACTGGCCATCCGCTCCCATGAAACCGATCGTCTTACCGGTGCGGCATTTGTGTTTCTGGGAAATCTGGTAGTGATCGCATTATTTCCCAAAATGGTGGCCATACCGGCGTTACTTGTATTGGCGGTAAGTGATACGGCGGCGGCCCTGGTTGGCATTCCCTGCGGGAAGCATCGACTGGGGAATAAAAGTCTGGAGGGCAGCACTGCCTTTTTTATTGTTTCGTTAGGGCTATTAGCACTATTTCCGAATATTCCCTGGATCGGGAAATTCGGAGCTGCCGCGATCGGAACAATTGTGGAAGCCCTCATTAACTATATCGATGATAATATTACCATTCCTCTGGCAGTGGCGGCTACCATCTCGCTATTCATGGCCCTTTGATAGCTTATTCCGGCGTTATCTAATTCAATGACCTTTCTAAATAGCTACGCACTCTGGTTTTTACCGGCAATCTTGTTGCCTGTCATCATCCACCTTTTGTCAAAGCGGAAGGCAAAACGGGTGGATTTCTCTTCTCTTCGATTCCTTAAGGCTCTGGAACAGGATGCCCTTAAAACCTTCAATATCAAGCAGTTGATCCTCCTTGTTTTACGAACGCTGCTCATTTTGGTATTGATCCTCGCTTTCGCCCGGCCAACCATTCAATCCGGCTTCGGATTTACCCTGGCCACGCGTCCCCAAACACTCACGGTTGTCTTGGTAGATAATACCGCATCCCTGCGCTGGGCGTTTGAACATGAAAACATCCAACCGGTTTTGAGCCGGTTATCTGCCCTGGACCAGCAACAAAGCGAAGTCAACTTCCTGGGCTGGGGTGATTCCACCATTGTTACTGATCCTCAGGCTATTCAACCGACCTGGTCGGTACCGGTGATAGTCCATTTAAATCAATTCTTACGGTCTCATTTTCCCATCAGAGATTATGCCCGGCGTGAGTTGATCCTCGTGACGGATGGACAGTTAGCTCCTGCGACCCTGGATTCTCTCGCACCCGACTGGTGGGTGGGAATTGTACCTCTCACCGGTGAAACGGATAAGGGCATTACCCATATCAAGCTTCCTTCTAATGTTTTTCAGCCGGGTGATGAATATTCGCTCCAGGTGGCTGTAGCAACCAATCTGGACCCAATGCAAGACGAACCGCTGGAATTATGGGTAAATGAGCATCGGGTAAATCAGGTTTTATTGAATCATAACACCGCCGGGCCGGTCACGGTTGACATGAAAGGTCAAATTGAAGGCCGACGTGCGCAGGAAGGCTATTTAGCTTTCACACCTGACGCTGCAAATTACAACAACCGCCGTTACTTCGTGTTGCAGCCCGGTACAAAAATCGAAGTTGGCGTCATTGCCGGCCCTCATCAACCGGATATTTGGTATATATTAAGCCGCGTGCTAGCCCAACAGTCTTATAACATTAAACTGAAAGTTATTAACGGCGGTGCGGCCGATGGTTTGAATTTACAGCAGCTAAAGACCCTGATTTGGGAGACAAATCAGGAACTGTCAACTTATCAGATTAAAAATTTGGTCCGGTTTGTACACAAAGGCGGTCAGGTCATTCTCATCGGCGCAATCAAATCAGCATGGCACATGCCCTTTGATATTCCGGTGGCTGTCCACCAAGACAGGGCTGAATTTGGATTTCCGGTGAAAATGACCCGGGTGGGCGAACGAGCATTCCCACAACTTCCGCTGCAGGATATTCTACAAAATCGGCGTCTCGTGATTAAACAACGCTATTTGCTGGAAAATACTAACGGGACAGGTGAATCCTGGCTGACATTTGGAGACGATACACCCTTACTCAGTGTTAAGAAATTAGGTAAAGGCCGTTTGATCTGGTTGAATACTGAGCTGGATCCGGCCGGCTCCAACTGGCCGGTGCTGGGGGTCTTCCCCGCCCTGCTGATGCAGTTGATTCAGGGTGCATTGCCGGAATTGGATATTGCCCATTTTAATCGCAGCGTGGGTGATCCGATTGAATTCAAAATGATAGCCCAACTTGAAAATAAACCGCTTCAGGTACAAATTCCCGATGGCCGATCACGCTTCATCCAGCCGGACAGCGCTGGACATTTGGCTTATAATGAAACAAGGCAACCGGGTTTCTATCGGCTGTATCGGGGATCGCAGGAACTTGATGTGATAGCCGTGAATATTGATCCGGCTGAAGCTATTCCAGCTTCGGTCGATTCCAGCGCTTTTGATATTCCCGGTACAGTCCGATTGAACACTCAATCAGACTTGGTGGACCAGGTATTAACTAGCCGCCAGGGAAGTCCGCTATGGCCAGGGTTGTTACTTTTGGCATTAATGATATTTTTAGCAGAAAATACTGTAGCAAGGATACCGCGGGGATGGCGACAGAATTAATTGAAACAAAACTTCCGGTTGAACGGGTCCTGCTGGTAGGTGTTATTCATCCGTTTCAAAGCGATTTGGAAGTGGAGGACAACCTGGCGGAATTGACGAAACTCACCGCCACGGCCGGTGGCGAGGTCGTTGGCGCCGTCATTCAGAATCGTTCCGGCATCGACAGTGCTTATTATGTGGGACGCGGCAAAGCTGAGGAAATCGCGGCCAAGGTAAACCTGCTGGAGGCTGATCTGGTCATTTTCGATGATGAGTTATCACCGGCGCAGGTGAAAAATCTGCAGAACCTCATGAAAAACACCAAGATCATCGATCGCGGGTATTTAATTTTAGACATTTTTGCCCGTCATGCCCGTACCCGGGAAGCAAAAACACAAGTGGAATTGGCGCATTGGGAATATTTATTGCCCCGGCTAACGCGCCATTGGACACATCTGGAACGCCAGAAAGGTGGAATTGGCACTCGGGGGGGACCAGGTGAAACCCAGATCGAGATTGACCGGCGATTCATTAGACACCGAATTTCAAGGTTGAAAAAAGATCTCTCTAAAATCGAGCAACAGCGTGCTACGCGCCGTAAGAACCGCAAGGATATTTATAAAGTTGCCTTGGTTGGGTATACCAATGCCGGTAAATCGTCGTTGATGAATCTATTGACGGATGCCCGGGTGCCGGTGGAAGATAAGCTGTTTGCTACGCTGGACACGACCGTTCGAACCATTGAGTTGGAAGGCTTCCAACTTCTGTTAAGTGATACCGTGGGCTTTATCCGGAAATTGCCCCATGATCTGATCGCCTCTTTCAAATCCACGCTGCAGGAAGTGGATGATGCCGAATTAATCCTCAAGGTGATCGATATCAGCAGCCCTAACCATGAAAAGCATTTGGAAACCGTGAATCATGTTTTATATGAATTAGGTGTAAGAGACCGGACCACGCTAACCATATTTAATAAAATTGATGCCATCCGGGATCAGGAAACCTTTACTTCGGTGCTGCGCCAATTTCCGGCTGCCCTGCCAATTTCGGTCTTACGGGAAATTAATATTCACACGTTGGAATCAAGGATTCTGGAAACCATCCGGCAGACTCATACTACCCGGGAATGGCTACTCACGTACGATCAGCAAAAATTACTGGCCTACCTTCACAGCGTTTCCGATGTACTGGAGACCAAATATCTGGCGCATGGCATTCAGGTGAAGGTAAAAGGTCGCCGGGTCGTGCTAGAGAATATTGAAAAGCAGTTTGCATCAGCGCACTGACAATCCAGACTTAACCCAAGCTTTAAATCGTAAAAAAAGAATGCCCGCAATAGTGTGGCGTTCAAGAACCCGTGCCTTTACGGTGGGGGCGTCCCAATTACTTCAAACTTCCTTGACCCCAACGGAGAGGGGAAGGCCTGTTTTCCAAACCGGAGATTAGCTCCCGTGTTCTTGGTGTTGGTTCAATAATGACCAGTGACCATTGCGGGCAAAGCTTCCAAAAAGCATACCCTGAATTTAACGTTAACCGGTTGATGGAACACTTTATTTCAACAGTGATCTTGGGGAATGTGATCAGTCGCTCACATTGGTCTTGGAAATCTCGCCTTCCGAGTTGGCGATAACGACGGCGCCCACGGAATCGCTGAAAATATTCACCATGGTTCGGTACATGTCCAGCGGCCGATCCACCGCGAGCATCGTGCCTACGATCATAGCGACGGTTGGACCTTCAAGCCCCACAGCCTTCAACACGATGAAGATCATGACCAATCCGGCCGAAGGAATCCCGGCCGCACCGATGGAAGCCAGCAAAGCTGTTACCACAACGATTAATTGCTGGGCAATAGATAAATCCACACCCATTACCTGAGCAATAAACAGCACACCGGCGCACTCGTATAATGCGGTTCCATCCATATTGATGGTAGCGCCCATGGGTAGGACAAAACTGCTGATCTTGTTGGAAACGCCTGCCTGGGACTCAACACAATCCATGGTTACGGGTAGCGTAACGGAACTGGAAGAGGTGGAAAATGCGGTGACGAGGGCATTGGCCATATTTTTAAAATGCTTTACCGGACTTCGCTTTGTAAACACCCAGATGATCAATGGCAGGACGACCAGGAAGTGAATTGACAAACCCAAAGCAATGGTCACCATATACTTACCTACGGCCTTGAACAGTTCAAAGCCCGTAGCGTTTATGGCATTGACAATGAGACCAAAAACTCCAATCGGCGCCAATTTGATGATGTATCCGGTCAGTTTCATCATGGCTTGGAAAAAAGCGTCGATGAATGGAATTAATATGTCCCCGTACCGCTTGGGGACTTTGGTAAGGACTGCTCCGAAGACAATGGCAAAGAAAATAAGTCCCAGTATATCGCCATTGGCAGCGGCTCCCACCGGATTCTCCGGGATCATGCGCACGAAAATGTCTGTGAGCGAGTCCGGCTTATTCAGATCCTGGAAGGAAATGTCCTGAGTGGAGTTCAATTCAACTCCTTTACCCGGAGCAATCAGGTTTACCAAAACCAATCCGATAAGAATGGCAAAAAGGCTGGTCATGATATAATAGGATATGGTTTTGAGTCCCAGTCGACCCAGGCTTTTCGAATTACCCACACTGGCGACCCCGGCCATGATAGAGGTCAGGACCAAGGGTACGATCACCATTTTCAGAAGCCGGATGAAAATGTGGCCTAGCGGTGCGACGAAGGTTGAATTCGGACCCAGACTGAGTGCAAAAATGACCCCCAATATCATCGCGCTAATAATTTGCCAGTGCAGTTTGAGTTTCATCTCAAGCTTCCTTCCCGATCATCCGTTGCAGTCGTTGATTAGCACTGTGAATATAGTTGATCAGGTCCGTTTTTCAAGCCGGGGATTCAGAAAGGTTTGGCTTCCCTGAATCCGGATAACTGGCGTCATGCTGTGAAATATAATGTGATGAATGAAGTCACCATTCGCAGGAATTATATAACTAAATGCTTGGTTGGCATGAAAATAGCAGTCTTGGTTATGCAAAAATGAACCGACAATCGGAGGTATAAATATGAGTATGCTAAAGCAAAAACTGGTAGAAAAGATCCCCGGTTTCGCCAAAGAAGTGACCGACATCCGGAAAAATCACGGTGACAAAGTCATTTCCGAAGTTACCATCGCGCAAGCTTACGGGGGAATGCGCGGTATCAAGTGTATGGTTACTGAAACCTCGGCGCTGGATCCCAACGAAGGAATCCGGTTCCGCGGGTATACGATTCCGGAATTACAAAAAGTTTTACCGCACGCCGCGGAAGGTGAGGAACCCTTACCGGAGGGATTGTTTTATCTCTTATTAACGGGAGAATTACCGACTGAAGCGAATGTTAAGGAGGTATCGGCAGAATGGTCGCAACGCGCTGACTTACCGGCTCACATCTACAAAGTTTTGGATGCCATGCCGAAAACGGCCCATCCCATGACTCAATTTTCAGCGGGTATTGTAGCCCTGCAGACTGAATCGATATTCGCTGAAAAATATCGGGCAGGCATGGGGAAAAAAGAATATTGGGATCCTACTTTTGAAGATGCGATGAACCTACTGGCGCGTTTGCCGCGCTTAGCAGCCTACATTTACCGGCGTACCTACAAAGACGGCCGGGTGCCGGACCCCAAGCCTGAACTGGATTGGGCTGGTAATTTTGCCCACATGTTGGGATTCGACGACAAGATGTTCCGGGAGCTGATGCGGCTATACCTCACCATTCATGCGGATCATGAAGGTGGGAATGTGTCGGCTCACACAACCCATTTGGTAGGATCGGCATTATCCGATGCTTATTACAGTCTGGCGGCCGGTATGAATGGCCTGGCAGGCCCACTTCATGGCCTGGCCAATCAGGAAGTGCTCCGCTGGATCATGGCGCTTCAGAAAAAACTGGGTGGCGGTGTACCCGGTAAAGACCAGGTCGTTAAAGCCTTATGGGAGACCCTGAACTCCGGGCAGGTCATCCCGGGTTACGGTCATGCCGTTTTGCGGAAAACCGACCCGCGCTATATGGCGCAGCGTGAATTCGCATTGAAACATCTGCCGGAAGACGAATTGTTCCAGGTTGTGAGTACAATCTATGAAGTCGCACCGGATATTCTTATGGAACAGGGTAAAGCTAAAAATCCATGGCCTAATGTAGATGCTCACTCGGGCGTGCTGTTAGTCCACTATGGTATGCACGAGTATGATTTTTACACCGTGTTGTTTGGTGTTTCCCGTGCCATGGGAGTGCTGTCCTCACTAGTGTGGGATCGTGCCCTTGGATTGCCTCTGGAGCGTCCAAAATCGGTGACGACTGAATACATCAAGTCACTCATCTGACACCGTTCCTTAGTTAGGATCTGCCAAGAGGGGCAGTCATGTGGCTGTCCCTTGTCTTTTGTAAAAGATTGCGAACCTTTTTCTGATCAATTCAACTGTTTTACCAAACCATCGTACTGCTTTTCTACCCGGAAGCTCAACTTGGAGAAATAGCTCGGTTGGTAAAATCCGGTGGTTACTACATCAAAACCCCGGCTGCGCATTCGGTCAAAAAATTCATCCATCAATGCCCGGCTGACGCCACGCCCGGTATAGGTTCCGGAAACGACAATTTTGTCCATGAACACATTGGCCGCATCGACCGGTTCATAAAATAAACCCCCAATCACATGGCCGTTTTCATTCAATGCCAATAGATACTCGTGTTCGGCCCGGAATTGGACTTCCAGATTTACCTCACTGAAAAGACGATGTAATCTAAGAATTTCCTTGGGATTAATGGGCTTACGAATATGGAATATTTTGCCTTTTTGATCCCGCCGGGACACCATAATCTCAACATCCTGCATACCTGTTTGCGGATTAGCAATAATCTCGATGCTGTCGGCTCCACTGAGATACGGTAGAGGCAGGCGTTTTAAAAAATATATCTCAGACTCGGAATGTTCATGGTTGGTAAGTAATTCGCGAATTTCCCACTGGAGCCGCGAATCCGGCAGGCTGAGCTCGCGTTGCTGGCTCATCCAGCTACGCAGATGTCCCCGCACGACCAGGCTGGCTTCGGCAAATACCGTATCGAGAAAAAATCGCAAACGGGCATCCGGATACACTTTGCTACTGTCGCGAATGTTGTAGTCTTTCAATAACTCCAGAATATATCGCCCTTGCGCTTTCAGTGTCGCTCCAGGATTGAGTTTAAGCCACCGTTGATACCGTAGAATCGCAAAAAATACGGGCTTTGGACAAAAACCC
>CAZIWX010000045.1:13193-19265 GCA_964543125.1 uncultured Lentisphaeria bacterium | reverse complement strand
CAATAACGGAATTGATGGGCATTGTCTCCATAGTAGCTGCCAATCATGCTGTCGAGGACGCTGCCATAGAGCAATCCCATGTCAATGGCGGTTTCGCTTTCGCCGGCCGCCAGGTTGACGGCGTGGGTCAAATCCACCGTGGACTCGCCGTCACCGAGGTGAAATTTTCCGGGGTTCAGGGAGCCGGTGTTGATGGTGATATCAAAATTCAGCGAAAGTGTGTTGGTGTTATCGTCGTAAAGCGCCGTGGTAACGGATTGTCCCCGGCTGAATTGGCAGAAACCCAGAAAAAATACCAGGCTAATTCGGAAAAATGATCGACGAATTGTGGTTATCGGTTTCATGGCCCACTCCCTCGCTTGAAAAGCGAATAAAATTTTGGCCGTTGATAAAAGCCTAAGCGCAAAGTCTATTTACCAGGTACCACTCTATACTCAATTAATTACGGCGTGAATTTATAGTGTTTTTAGGTGTTAGGCAACCCTATAGATTTGTGTAACGGCTTTTCATTATTCCTTTTCCCGCTTCACTTTCCGCTGGTAAGACACCATATTTGGGCAACTAACATGAAAATAAACCGGGGGAGACTTCGTTTGCGGATTTCAAAAGCACTGGTAAGCTATTTTGGTATGATACAGGGGTTGCACTTCATCGCCCTGGTGCGGGCCGGTAGCATTTATCTAACTGAAGGCCGAATCGGCTTTCCGGCGCCGCCACCGGCTCAGGGTTGGCCGGAAGCCGCCATTCCGTTTTTAATCGCCCTGGGAACCACCGATGCCATTCTCATCGTCAGCTCGGAATTATTCGTCCTGGGATTTTTCAGATCTAAAACCTGGGCTTATAAAACCGGACTAATTGCCCTGGCCGGCTCATCCGCAACCGCGTTGGTCTTTGCTCTCGGTACGCTGCCATTCGGCGCCTGGGCGGTTCATCCGTTGCAATATGGCTTGCTGGTCGCCTTGTTTACGCCGTTTATCCGGCTGTTTCAAAAGTTGATTATTATGAAACCTGCTTAACTAAACCGTAGGAGGGGAATATGGAAGCCGCCACTTTTTACACCGGGGCCGCCGAAGCCTCGAAATTCATTCTGTATGTGATCTATCTGGTGATGATCGGGATCGGGTTATGGCAACGCAAACGAGGCAATCCCAAATGGGCCGGCTGGATTCACACGGTCGTGTTTCTCAATTTTATCATCGGCGGCTTATACGGCGGCGCCCGCATGCTCACCACCGACCCGGTTAATAATATGCTGATCCGCCGCATGTTTGCCTGGGAAGCCTATTTTTGTTTCGCCGCCGCCAGTTTTTACTTTTTAGCGCTTTACCTCGTGCGATCACTCCAATCCACGACTGAATAAATCACTACCGGAGGAACCAATGCCGAATTCAGTATCCCGTAGCAACCTGCAAAAATGGGGTTTGGGACTGGGAGCTATCCTGTTTTTGATTTTGGCCGTGTTTTTAACCTTCGGCGCCGAGTTTCCCCGCGCCGGAAAAATGGCGGCGGTAGCGGTTTTAATGGCCGCCTGGTGGATTACCGACGCCATCCCCTTATTCGCCACGGCGCTGTTACCCCTGATTTTTTTCCCGGCCTTCGGCATTCTCAAGGCCGACGATATAGCCCATCTGTATATCAACAGCACGATTTTCCTCTTTATCGGCGGCTTTATGATCGCCCTGACCATGGAAAAATGGTCCCTGCACAAACGAATTGCCCTGACGATTATCCGGTTTATCGGCGGCAGCGCTGACCGCATCATTCTGGGCTTTATGGCGGCGGCGGCTTTTTTGTCCATGTGGATTTCCAATACAGCCACCGCGGTGATGATGATGCCCATCGGCTTGGCGATTATTGTGCAGATGGAAGATCAATTCAGCGCCGGGACAACCCGCCAATTTTCCACCGGATTGATGCTGGGTATCGCCTACGCCTGTTCCGTGGGTGGGATTGCCACACTGGTGGGAACACCGCCCAATCTGGCGTTCACCCGAATATTTCAAATCACCTTTCCGGGAGCCGAGCCCATCGCTTTTGGAACCTGGTTGCTAATGGGTTTGCCCCTGGCGGTTATTATGCTGGTCATTATTTGGTTTATGATTACCAAACTGTTTTACCGCATACCCCAATCGATCCATGCAGATACGAATATAGTGGAGTCGGAATATGCCAGCCTGGGACCGATTCAATTCGAAGAGCGCGTCGTTCTAATCGTTTTCATGCTCACCGCCTTATTATGGATTTTCCGCCGGCCCCTCACCCTGGGCAGCTTCACAATCCCCGGTTGGTCCCAGTTAATCCCTTATCCTAAGCTGGTGGATGATGGGACGGTAGCCATCTTCATGGCCGCCATTCTGTTCTTTATTCCCAGCCGCTCACCACGGGCTAAAACGGCAACGATCATGGGGGCCGATGTGGTGCGGCGGCTACCCTGGAATATCGTATTGCTGTTCGGGGGCGGTTTCGCACTGGCCAAGGGAATGCAAGCTTCCGGCCTTTCGGAAATTATTGGCAACCACCTCATGGGATTCCAGCACATTCACCCCCTTATCATTATCATGATTATCTGCCTCTCCATCACCTTCCTCACTGAATTGACATCCAACACCGCGACGACTCAAATGATCTTACCCATCCTGGCTTCGGTGGCCATTGCAATGCACCTTAATCCGCTCATTTTGATGATCCCGGCGACACTGGCCGCCTCCCAGGCGTTTATGATGCCGGTGGCGACACCCCCCAACGCCATTGTTTTCGGCAGTGAACGGGTGGAAATCCGGGATATGGCAAAAATTGGATTCTTCATTAATCTAATTGGCGTTCTGGTGATAACGCTGGTCTTCTATTATCTCGGGCAGCAGGTATTCGGATTCGATCCAACCCAATTTCCGGATTGGGCCAATCATACCGCCGGGATTCACCCCTAACCTTTACCGGCCGGAGCCTCTAACGGCGAACCGGTAACAGCTCAAAAGGCTCAATCCGGGTGCTGCCGGTTGGCTGAACCGACAGTGGCAATGACTGCCGGAACGCAAATGAGGCCGGCTTTAGGACCGCAAAATTATCAAAGCGTCAGGACGTCCACCGGAACGGCTGAACCGGGACAGCTACAACTTGTCAGCCTGCATTTAGCTACTTCGCGAGATACAAAGGTTTACGTTGAATCAGGAATAGGCGAACGTGGCGATCACCAAGGGCCGGGGCCGAAAATCGCTTGACAACCCGGAGGTGTAATTTATCTTTCGACTGACCGGTCAGTCAGGACGGGAAGAAGGCAATATTGAATGGCACTGCAAAACCTCATTTCTAAAAATCATACCCGGAAATACACTGCCATTATCACCGCCGCTTTCAAAATTTTCGCCCGGGATGGACTCCAAAAAGGCAAAATCGCCGATATCGCCCAGGCCGCCGGCGTGGGTAAAGGCACCGTTTACGAGTATTTCCACAGCAAAGACGATATCTTCCGGGCAATCCTCAACCAATTCTTTGATCTGGTCCAAACCGGCCTGGAAGAGGTGAACCGCCTCTCCCTGCCGGCCGATAAAAAAATCTTTATGATACTGGGAATGAACCTGGACTGGTTCAAAACGACAACTCCCGAAGAAATGCTCATCATAACCGAAATTTGGGCTCAGGGACTCCGGGGGTATCATGCCGGCCGTCAACCGGATAACAATATCATTACCCTCTATCACACCATTCAGGAACTGGGAATGGCCATTTTGGAACAGGGCGTGGCGGAAGGTATTTTCCGGCCCCTGGACAGCGAAACCATGGCGCTGGTGCTTATGGCGACTCTGGACGGTCTGGGGCTCCACTACCTGATTAACCAAACCATGGATATTGATAAACTCAAACAGGTCACCATCCGTGCCTTTCTGGAAGGCATTTTGGTACGCCCGAAGCCTGCTGCTAAAAAGGAGTAATTCCATGCGTGTCCAAAAGTTGTGGATTGTATTATTCGGCTTGACCAGCACACTTGCCGCGCAGGATGGCCCGGTGATTTTAGATCACCTGATGACCGTGCTGGAGCCGGAAAATTCCCGGGCCCAGATGACGCAAATCATCAATACGACTTCCGGCGGCAAACGGGAATTCCGTTATGATTATTATGCCACGGCCAAGGGTAAAAGCATCCTTATGCGCTACACTTACCCCGCCCGCAGCCGGGGCATGGCGACGCTGATGCTCAACAATGCCGGGGACATCTGGACCTATTTCCCCCGCACCCGGCGCGTCCGCAAGCTGGCCAGCTCCGCCAAACATCAGAATTTCGAGGGTAGTGATTTTACTTACGAGGACATGGGTTCCGGCAATGCCTGGAAGAATGATTATGCCACCCGGCGGCTGGCTGACGCGACGGTAGACGATCAGCTTTGCTACACGCTCCAACTTACACCGAAACCGGAGAGCGATGTTTCTTACGGCAAACTGGAGATTCTGGTCCGGCAGAAAGATTACAGCCCGCTGGAAATCCATTACTTCGACCGGGACGGCCAGCACACCAAGGCCCTCTATTTTAAAGACATCCGTGACGTGGAAGGCATCCCCACCGCATTCCAAATGGTGATGCGGAATAAGCTGGAAAACACCTCCACCGAGATGGGTGTGGAAGAGATCACCTATGCCGTAACCTATCCGAAAGGCTTTTTCACCGAGCGGGAGTTGCGTAAATGAAGCCGGGCAGACTTATCATAGTCCTGAATTCAGCCTTGTTGCCGTTGGTGCTCATGGCGCAACCCAGTTGGTTTGGCTACTACGAAACCAATCTGGACGGATTCGGCGTCGCCAACCGATCTTTCGCGACGGGTTACCATAAACTCCGGCTGGATGCCGAAGCATCACCGTCAGATAATGTGACTATCGGCGCCAATCTGATCGTCCAGAAGTATTTCGGAGAGACGGTCTATAACCTGGCGGATTTTGTTCCGGCCAGCCTGTTCATCAACACTTTTGGCGGGGCGATCGATTTTCCTTTCCCCTTACCGGATTCCAGCTATCTGGACAATATGTACGCCCGGATTTCCTTCCGGACCTGGGACCTGACCCTGGGTAAGCAGCAACTCTCCTTTGGACCGGGTTACGTCTGGAACCCCACCGATATTTTCAATTTCAAACAACTACTGGACCCCACCTACGAGCAGGCCGGCGTAAGTGCCATCCGCTTGGCCTGGCAGGCTCGGAACTGGCTGCGGATCGACGCGGTCACCCAGCCCAAAGACACCTGGCTCAATTCCACCAAATACCTGCAGATCAAAGCCAATACTCCCTTTGGCGACATTACCCTGAATGCGGGACAATATCTGTGGACACGTACTTGGATTAAGCCAAATTATCGAGTGCCCCTTTTTCCGATGACACCTTTTTTTATAATCAATAGCACCGACCATCGCACCATGCTGGGCGGCTCCTTCAATGGTGAAATCGCCGGGATGGGTCTGTGGATTGAAGGTGCGCATAATCTATTCAAAGCGGACAGCCTGAATTTTGACGAAATCTCGGCGGGGGCCGATTACACCTTTGAAAACGGGCTGTATTTCATGGGCGAAGCCTTTGTGAACACCGGCGGCGCCGCTAAGCTGAGCGAATTGGGGCTGGACGAATTTTTCCAATACTTTCAAGGTCAGATTCACTCATTATACCGGCATTATCTGTTTCTCCAAACCGCTTATCCCTTCAGTGGTCTGCTCACCGGCAGTGCCTTCGCCTATGTGAATCTGGACGATAAAAGCTGGGTGATCAGCCCCAATCTTTCCTATTCCCTAAGTGATAACCTCAGCCTGGAAGGCATGTTCTCCCGGATGGGGGGTGGCGTTGACACGGAATTCGGGCAGCAGAAATGGCAGGCCCGGGTACGGGTGAATGCGTATTTTTGACGGCTGGTAGACGCCAGATTGTCTCCCTGAGCTCGAACGGAGTGGAGGATCGAAGGGAGCATTTTAGGATCTTCGATCCACGGCTAAAGCCATGGCCTCAGACAGACACAACTTGGGGGCACGATATAGAATTTCCGGTTGTCTCCCTGAGCTCGAACGGAGTGGAGGATCGAAGGGAGCATTTTAGGATCTT
>CAZIWX010000045.1:0-13093 GCA_964543125.1 uncultured Lentisphaeria bacterium | reverse complement strand
GACAGACACAACTTGGGGGCACGATATAGAATTTCCGGTTGTCTCCCTGAGCTCGTCGAAGGGCAACCGGAAAGAATTATGGTAGGGAATTCCAGCGCGTGCTTCGACGGAGCTTAGCAAGACGCGCTGGAAATTGAATTTTTAACGGCAGGACATCAACATGACACGCGAATCCTTTTTAAAAAAACTGGCCGGCTGGACGGTGCACCGCACCGGCCGGTTAGGCTTGATCCTGGTTTTGATAACGATTCTCTTTGGTTGGATGGCCAGTCAATTAAAACTGACCACCTCCTTTACCAATCTCATGCCCCCGGAAGATCTGCGGGTCCAGGAGTACAACCGGATCATCGAGAATTTTCAGGGCTCTTCGGTACTGCTCGTGGTGGCGGAAGGCGAAGAGGCCAAGCTCAAGGCTTTCGCCAATGAACTGGCGCCCATGATCCAGGTGGATTCAATGCGGCGTCTGGTACGGCATGTAACCTACAAAGCACCCACCGAATTTCTGTCCAACCACGGCCTCATGCTTACCAAATCCTCGGAATTGGAGAATCTGGGCGATTTGTTCACCGATCCGAATCTGCCGGCTTTTCTAACGCACCTGAACGACAGCTTCGAAAAAGAATACACCCAAAGCGAGGAGAAGATTTCCACCCGCGAGAAAGAATCCTCGGCTGCCCGGACCTTGGACGGCATTGATCGCTGGGTGCGGCATTTTTCGGCCGGCCTGGAACCCGGTGCGGCAGTGGAAGCCGAGGCCCGGGCCGCTACGGATGCTTTGACAATCGGAGATCCGTATTACCTGAGCTGGGACCGGCGCATGCTCATAATCCAGGTGCTCCCAACCTTCACCATGTTTGATATCGATCAGTGCGTGGAAGCCACCAATGTGATCGAGAAAATGACGCACCAGGTGGCGGAAAAGTATGACGTTACGGCCGGATTGACCGGTTCAATAGCGTTGGCCCGGGACGAAATGGCCGCCATGGCCAACGACAGCATGGTTGTGACGCTGATCGCGGTGGTGGGGATTCTTCTGTTGTTTGTCTTTACCTTCCGCATGATCACAAGCCCGATTCTGGCCATGCTAACCCTGATCATGGGTATCGGCTGGGCCATGGGGGTTTCCTGGCTTATGGTGGGTGAACTCAACCTGATGACCTCCATGTCGGCGGTGATTCTCGCCGGTCTGGGGATTGATTTTTCTATCCACATCATTGCCGCTTTTTCGGAAAAGCGGGCCGAAAATATTGCTATTGGAGAAGCGATGAATTTTGCCCTGACCCGTTCCGGGACCGGCATCATCACCGGTGGATTGACTACCGCGGTAGCTTTTTTAACCATGTTGATTTCAGAATCGAGCGGTATGCGTGAGTTCGGACTCGTGCTGGGCGTGGGCATTATTATGACCATGGTGGCGGCCTTGCTGATTCTGCCGGTGCTGCTCATAAGCGTGGCACGCTTGAAGAACCGCTATGGCCGGCAATCGGCCAAACCCGTCCGCGATGTGCGCTACAAACGCCTGGGGTACATCACCGCGTGGATGGGAAAGCATTATGGCTATACCTTGTCGGGGTTGTTCGTGGTAGTGGCTTTTCTGGCCTACCGGGGCGCCCAAATCACCCGGGATTACAACTATCTGAACATGGAGCCGGTGGGACTGGAGACTGTTAAACTACAGGATAAAATGATCGCTGAATTCGACATGAGCGCCGATGTCATTCTGTTTACGGCGAAGAATCTGACCGAAGCGGATTCCCTGACCCGAATTGCCAAAGAGATGAAGACGGCCGGAATGGTCGAGAGCATTTCGGATTACCTGCCGGATCACGCGGAACAGGTCAAGCGTCAACAGTCAATCAAGAAGATTCAGGTCCAACTTGCCGGCGCAAAACCGAGGTCCGGTTTGTCCCTGGAGGAGCGCCATTCCGTCCGCGATCAAATCGAACGGTTGAAGTTCAATATTATGGAGCTGCAGGATCTGGCCTTCAGCGGCGGTCAGGATAAAATTTTTCTGAAAAGCGCCTTTCTGGTGGGCGTGGCGGAGGTGCCGGACAGTCTCATGTCGCCGGAAGAGCGGAAGCTCACCAACCGGCTCAGGCAATCCATGGGTCCCCAGATCTATTCCGGTTCCCTGAATAAATTGTTGGATGCTTTTGATAACGGGAATATTGATCCAAAGCGGTTTTCGGCTTTTCAGGCGGCCTTCGGCAGAAAGTTCAAGACCGCCGCTTTAAAGCTGGCTAATCCCCGGCGTCTGTCGCTGGCTGACATGCCGGAACAGATCAAAGCCCAATTCGTGAGTGATTCCGGGAAGCGTTATCTCGTGACTGTTTTCCCGCGCTCGAATGTCTGGGATTTTGAATTTTTGGATCGTTTAACCGCGGAAGCCGGCGCCGTCAGCCCGCGGGCCACCGGTTTACCCATTGTGTTCAACGCCTTGATGGATGTTATCGGTAAAGATGGCCGCCGGGCGACCTATGCCGCGCTAATTGTGATATTCCTGCTGTTGTTGTTTGATTTTCGTAAGCTCCGGTTCGCCCTCATGGGTATGGTCCCGCTGGTTACCGGCGTGGCGGCCATGTTGGGGATTATGCAATTGAGTGGTTTGCAAATCACCTTGTTGAACATTATGGCGGTCCCGCTGATCATCGGCATTGGAATCGACGATGGGGTGCATGTGATTCACCGCTATCTCATCGAAGGACCGGGTAAATTATTCGAGATTTTTTCTTCCACCGGACGGGCGATATTGGTGACGTCGTTGACCACCATGCTGGGTTTTGGAAGTTTGTGGTTTGCCACGTATCGCGGCCTGGGCTCCATGGGCATTGCCTTGTTTATTGGTGTCGGCGCCTGTTTTGTGGTAACCGTGGTGAGTTTGTCGGCCTTGCTGGGCTGGACGGATCGGAAAAGCGCCGCGGAAAAGTAAAACCGATTTTCGGCCGGTCCGGGCTGAACCCGGTGGCCGGAGCTCGTCCTTCTCAAACGAGTTGACCAGCTTCACGCCTCGGTGGATTTGGCCTGAATTCAGATCCTTCGAGCAGACAAACTCACGACTTGCCTTTTCGGCTGGGGCAATAATCAATGCATCCCAGAATAATAATCGGGACAGAATACCGATATCGATGGCTTATTCAACCAGTTCCGGATCGTTGTTCACAATTTCCCTATTCCGAAAATTAGGGAGGGTATTTTTTTACACTGATTGGATCTGCTCCCAATCTGCCGGTTGCAACCACATAAAATTCCTTTTATTCGTATTGGAATAAGTTTATTCCCGCCGCTTCATATTACCAATTTGGAAACGACCGGGCGCTCCCGACCGAGTGTTATCTTGGGCGCCCTTATATACACCACCGGGGGCTGGTGTTCTTTGCGGCATTACCTACTCCGATACCAAACCCAGAGCAATCGAGCGCAGTTTGGTTTCCGCGGTATCTGACCGGGAGAGTAAAATTATCGGCACTTTGGCGCCCACGATCACGCCGCCCACCTTGCAGCCGCCCAGGCTCCCCAGCCCTTTTACCAGATGATTAGCCGCCGTGGTATTGGGCATGACCAGAATATCCACATCACCGGCAATACGGGACGGCAGGTGTTTATGGCGAGCCGCGGCCGCTGAAATGGCCACATCCAGGGCCAGCGGTCCCTCGATCAGGCATTCATGCTGGAGTGCTCTAACCACCTTAGCGGCCATGATCGTTTCCGGGATTTTCGGATTCACCTGCTCAATGAGCGCCAGCATGCCCACCTTGGGCCTCTCAATTCCGAAATGATTCACATACCGGATAGCATTGCGGATAACCTGGACAAAGGTCTCTTCGTCAAACGCGAGATTGATTCCGCCATCCGTGATAAACAGCAGTTTCGGGTAAGTCGGTGATTCCACCACGGCCACATGACTAAGTAATTCACCCCGGCGCAGCCCTTTATCGCGATCCAAAACGGCTTTCAGCAGGGCGCTACTGGAAATAGCGCCCTTCATGAGCAGGTCGGCTTTGCCGGTTCGAACCAGTTCAACGGCTTTTTCGGCGGGCCGTTCGGAATGAATGATCTGAAATTGGCTTTCAATGTCAACCTGCCGCAGCATTTCCCGGATCTTATTGGAATCGCCTACCAGAGAAAATTCCGCCAGCCCCCGGAGGTGTGCCTGATCGGCGGCCCGTAGCAAGACATCATCCTCGGCGGCGGCCAGGGCAATGCGCCGGCGCGGCTGATTTCGTAAGACATCGAATAAATTGCTGTATGAAGTAAGCATGCTCACCCCTCGTTTAAGACAAAATACACTTCGGTTACGTCATAATATTCGCATTCATACCGGGGAGACCGGGCGATGAACCGGCTGGCAGTGCTAATGAAAAGCCTAATCCGTCTGGTCTCTGAAAAAACCGGGGCGCCGTTCGATAGTCACCGCGAAGGGAATAAAATCCGGCTCTTGATTGAGCCGCCAACCAGCCCCCAGTAGTAATAAAAGGCCCAGGGCAAACCAACTCCACGAAGAAGGATGAGCCGGATCCACAAACCCGGTTGCGGTGACGCCCGTACCCAACCAGACCAGGGAAATGAGATTATTCATGGCGTGGAGAATAATTGGCGCCCAGAGATTGCCGGTTTTGCCCATGATCCAGCCGAAGGACAGCGCCAGCAGAAACAATTCGAAGGCCGCGGGAAGGTACAGTAGGTATTGAACATGGAACAGGGTGAACAACACCGCCGGCCCCACGAGGGCGGGCAGCAGGTTCTGGTAATGTCCGGCAATTGCCTGCTGGAGTAATCCCCGGAAAATGAGTTCTTCGATCACGGGCGCCACCATAACCCCGGCAATTATCAGCAGGATCAGTTCAGGAATCGATTTCCACAACAGGTCCGTCTGCATATCCCGTAACCAGGGGGGAATGGTGAAGAATTGATCCAGAAAAGCACCCACGCCATCCAGGGTCATTATGACTCCTAAACCAAACAGGACCACGAGTATGAGTTTGCCGCGCGTGAGCCGTTGCCGGGGAATGAACAGGATTAGTTTCTGTCGGCGCAACCGCAGCAGGTAGAAAATGGGCAGCAACATAGCGGCTTCGCCGAAAATCAAGCCCACCTTAGACCAGATCGGCGATTCCGTGGTTCTGGAAATGATCATCTGCAACATGCCCGAGGCAAGGAATCCGGTAAAAATACAGGAGACCGTAATCAGGATGGCTTCGGTTTTATTGAGGAGGGATAATTTCATGGGACTGAAAATAGGCTGGAAGGCCGGAAAGTGGAAACGGGAAAAGAGGAAATTCAAACCATAAGGCGCCTTGGGGTGAGTTTTGCGGACCTTTCGAGGGAAGCCGCTTTTTTAAGATTGTGCAATGGTTCATTGAAAAGGGAGCGTTTTCATTGTCACGGGCTTCAGCTCGGGGATGATTCCCGGCTGAAACCCGGGGCTATGAAAATTAAAACCGCCGGATGACAACCGGGTGTAAGATTTCATTTACTTTGACTTGACTGGCGGCGCCGGTAATTTCTCGTCCAACGAATTGAGCCATTTCATACTGTTCCAGCGTTCGTGTTCAAACACGCCGTTTTTCAGGAAATAGACCGCCTCGGCCGCCACCCGGGCGCTGTATTTGATCGTGAAATGATTACGGGGCACCAACAAAAAATCATCCATTCCCGCAACCTTGGCATCAGCCACGCTAACCAAACCATCATCCGGACCGGGCAACACCTTGGAAAAGAGCGGCCCCAGGGAATGGTCGCCCATGATAATTCCCACCGGATAATTCACCGGCGGCAAATGCATGGGAACGCTTAATGAATCGGTTCCCAATTCTTCCCCGGGCGGCCCCATGAGTTTCTTAAAAATCCACCAGTCTCCCATCCGGTCCACCAATTGGCTACCTTTATTGGGAGGCGAAATCATTACCACCCGCCCCAGGTTGGGCAGCTGGTGTTGGGCTAAATAATAGCGCAAAACAATGCCGCCCATTGAGTGGGTAATAAAATTGATTGTGCGTGTCGTATCCGGGCAATACCTGGCAACGGAATCCGCCAGCCCGGCTGCAATTTCATCAATGGGAAGCGTTCGGCCGGGATAATTAATGTTGAAGATCCGGTAATTGTACTTCCGTAAATGGAATTCCATGATGAGCATGGATCGTTCCGACCGGGCCAGTCCATGTAATAGGATGAGATAATCCGGTTTGGGTTGCGCCTTGAGCGGCTGAATAGCCCCAAGCCCCAGCAGGAGCAGCAACAAGTGGAAATTGAGTAATTTAATGTTGTCCCGAATGGTTCGGATTAAAAGGTAAACTCGTGGCGCGGTCCATCGAAACATAATCGTTGTACGGTTTTTGTCAGGCGTGGTTCGATGGAATATGAAAACTTTTACCGAAGGTTGAAATTCACCCGGCGGTTTTGTTTTTCCCAGTAGCGTCGATAGATCATTCCGGGCTTTTGCTCCACACTGAAGAGCCGGGTTGCTTCCAACCATTGATCCAACAGTTTTCCCGCGTTGCGAAAAGCCCGCCGGCTCAAATCCCAGCGGTCATTGGACGCCAGACGCCCCGCCTGTTGGATCCAGGCTTTTTCAAGATCACCCTGTTCCGGCTGATAAACGGCCAGGCGAGTGGAATAATCAGCTAAAACCGTGCGGTGCAAGTGTTCATGCCGCCACCATAAAGATTCATCGGGTTGGGCGCCGGGCGTGGGACCAATTTCCGGCAACACTCCTCCATCAAACCATACCGGTTTGAAAACGCCGGTACAAGGCGCGCTGGTTCCGGTAGCCCAGAAAGTTTGTTGATCCGGTTTTAGCTGCGCCACTAAGGATGCGGTAGACTGGGCTGCATTACGGGACAAGCTGTTGGCGGCGTGGGCGCAGACATGCTTCATGAGCAGATGTCCATCCGGATGGTATCCGGCCTCGCCGCCATGATCCCGTAAAATGGAAAATGCATGGGCCACCGTCATTCGCCCGGGTTTTTCAGCCGCCAACCGGCCGGAACGGCTTCGGCGGGTCCGGCAAGCTGAAAAAGTGGTGTAAAACCAGTCCGAGTAAGCATTTGCAAAATCGAACTCCACGCCTTTTTTATTCCAGCCTCTTTGCCGGGCGGTGGATATAACGCCCGGGTGAGCCATATCGTATTCGGTTCCGATGGTAAGTCCGTTACTAATAGATGCCGAACCAACCACCTGTTTGGCCGCCCAGATCGGTCCCGCTGTTTCCAACACCCAGGCTTCCCGGGGATCGGCAATGATGTAGCTGTTGTGGTACGCCAGTTTTTTATCCGTATAACCGCAAATGCCGCCCTGGCCATAATCCGATAATAATTGGACGATAGTGTTCAACGCATTTTGAGCCGAATCCCCTCTTTCCAGCGCCAACCGCAATAAATCCATTCCGGTCAGCGATCCTTCGCCGCGTTCCAGCGGCATTTTGGTGAAAACAGCTTCGTTGCCAATGGTTACGCCTTTTTCATTGGCGCCAATTTCCGCACCCCACATCCAAAAGGGCCGGCTAATGAGTACCGCCCGGGTTTGACGAATCTGGGGAATTTCCCGATAGGTGCATTTGAGTTTGGTGTTTTCGGGAAATTGTTGCGCCGGGTGATATTCCAGCGCCTGGGCTTCATTGGGTTCCCGGTCGCTGTTTTTCCCAAAGATTACCGAACCATCGGCCGTCATTTCCGGCAGCATGACAAAGGTGTCACACATGGTTAATATCTCCTCTCAGCGTTTAATCTTTCCCGGTAGAACAAACTCGTACCGTTTACCCAAAATTCCGGTTTTGATCCAGCGATCAAAGCGCCGCAACGCTAAAAACAAGGCCCAGATGAGCTTATCTTCCCGGTAATACTTCTCGATATCCTTTGCGGTCAACGGGTCACCGTCCACCTGTTGACCGATATTGATCAGTTCCA
Source organism: uncultured Lentisphaeria bacterium (assembly GCA_964543125.1). Classification (GTDB taxonomy): domain Bacteria; phylum Fidelibacterota; class UBA8477; order UBA8477; family UBA8477; genus CAZIWX01. Next base: position 5,192 of record CAZIWX010000045.1, on the reverse strand, counting down.
CTACCCGGGGAACCAGATCCGGCCGTTGTTCCTTGTATAGATTGGCGGCCAGATCGATGGCTACCTGGCGGGCATCATAATAGCGATTCATGACATCGCTAAGAAACAGCCAGCGAATCAGCCAGCGTAAAAACGAGGGCGCGCTTTCCAAAAACAGCTCCGGATCTAATTGCTCTTGACCGGCAACCCGGTATAGGGGCGTGCTGGTATCCACATAGAACAGCTCTCCCGATTCCAGCCAGATCCAATTGGACAATTGCCCGTCGATGGCCAGTTCCAGATCCGGCGTCCGAGCCGCGTTAAAAGCCCATACTCGCTGGATGGTCTGGATAATCCGGGAAACAATACTTTCCAGCTCTTCATCCGGGAGAGTGTGGAGCAGTTTGTGGACAAATCGACCCGGTGGCAGCTCCTTTTGAATGATGTACAGCACCACCGGTTTACCGGCCTGCTCGAAGATTTCGGTGCGGTCATCCGGCAATACCAGACCGGTTTCTTTTAAGTAGCCGCAATATTCAATATACTGACGACTATAAGTTTCCGCGGCCATTCGGGTTTTAAACAGCGGCATGCGCTTACAAGCGGCGCCGGGTAGGCCTTCCACCGCAAAAACGGTGGAGATTTCACCATATCCCAGCACTTTTGCACCGGATAATTCACGGGGGTTGAGCCGCGCTTCAAAATCTTCCAGAATCGATCGATCAATTTCCAACATACTAACCACTCACTAACCAGCCCCGCCGGTAGCTAAGGAATAAATGCTTCCGCCTAATTTCCACAACCCGGGTAATCCTTGCTTTTGCCTGGAAGACTCATAAATCTTTTCAAGATTATTTGCGAGACAACCAGCGTTTCAGTTTCATCAATTTATGCAGCCGGGCAGCGCTGGCGAGGGCTTTATCCAATTTTGACAAAACTTCGCCCACCTGCCCCAGGGTCGTGGTCAACGGTGGCAGGAATTGGCAAATCCGGGTGTCGTTGTTAGCATAGATCATGAGCAGATCATGATCATAGGCGGCTTTGGTCAGCACCGGACCGGCCAGTTCATCCACCAGTTCCAAACCCATCATGAGTCCCAGTTGGCGCAGACCCTTTAAAAATTTTCCGTGTTTCAATTTCAGGTCAGCAACGCCGGATCTAAACGCCTCCGCCAGGTGATTGACATGCGCCAGAAAATCCGGGCCGGCGGAGATCTCCAGTACCCGTTGGGCAATACGGCAACCAATCTCGGCACCGCCAAACGTGGAAATATGAATAAACGGATCGTCGTGGAAAACCGATTCCAACGGTTCCCGAATAATCGTGGCGCTGATGGGATATATCCCGCCGGAAAGACCCTTTCCAATCACCACAATATCCGGAATAATATTGTAGTGCTCAAAGCCCCAGAGTTTTCCGGTCCGCCCCAAACCGGTCTGGACTTCATCCATGATCAGCAGCGTGTCATTAGCCGAACACAACCGGCGCACCCCGGACAAATAGGTGAGGCTGGGAATGGGCATCCCCAACGTGGCCGGGACGGTTTCCAAAATAACGGCGGCCGTGTCCCGGTCCAGTTGGGCTTCCAGCGCTGGAAGATTACCAAACGGGACTTGTTGGAAACCCGGTGCGGCCGGTCCGAAGGGCCGGCGGTATTTCTCGTCTCCAGCCGCTAAGGCCAAGCCGGTATGACCATGATAGCCGCCCCGGGCTGAAATAATTTTTATCCGGTGGGTATAACCCCGGGCGACCTTGAAGGCCAGGTCCACCGCTTCGCCGCCACCGACGCCGAACACCGTATAATTCAGATCACCGGGCATAAGATCGGATAATTTCCGAGCCAGGTCGGCCCGGGCACGGCTCATGAGGTGATGATTGCCGATGTCAAGTTCCGTAACCGTGGTTTTAAGTAATTCCACCAGTTCGCTATGTCGATGACCAAGGTTGAAAACACCACCGTTGCAGTGGAGATTAAACAGGCGTTTCCGGCCATCCAGGTCCCACAGATAAGGTCCTTCCCGGCGGCCCATGACAAAATCCATGTGGTATTTCCGGAAAAATTCCGCTTTCCCGCTGGAGACATGCTCGTGGAATGCCTTAAGGACAGCCTGTTTTTCCGGTGATGGTCTCATGGAGGCTCGAAATTCGGTAAAAACGCTGATAAAGCCAACGACTTTTCAGGTGAGTAGAGAAAATAATTAGTTTAAATTTTACCATCCGCAAAACCTGAAAGGAGGGATCTTTCGATGTTTGAAGGAATCGTTTTTGTGACCGGATCAATCATCATCCTCAAAGTCTCCTGGTCCTCGCTCAAGGCACCTCAATCCCACGGCTATCCGCGATTTTTTGCCTTTGAATTCAGCTTGGGGCTCCTGGCTTTGAATGGCCGTTACTGGTTTGATGACCCGTTTTCATTCACTCAAATCCTGTCCTGGGTGTTGTTGCTCTTTTCATTATACCTGGTATTGGCCGGATTCTTCCTTTTGCGCTCCGCCGGTCACGCCGAGGGTGACTGGGAACAGACTACTCAACTGGTGGAGCAGGGCGTATTTCAGTATATCCGGCATCCCATGTATGCGTCATTGTTTTACCTGACCTGGGGGATCGTCTTGAAAAATCCTGATCGGATTACCCTGACCCTGGGTGTGGCGGCATCGGTGTTTCTCCATTTCACCGCCCGCAATGATGAAAATGAAAACCTTGACCGCTTTGGTGATGCTTACCGGGACTATATGAACCGGACGAAACGCTTTTTCCCGGGAATTTATTAGTCAATATCACCAGTTAAGCTGAAACTAAAAACGAATAGCCGCGCCAAAAGACAGGGCCTCCAAATAAAATCGCATGGGATCCAGCCAAAAGCTAAAGTTGTGCGTCGTCACACTAATCGCGGTGTCAAACCACCCGGGTTTCTTGCCTTTTCCTGCCTGGAAGCGCACGCAAGTACCGTTTTCAGCGGTCCATTCCCATAAAACCCCATAGTTGAGTACAATTGATTTGATACCACTGATTAATTGGATCGTACCATCCGCGGAGGCCTGATCAATAAAATGATCGTAAGAGCCCGTCTCGAAGTAGCCAACTGGTGTTATCCCAAACCCCGCTTTTAAATTTTTCACCGGGACGGTAAGATAACATTCTCCCACGAGGGCAATACCCCGGAAAGATTTTTTCTCATCATACGGACTGTATTTGTTCAGATCGTATTGACCCTTGTAAATCTGCAACCCGCCGCTATAGCGAATCCACGGGCGATTTTTGGTACGGAAGACAGCCAGGCGGCCGGCCTGGATGGTTTCATCACCATACCAACCAAGGCCATTGAAAACATCAAATCCCATGTAGCTTGCGGGTGCAGCTTGAGATGAATATGGCAAAAATGGTTTTGACATGACTAAATAAGCCGGCCCATATCCATTTGCACAGGCCTGAATCAACACCATGCCCAATAACAGTAAGCTTAAGAGGATAATTTTCAATCCGGCCGGCTCATCAGGATTCATTTTCCATACCTTTGGTCACTCTAATTAAAATTTACGCCACTATTTTATGCATTGTAAGCATGAACCTTTGGCAAAATTAACCCGTTTCCCTAAATTCGCCGATGATTTTCCACAACCTGAAGAAGCTTTGAAAAAGGACCAGCCATGCCGATTCGGATACTGATTACCGGGGGAACGTTTGACAAGGAATACAACGCGTTAAACGGCCGCCTTTACTTTAAAGATACCCACCTGCCTGAAATGCTGCGCACCGCCCGCACCAACCTGGAGATCAATTATCGCACCCTGATGCTGATGGACAGCCTGGACCTGACCACTGCCGACCGGGAGCTGATCGCTCATAATTGTCAGGCCGTGGATGAATCCAAAATCATCATCACCCACGGGACGGATACCATGTCCGAGACCGCCAAATACTTAGCTGAACGCATCACGGACAAAACCATCATCCTCACCGGGGCCATGATCCCCATTGTGTTTGGCAGTTCCGACGGCTTGTTCAATCTCGGCGCCGCCCTCGCGTTTGTTCAGAGTTTGCCCCACGGGGTCTATATCGCCATGAACGGCAAGCTGTTCACGTGGGATAATGTGCGGAAAAACCGCGAAAAAGGTATTTTCGAGGAGGTGAATTAGCGATGATGGGCAAGCGTTGGATTATTCTGGGTCTGGTTATGTTGGGTTTTATCATCTTACTGGGCTGCGTCCCCGGCGGCGGGGCCTTCGGTCCGGATGACAAGGCCGGTTTTTTTGCCGGAATCTGGCACGGCTGGCTGGCGCCGCTCACCCTGATCATTGGACTGTTTGACGGGCAGGTGCGGATTTATGAGGTGAACAACACCGGCTGGTGGTATGATCTTGGTTTTTACATTGCCGTAATCAGTGAATTTGGGGGACTGCACCTGAGCCGGAGACGCCGGAAAAAAGCCCGCTAGAATTTCAGCCGCGGAATTGCACGGGTTGGGTGGATAAAGCCAGGATTTAAATGGTAATTCAGGACTGACCGGGCGCCTTTGCCGCAAGCGCGGAATAATTTGCCAGAGGGCTGAGCTAATAGGCGCTGCTCAAGGGTGTGGCTTTGGTTTCAATTTTACAAGCCTCTTGATCCCTGGCAAATCTGTGGTTTACTTCTTCTTGGAATTTGTGGTTGGTCTACTCGGCTTTAAGTGATTTCAACGATTTCTGTAGTTTGGCCAGGGACTCTTCCGCCCGGGACAACTTTTGCCGTTCGTTTTCCACCACCTTGGCCGGGGCGCGGCTGGCAAAATTCCCATTGTTCAACTTCTTTTTCAGTCCACTAATAAACCCAGCCTTACTGGCAATCTCTTTTTCCAGCCGCTCCACTTCCTTGTCCATATCAATCAACCCTTCCAGGGGAATGAACAGCTCCATTTCTTCCACCACCGCGGTGGCTGAACCTTTGGGCTTGGTGGCTGTAGCATCTAAAGTCAATTCACCCACGTTAGCCAATTTTTTCAGATAATCCGCCATCTGCTCCAGCCGGCCGCTTTGGGCAGCGTTCACCGGACGAGCGATAATACTGATTGCCTTGGATGGTGGTACATTCATCTCACTGCGGATCGTGCGCACAGCCGTGATCACTTGCTGGACGAATTCCATTTTGTCCACAGCGTGGGAAACAAACCGCTCGGCATACTGCGGGAAATCCGCCACAATCAGGTCCGGCTCACCAGCCAGCTTCACCTGCTGCCA
>CAZIWX010000044.1:17115-19324 GCA_964543125.1 uncultured Lentisphaeria bacterium | reverse complement strand
GAGCTTACTGAAACATACTCTCCGGCCGCCATTGACATGGCCCCCGCTACCAGACCCGCGACACCGGCAACCAGGATCTCGTTTTGCGCCGCCTGGGCCGCGGCAACGCCCACGATGAGGCTGGCGGTGGATACAATGCCGTCATTGGCCCCTAAAACCGCGGCCCGCAACCAGCCGATATGTTGCACACGATGTTTTTCATTTTCCGCCGAAACCATGCCTGCTCCTTTTAACTAAGTTGAAATATTTGAATGAGCGCTTTATTGTGGATTTTTTCAGGTTACCCCGGTGGGGTGGCACCACAAATAGTAATAGTAATAGCCATCGACCCTGTTGGTGCCCGCGGACTTACCCGTCCCCGGGCTGGAAATATTCCTTCAACGCCGCCAGAATCCGGTCCGTGGCGCCGAGATATGCTTGAGTGAAGCTGTAGAGCGCTGCCCGTTTTTCCTGCAATACCGCCGGTTGGTCCAATAGTTCCAAATAGACGCTTAGTTCAGCACCGGAGGTCACCACCGTGGAAATACCCTGCTCCACCAGTTCGATGGCCTCATCCAGCAGATCGTACTCGGGACCATGGGCGGCCGGGACACCGTAAATGGCCGGTTCCGTCACCGAATGCACGCCGGTGGAAAAGCCCGCCCCCACGTAGGCCAATTGGGCGTGTTTGTACAAATCGGCCAGCTCACCCACCTTGTTCCAGATCAGAACCGGCTCACCGGCATAGCGGTCCAGTTCCGTCACCCGGGTCGATTTCACCTTTTGCCGGAAAAAGCTGACTTCCCAGGGCATCAGGTTTTTCTCACCCACCTCGTGCGGCACCACCACATGCAACACCTGATCTCCGTGTTGAACGCTCCGGACAATGGCCTGCGTCACCACCTCCCGGTCCGACTCGATTACGCTGCCGTAAACCACGATGTGGCGGCCCCGGACCAGCTCCGGGGGGAACCATTCTTTTTGATTTTTACCGGCCCGTTCATACACCTGGTCAAAGCGGGTATCGCCCACCACCTCAATGGGGCCGCGGTACAAATGGCGCAGATTTTCCGCCAGCCGCTCGGTGCCGGTGAAAATCCGGTCGATCTGGTTGAACACCACGCGGTTTATCCGCCGCTGGAAGGGCCGCAGGCGTTTGGAAGAACCGTACAGATTGGCATTGATCAGAATGGAAGGTATTTGATTCCGGCGTAAGGCACGGAGTAAATTTGGCCACAGGTCGTGGCGCGTATTGATAAAAATGGTGGGCTTGAGCTGCCGGATAAACCGGTTCACCCGCCAGGGCAGGTCCCAGGGCAGGTAGAGGATGGCGTCAAAGCGTTTATCCGTGAAAATCTTGAAATAAATCGTGGGCGAGGTAACCGTTTGAATCAGGTGAAAACGCGCGTTCCCGGCCAGGCGGCTCACCAGTGGTTTGATCTGTTCGAATTCACCGGCGGAGGCGGCATGGAGCCAGATGACCAGCTTCCGCGGATCGCGTTTGCGATTAAACGCCGCCAGATTATCCGAAATTTCCCGCTGGCCGGAAAGCCCGTCCCGCAGTTTATGATTGAAAAAACTAACGATCCACGCAACGGGAAAAGCCAGCGTCAGCAGAATATTGTAGGTGGTATAAAAAAGAAATTGCAAGGGCATTACCGGTAAGCATCCGGCAGGATCACGGGCGCCGGTTTTCCCGGTTCTGCGCCAGCAGGATCAGGTCGGCAAATTCGCGAAACGCACCATCACCACCCTTGCGGGTTAATAAAATATCCGGTTTGAGCTGAGAAAAAACGGGGGTGTTGGCCGGTGCGGCGGTCAATCCCGCCACCTGCATGGGTGCAAAGTCATTCACATCATCTCCGATGTAGGCTGCTTCCTCCGGGGTGAGGCCGTGCTTAGTCAGCAATTCATCGAATACGGTCAGTTTATCCTCCACGCCGAGGTGAATATCGTCAATTTTGAGCTTCTTGGCCCGCTGCGCCACAATGGGAGAATCTTCACTGGTGATAATGGCCGTGGCGATCCCCGCCTGGCGCAGCAGATACACCGCCATGCCGTCATAATAGGAAAAGCCCTTCATCAGTTCTCCCGCGGCGGAATAATAGATCCGGCCGTTGGTCCAGACACCGTCAATATCGGTGACGAGCAGTTTGATTGGTTTCGCTTTGGTGATGAGGTTTTTGTCTAACATGAGATGGTTCCTAATTAACGAGTACGATTACGAGTA
>CAZIWX010000044.1:0-17015 GCA_964543125.1 uncultured Lentisphaeria bacterium | reverse complement strand
CCGTTGCGCCACAATAGGAGAATCTTCACCGCCATGCCGTCGTAATCGGTGACGAGCAGCTTGATTGGTTTCGCTTTGGTGATGAGGTTTTTGTCTAACATGAGATGGTTCCTGATTAACGATTACGAGTACGAGAACGAGAACGAGTACGAGATCAGCAAACCGGTCAAAGCTTTAGTCCGGGTGCTCAATTTCGTAAATCGGGGTTTCTTCTTGAACAGAATTTGCCAGGATTGAGATCATTCGGGATAACATGCTTACAATCCTGAATAATAATTCCTTTCCGGTTTTTATTTGATCTGAGTTCAAAATTTTCATCGTAAGTAAAATGTCGAGACAGGCAGAACATTCCAATGCCGATCCACGTGAAATCTCGAAAAAGCGTTTTCTGTCTTTATATGATGTCTTGCCGTTGCCTTCAGCAATGTTGAGAAGAATTGATATCGAAGCCCGCTCCAATTGATCAAATATTGCCCGGATATTTGAATGGAATTTAAGTTCCCTGATTCGCCACTCGATAAACTGGAGACTCGCCCGGTAAACATCCAACTTTTCGTGATCAAACCGCATTCCGCTCCTGCTCGTACTCCTACTCGTGCTCGTGCTCGTGCTCGTATTCAATGGCCGGAATTTCTTCCCGCACGATGCTCACCTGGTAAACAGCCAACTTTTCGTGATCAAACCGCATCCCGTTCCTACTCGTACTCGTACTCGTGCTCGTTTCCGTGCTCGTGCTCGTATTCAATGGTCCTCCCACCCGATCTCAGCTTTTTCGCCCGTTGCGCCACAATAGGAGAATCTTCACCGCCATGCCGTCGTAATCGGTGACGAGCAGCTTGATTGGTTTCGCTTTGGTGATGAGGTTTTTGTCTAACATGAGATAAGTCCTGATTAACGATTACGAGTACGAGTACGAGTACGAGATAAAAAACTCAGCAGTCTCGTGCTTGTAAGCCGGAATTTCTTCCCGCACGATGCTCACCCGGTAAACAGCCAACTTTTCGTGATCAAACCGCATCCCGCTCGTGCTCGTACTCGTGCTCGTATTCAATGGTCCTACCACTCAATCTCTTCCTCTTTGATCACCACATCCGCCTGCAGATCAATTTTCACCGGTTTACCAATGACTTCCTCCATGCGGGCCGGTGAAATGCCCGTTCCGGGACCTTTAGTGGTGAGCATGTCACGGGTGATAATGGCGCCTTTCGCAATGGGAACGGTGGTAACGACGCTCTTGGCCAGCTTTTTATAATAGGGCGCTTCCGATTCCTGCATCCGCTTGTTACCGTTGCCCAGGGCCACTTCAATATGACGGATATCGCGAATCAATTTTTGCAGCCCGCCCGGTTCCAATGACGCCGCATGGTCGCTGCCTTTCATGGTCCGGTCCAGCGTGAAATGGCGTTCCACGATCCTCGCCCCCAAGGTCACCGCCGCCTCGGAAACGGCAATCCCCAGTTCATGGCCGGAATAGCCGATCACCGCCTCCGGGAAGGTCCGCCGGAAGGTTTCCATGACCTTTAAATTGATTTCCTCGAACCGGACGGGATAGGTGGAGGTGCATTGTAAAACCGCCACGTCGGGGGTGTATTTTCTCACGGTGGTATAAGCCTTTTTGACCAGCTCCAAATCGGCCATGCCGGTGGAAAGGATCAAGGGCCGGCCCTTTTTCGCCGTATGCTCCAACAGGGGCAAATTGGTCAGATCGGCCGAGGCCATTTTAAAGAAAGCCACTCCTAACTCATCCAGAAAATCCACACTTTCTTCATCCCAACCCGAAGCGGCGAAATCGATTTCCACCTCGTTGGCATGGGAGAGCAATTCGTGGTAATCCGCTTCGGTCAACTCCAGTGCCCGTTTATGCTCGCCATAGGTTTTACCGAAGGAATTAGGGTTTTCATAGGGCATTTCCAACCCGGCCCGGGTCAAAATGCGGTCCACGTTGCGCTTCTGGAATTTTACCGCGTCGGCGCCCGCCCGCGCCGCCTGGTGAATCAATTCCCGGGCAATCTTAACATCACCTTGGTGGTTTATTCCGATTTCGGCGATGATATAGGCCGGATGTCCGTCACCGACCGTTTTACTACCTAACTGAAGTGTGGGCATGCTTATTCCTTTGTATCCGGTTTTGGCCGCATTGATTTTGCCCGGCGCTCTAATATCTCAAAATCCAGAGGCGTGTCAATCTCAAGACTATATACCTCCGGAAAGATCACATAGCCGATCTTGCCACCCAGCCGGTTGCCGGTTTTTTCAAAATGGCGCCGGGTAAAAATGTAAACCGAGCCGTTTTCCACATAACGAATGTCCCCCGGCTGCATATCCTGCCGCCGGGGACGGCGCTTAAAATCGTATTCCGCCGCCGCCGTATTATTGTGAATGCGCCAGAAAAACCGGTGCGTGGGGGCAAGGCTCAGCAGACTGTCAAAGGCGCCCTGGTGAAATTTTTCCAACGCCGCATCCAGGGAGCCGGCGGGCCGCAACGGGCTGGTCGCCTGCAGCAGCACGATAACTTCCGGTTGGACACCCTGTTTCGGCAGCCATTCCAAGGCTTGCCCGATGGCACTTTCAGTCGTTGCTGTATCGGTAGCCAGGGCTACCGGCCGGGGGATCACCTCCGCCCCGAATTGTTCGGCCACGGCTGCAATTTCGGCATCCTCCGTGGAGACATACACCCGATTCACCTTTTGGGCTGATAAGGCATAATTGATGGAATGCGCGATGAGGGGTTGCCCGGCAAACGGTTTGATGTTTTTCTGCGGGATGTTTTTAGAACCACCGCGGGCCGGGATCAGGACGATGGTTTGAGCCGGTTGGCTGGGTGCTTTGGGTTCGATGATGAATTGCTCCTCCGATTAAGTGCTCGAATTTACACGGGAATCCGTATCAGGGGCCATTTTTATCCCGGTGCTGTTTTCATCAGGTGTAAGACCCCTGGGCAAAATAGTCGCGACCTTTTTCAATCCTTAATAATGCCGCCGGTTCCGGAGACTGTATTAAATTGCGAAAGCCACCGGGGCTCGTTTAGCTTGCGCTCAATACTTGGAGATGACGGATAAGTTTTAAGCATAGCGGCTGAAAATCCTTGTCCGGCGGTGAATCAACGGCAGTGCCTTACGGAACCAGGCGCCCTTTTCCGTTAGATTTTTTTTATCCTGCTCAATTATCCGCGCAATATGCGGGGAGTAGGTAACGGGCGTATTAAGATGCAACGCGAAGCGGTTGGTATAGACTCCGGCCGTCAGACCATTCAGCATGACCTGGCTCCAAATCCAGTCATCTCCGAACCAGATTCGATAATCATCCGGAATCCGGTAGTTCAGCCGGCGGTAGCGCTTTAAATCCAAGGTCATGAGCCAGCCCTGGCGGCGGGTTTGGTCCCTAAATCGCGGGGGTTTTCTTTCCCGGATTGATTGAATAAAATTGGACTTGATTTGTGTTGGCAGCGATTTGACTCGCAGGGTTTTAGCTGAAGATAAAACTATCCGATGGGCCGTCATGTGAGGAATGACTTCAGCGAAATAATTGGGGGTCAGCAGAAAGCAGTCGTTGTTCAGTAATGTGATAAACCGTGTTTCCGCCTGTTCGAATACTTCATTCCAGACCGGATTGACATAGCAATTTTGATTCTTACGCTGGTAAGTGATATCCGGGCAGGTTGCCAGAGCCTGCTCAAACGACGGCTCGGAACCATTATCAATAAACAGGATCGGGTCCTGGCAGCCGTTTGTCCGCAGGTGCTCGATTGCGGTAAGGGTCAATTCATGATTATTAAACCCCAGCATGATTATGGTATGGTCCGGTTTGGTCATGTCTTTATAAGCTCAATGTATCCACGATTTTTTTCCCGGCCGTTCCATCGCCGTAAGGATTCGTACCGGTCCATCGCGGAGAATCGTTCGCCCAGCTAAAATTATCCACCAACCGATCATCCGCCAGCCGGGCAAACCCGGCCAGGATTCCTTCCGGCCGCTCGGTTTTGTTTCTGCAGACCAGGATTTTTTTTCCGAAGGTTGCACACTCTTCCTGTAAACCTCCGGAATCACTAATGACAAACCTGGCACGGCTCAAATGGGCAATCATGGCGGGATAGGGCAGCGGATTGATCACCGCCACATGTGGAATCCGGTCACGAAGTTTTTGCACCTTCGGATTGGGATGCATGGGAAAGATGAATTTCAGGTCCGGGTGTTTTCGGGCAAGCCATTCCAACTGGTCAAACTGAGCCGCCATTTTTTCCCCGAAATTTTCACGCCGATGCAGGGTGACGAGGATTTCATTGGTGTATTTGATCGGCAATTTGAAGGCCCGGCAGGCATCAACCACCGTATTCCCGGTGAGGAAAATATGGCGCGCTTTTTCCGCCCGCAGGAACTGAACGGCTTGTTCGGTCGGCGCCCAATTATAGCCGGCCAGGCGGGAGATCATTTGGCGGTTGCCCTCTTCCGGAAAGGGGCTGGTCAGGTCGTAGGTTCGTAATCCGGCCTCAATGTGGCCCACCGGAATTTTATCATAAAAGGCCAGTAAGCTGCACAAAGCCGCCGTGGTGGTATCGCCCTGGACGATAACCAGATCGGGACGCGTTTTCCTCAAAACCGGCACAAATTTATCGGCCAGTCTGCTCACGATGTCATTCAGTTCCTGCTCCGGCCGCATAATCCCCAGATGATAATCAGGCTCCGGCACCAGTTGTTTCACATCTTCAAACAGTTCACGATGCTGGCCGGTAAACACGGTGACAAAGGGCAGGCTGCGCCTTTGCAGCTCCTGAATCACTGAACTAACCTTAATAATTTCAGGCCGGGTGCCGAAACAAATCATTACTTTGGGATTCACGAGTTTCCTTTGCTTGCGAGCAGGGTTTCAAATTTTTCCAGCAACTGCCGTGCCCGGTTATCCCAGGTGTTACGCCGGATGGCGATTGCGGCATTGCTTCGGAGTCTTGCCCTGAGAGGCTCATCATTTTTAATTTTGGTTAACATTCGTGCCAATTCAGGCGGTGAATCTACCTGGAGAAGGGCTCCTTCCATACCAAGCTCCGCAACCGTTTGGGGGTGGAGCCGCTCGGAGATAACCACGCAACCTTTAGCCATTGCCTCAAAAATGCCGGTCTCGAAATCATCCGTATTTTTATCCGAGTAATGAATATTGACAGCCACGTCGGCGGTTGCCAGGTCATTAAAATAGGGCTCCCCGAATTTCCCCTGAATGAGGGTGACCAGCTCACCGGCGGATTGCAGCCAGTGACGGCGGCGCGGAGACAGGCGCCGGTTAAAGACAGCAAACCGGTCCCGTGAGCGTTTTACGGCGGCAGGTTCAATAATGCTTCGGGGACAAGCATTATGCAGCACCGAACAATGGTCCAGTAAGCGGGGAAATTCGGCCTTAATTCGATCGTAACATCCATGGGAGTGAACGTATACCCAGCCAAACCGGCCGGCCGCTAATAGCTGGTCAACATCGTTTTTTAACCGGATGGGCTCGGTGCTCCAAAAAACCACCGGGGCGGACCAAGGCCGTAAAACGGTTGGCGGCATCTTTTCAGCGCGTTGCAACAGGATGATATCCGGCCGGTTTTGCTTTTCGACTCTTTCCACGCTGCGAGCGATCCAGCTCCAGGGCCAAAGCTGCTTCCGCCGCCGCCGGTAATCGAAGGAAATCACCTTATGCCCGCCCCGTTTGAAGGCATCCGTCAACCAATACTCGGCACCCCACCCCGTATGTGAATGAACCCCGATGTAGAGAATTTTCATTTGCTGATTTTCTGATCTTTACTCGGGCTGATCACCCGCTGGCGACTGGTTTTTACACAACCCGGCAAACTGCATGATTTTTACCTTTTCCTAGGAGACCCATTATTGATTTTAAACCTTCCAAAGCAAAGCGAATGATGAGGTTAACAACCAGGCGACCTTGCTAAATTAGGCCCGGTTTTATAACACTCCTATCCCATTATTAGTTTTAAAATTGCTTCATCCCGGTGATCCCAGTTGTAGCGTTCTTCCACCAGTTTGCGGGCCTGGTGGGATTGTTCCCGAATCTGGCCGGGATGCCGGATGTAATCTTCCATGATTTCCGCCAAATGGCGGACATCGGCATAAGCTTTATGAGTCGGCATCGAACCTCGTTTGACCTTGGCGGTTTTAATGAGCCGTCCGGCACGGCCATCTTCGAACCATTCATTCATGGTTGGATAATCGGTTGTCACTACCGGCATACCGGTACACAGGGCTTCGGTTATTGTCAGACCGACGCCCTCTCTAAGTGAAGGATAAATATAAACATCGCCTAACGTGAACAGTCCACCGGCCCGATTATCGGCGGTTTCAAATGTAAACTCACAGCGGGAGTTGGCTGAAAATTGCCGGATAAATTTCTTTTTTACACGGTGCGCACTATGCTCAACGGCGGTGGCAATGAACCGGTATTCATAGTGCTTGGGCCGCAGGTGGCGCTGGAGGAAATTGCCCTCCAGCCGCTGCAGGGCCGTGGGAATAAGCGGGTAGCCTTTTCGCACCGTGCCGGTTCCGAGATTAGTGTAAAATTTCACCAGGTCACGCGGATGACGCTCAACAAAAGGGAAGTGCTTCAAAATCACACCCCAGGGAATGTAAACCGTATCATCCAGACCGGCTTCACTGAACCAACGGTAATTTCGCTTAACATGCGTGAGCAGCACGTCGTAGAGCCTCTGAAATTTCTTGATGTCAGGCCATTTTATCCAATCGGGATAGTTGATGGTTCGAATGCCCAGCCGGCGCAGCCGGGCGGTTTCTTCCCGCATACCGCTGGCGCCATAAGTATTTTGATCCTGAAATAGGATCACATCCGGTTTAAAGGTCTCTACCCAGTTCCAAAAATGATCGTGATTAATGGCCATGCCCGTTGGCCCCGTGACCACCTTGTCGCTCCGCCAGCGGAAAGGAGCGATGACCGGGAGCGCCCGGGAATAAATCTGGTATTCCAGGCGGTCAAGGTTCTTTCTGAAAGTATAGACCCAGTTTTTTGCCAAATACCCCATTCCGCATTCAGCCCAGGCCGTAACCAGTCCAACCCGCCATTTACGCATTAAGCACTTCCTTAACCGGCTGTTGCGTCCATTGGCGAGGGAATGCCGTACACGAGGCAGGCCTCGGCCGAAGCGGGTGTTTGGTGGTTGAATTACTCATGCATCCGAGCCTGAATCGGGACTTGATTGTGATAGCGCAGGTATTGAGCGGTACTCAAAATGCCCCTGGCCAACTCCTCCAGCTGGTTAAATTCAGGTCCGTACCGGCTTTGCACATCCCGAGCCGGGTCAGCACTCCCGGGCAGAACCAGTTTGCCGGTTCCCGGGGTTTGAGCCACAAAGTAATATGAATCGTACAGTAAACCGAAAGCGGCGGAATTGGGACTGAACATGAACGCGCTGGGGAACATTGACTGGGCCGGGCCAAAGATGTCGCGTCCCAGGGCCGTATTGGTGTAAGGAACACCCAAAAAGCCCATGATGGTAGGCATAATATCGATTTCGCTTACAACGCGATCAATGGTTCGGGGTTTCAGACCGGCGCCGGGGCCATAAATCAACAGGGGTACATGGTAAAAATCAAGCGACAGGTCACCCTGAGGTTCCGGCTTCAGGCTATGACTAAAACCATGATCGCCAAACATCACGAAAAGTGTGTTTTGAAAATAGGATTCCGGTTGTGCCAGTTCCATTAGATGACCGACTGCAAAATCCATATAGCGGAAAGCATTTAATTCGTTCTCACTATTAAAGCCATTTTTATAATAGGCTTCTGAAAATTGTATTCGTTCAAAACCGGGAGTCTCGGTTGGGATCGAATAGGGCGGATGATGTCCCGCGGTAAGCAGCACGGTGAAAAAGGGCTGCTTTTCAGCCTTCATGACCCGGTTGGCGGCTTCCATTAAATCATAATCCGATATTCCCCAGGCGTTGGTTTCCGCAACGGAATAGCCACCTTCCTGATGGATCTGAATCCCTTTTACATTATTCCGGAAAAAGCCCCCCACATCACCCCAGTTAGCGCTGCCACCGATGAAGAAATGCTTGCGGTATCGGGTGAGATCGTTCATGAGTAAATGCTGACTGATGGCATACGGATCCCGGGTCGTGCTGCGATCAATCACCGCTACATCCGGAAGACCGGTCAGGGCTGAAAAAATCGAAGCCGCCGTACTGAATTTTGGCACAAAGTAGTTGGTAAAATTAATTCCGTCCCTGGAAAGCCGGTCAAAGTTGGGGGAAGCACCCATGGGATTGCCGTATGCTCCGACTTTATAAACCGGAAAAGTCTCCAGGAAAATCATTACCACATTTAAGGGGCGCGATTTTGAAGAATCGGGACCAATCCTGCGAGAATAATTCAGGGGTGTCCGGGCACTATCCGGTATTCTCAGCCAATTCGCCACCACCGGATAATACTGTTTTACCTGGTCAAGGTCATAGGTTGTACGGCGCCGGTTGAAGGTGTTCACAAAATACAGGACCGGATTTAATGCCAGCTGATTGGCGGGTTGATCGGTGGAAAAAAAGGCATCACTCCAACGCAGGGGATACCGTGACCATTTGCCATAGCCGATACCGCCGAGCAGAACAAACACCAGCAAGCCGGATGAAAATCGCACGATCCAGGGGGTTTGAGATTTTTGAGCCACGGGCAAGAGCACCCATTTGAATAGCTTCGAACTCCCAAAGCCAATGGCCGCCAGGGCCAACAAGCCCGGAATTAAGGGATAAGATTCCCACACCATCATGAACGAGGTGAGCGGTGATTGGAGGAAAGCGATGACGGACGCATCCAGGCGATTGAGGAGGTAAGCGTAATAACCGAAATCGATACTGTAAATGATGAAAACGAACATCCACACGGTGGTGAAATAGCCCAACCAGAATTTCCGCGGCCCGGGATGTTCAGCATCATATCCCAAACCCGGAATCAGGCTCAGGAGGAAAAAAGGCAACACGATCAAAACCATCAGACGCAAATCCAAACGCAATCCGATATACAGGGCCTGTACCAGCTCACCTAAGGGTATTATCCGGAATTGAGGATTAAAGGTGGCCAGGAATACCAAGCGTAGAAGCGTGAAACACAGCAGTGAAAATAAAGAAACCCGGACAATGGCCCGCAAACGGGTGTTAAACATGGATCAGTGCGCCGGTTGGGTGAGATTGTCCATCCAGAGTGATTTATTCCGGGATGGATTGTGCCGTGAATCGCGATAATCGGGGCAGCCGTGTACCGCCGCAAATTGCCGACGAACCGCCCGGTGACGAAAGAACGAACCCACGAACGGTTTCCAGCGTTTGGAGCAAGCGTCGGTGGTTTGAATTGAATCCGTATAAGCGGCTTGAAAAGGGCGCTGAGCTTTCAGAGCCTGGTACAGCTTAAACCACAGGTCCGAATCAATCCCACTGGACACGGCTTCGGTCCATTCACCAAAACCACGGATGGATTGCAACACCGGTTTTTTAATACCAAAGGTGGTTCCCTGAACGCGGTGACTGGCGTAGCCCCGAGCCCGTCCGCGCCGATCGATTACCTGACCGAAAACCACGCGGTAGTTATGTAATAATCGGGAAAATTGATTTAACCCATTGGGCTGATTCAGATAATTATCGTCGTCGAAAAACACCAGGTTTTCTGACCGGGCTAGTTCCGTGGCGTGATTCCATAAACGGGCTTTGGAGGAACAGGGCCGGGTTTTTTTTAGATACAGCCAGTGTGAAACGGGTGGCAACGCTAAGGCCGGGAACCTTTCGGCGGCAACAGTTTTAGCCGCCGCGCCGGTGAGGTCGTAAAGCCAACGGCCATCCGGCAAAGTCAGCGGTATTTGTTCTTTCAAATGCCGGCTGTTAATGGGTGAGCCATCATCACAAATAATCACTTCGGCATCCAGACCCCGGCACTGGTGCGCCAATTCGGCCATGGTTCGCGTCACGGCCACGATACAGGGATGATCGGGCGTGGGCGTGTAGTGAGCGATAATGATTGAGAGCTTCACCGGCAGCCTTTATGATCGGTGGAAACGGGCGGCCATGCAGGCGGCCAGTTCAAGATCGAGGGGGGTGGTGATTTTAAAATTCTCCGGGTCACCCGCGAATAGCTGCACCGCCGCTTCCGGTAACGCCGCTAAAACGAGACCGATTTCATCTGTTCCGGCAACGCCGGTTGCCTGCGCCGCCCGAATGACCGGCGCCCGAAATCCCTGGGGCGTTTGCATGGCCTTGATCCGGTTGCGGTTCAGCCGCTCCCAACCGGCAGCGGTGGCCAGCACCAGGGTGTCTTTGGCCGGGATAACCGGCGCGGCGGCATCATAGCTGTCCAAAGCAAGCAGGCAGGTTGTGATGATCTCAGGGCTGACAAAGGGCCGGGCAGCATCATGGATCAGAATTTTTTCGGCGTTCCCGGGGCAGGCTGCAACCCCGCGCGCGGATGATGCTTGCCGGGTATCACCACCCTCAATTACCTGGCATTGCGGAAAATTTTTCTTAACCTGCTTCATAAAAGGTTTGGCCGTCACGATAACGACGCCCTGAATGCCCGCGTGAAGCCGAAAAGTATTGACGGAATAGGCTAAAATTTCCCGGCCCTCCAGCGTCATGAATTGCTTGGGTAAATTACCGGTAATGCGATTCCCTTGTCCGGCCGCCACAATGACAGCCCAGGCGGAAATTTGATTTTTAGAATCCAGCGTCAAGGCTATAAATTGATTTCTTTTGATTTCCAGGAATTGTGCAGAAAACTCATCGCCATAAAAATATCCTAAATCCCCACCAAAAAAACAGGCTTTTCCGGACCCGGGCGGTCACATCGAGACCGTTGCCCGGCCCGTTAAGTTAATTAATAAATAATATTAACCTGCTATCATGAATTATGTTTTACAGCAACTTAACTCCGGCATTGGCTTAAAATATTGATGGTTTTTCGCACCTATTTTAACGATTATTGCCTTCAGGTTAGGGAGACCGGATGAAATTTTCGAAACCGACACCCGTTGAGTCCTGCTTTGTGAGCCGGAGTGGGTTGGCGTTTAGGTATGCCCCGGACGAAAAAATCCCGGTAGTTGAAGTCTCTAATTTCCCGGCCCTGGGCCAACTAACGGCACTTCGCTTTATCGAATGGGTACAACAAAATCCGGAAGGTGTTGTTTCGCTGCCCACGGGCAAAACCCCTGAATACTTTATTCGCTTTGTTGAGTATTACACGAAAAACTGGCACTTACCCAAAACCCGAAAATTGCTGGAAACAGTGGGAATCGAACCCGGAATATTTCCCCGCCTGGACGGCTTGCGGTTCGTCCAGATCGACGAGTTTTTCCCCATTTTACGCACTCAGCACAACAGCTTTCATTTCTATGTTCAAAAGTATTACCTGGACAATTTTGGCCTTGCAGCGGATCGGGCGCAGCTCATCGATGCATCCCAATTACCCTTCCCGGGCAAACTTTCCCTGCGGGAGATATTTCCCGGGCTGCAAGTGGATTTAACCCTCCGGGTGCGTCATCCCAAGACCCATATGGAACGACTGCAAAAAGAGGCCATCGAAGTTGTGGACCAGTACTGTACCGATTATGAAGAAGAGATTCGGCGCAAGGGTGGCCTCGGATTTTTTCTGGGCGGTATTGGCCCGGATGGTCACATCGCCTTTAATGTGCGCGGCTCCGATTATCATTCCACCACCCGCCTGATGCCGACGAATTTTGAAACCCAGGCGGCGGCGGCTACCGATCTGGGAGGAATTGAAGTAGCAAAAAATCGCCTGGTTATTAGCATCGGCCTGCAGACCATCGCCTATAATCCCAATGTGGTGCCCATCCTTTTTGCCGCGGGAGAAGCCAAAGCCAAAATTGTGGCTGACGCCATTCAGTTGGACGGGCAAAACACCCGGCCGGGCGGATTGCTCCAGCAGCTGAAAAACGGGCGCTTTTACATCACGGCCGGCGCCGCCATAAACCTTGCGGCACGCAAAAGAGTTGCCCTGGCAGCCCGGCCGGAGCTCACCGCACGGGAGGCCGAACGCGAGATCATTGACCTTTCACTCCGCACCAATACGCCCTTGCTAAAACTCACGGACGAACAAGCCCAAGCGGACGCTAACGTTAACATCGTTTTGAAAAAAACCGGGAAATCGATCGAAGCGTGGGGGAAATTGGCTCAACGGAGTATTGTGAAAAAGCTCCGGAGCGGATTGGAATCTATCACAGGAGAGACTTTTCTGCATACCGCTCCGCACCATGACGATATCATGCTGGGCTATCTGCCCCATGTCGTTCACATTGTCCGCACTCCTTTGAACCGGCATCATTTTGCCTATATGACCAGCGGTTTTAATGCGGTGACCAACGAATTCATCCGGGACCGGTTGGAACATGCCCGCCGGTTCGTGAATTCGGCTGAGGGTCACCGGCTGGCAACCGAGAATTATTTCGATCCGGATTTCAAACCGGGCTGGACCCAGGATGTCTATCATTATCTGGACGGTGTGGCGGCCCGGAGACAGACCCTTAAAAGGGAAGCTTCGGCCTCACGGCTGATTCGTATTCTGCTCACTATTTATCAATCCGAGACTCCGGAAACGCTTCCGCGCCGCATCAAAGAGTTGCAGCGGTACCTTGAGAATCAGTATCCCGGACAGAAAGATTTACCCCCGGTTCAGAAATTGAAGGGCCGGATTCGGGAGTGGGAGGCGGATCTGGTGTGGGGTCACTACGGAATCACCACCGAAGCGGTCCATCATCTCCGCCTGGGATTCTATCAGGGTGATATTTTTACCGAAGAGCCCACCCTTAACCGGGATGTGCTGCCCATTCTGCGCTTGTTGGAGCAGGTGCAACCCACCGTAGTGACATTGGCTCTGGATCCCGAAGCCAGCGGTCCGGACACGCACTACAAGGTGTTGCAAGCCCTGGCTGAAGCCTTAAAGCTGTATACCCATAAGTTTCCCCAGGCCCGGGTGCGGATTTGGGGTTATCGCAACGTTTGGTACCGATTCCATCCCGGCGACGCCAATATTCTGGTGCCGGTTTCGTTAAATTCCATGTCCATTCTCCACGACACGTTTCACAACTGTTTCACCAGCCAAACCGACGCGCCGTTTCCCAGCCATGAGCATGACGGACCTTTTTCCGATCTGGCGCAGGCTATCCAGGTGGAGCAACATCAACGGCTCAAGGTCAATCTGGGCGGTGATTTTTGGTATAACAACGACCATCCCCGTCTGCGCGCGGCGCATGGCGTGCTCTTTTTGAAGGAGATGAACCTGGAAGATTTTTATTCCCGGGCCCGGGCGCTGCGGGATGTTACGGAGAATTTTGCCCCTTAACTTCCGGCCTTTTTCGTTCAAGCCCGTGATTCCCATGCTCAACGGGGCTGGGAGCCATCCGGCCAGGATTTTTTCTTTGCCTGGAGCAGACAAGAGCGAAAAAACGGTGTGATTTGGCGGTAGCTGAGTCCGACAATTCAATAAATCACTTGAAGAAGTTAGTAAGGATAATAAATTAACTAACCGAATCAATCAGGCGGACATTTGCACCATTGCATTCGTGGAAAAGGCGGAAATTTACTGAAACAATCACTACACTTCCAAAAGCATGTTTGGAGGTAAGCGGAGACTTGCATGAATTACCAGCTTTGTATTTTTGAAGACAACCAATATTCAAATCTCTACCCGTTGTCACTTACCCGGCCGGTTTATGACCTGCGCTGCGGGATTTTAACATTGCGGGAGAAAATCGAACGGGACTTCGCGGGCCGGGCCGGCAGTCTCTTCTGCCGGGAGTACCTGCAGGATTATGTGAAGGAGCAAAATCCGGGGCTGACGGTCAACCAAATTAAAGCCGCTGCCGGTCTGTTTATTAATGGAGCGTTTTTATCGGATGCAACCCGGAGCAAAGTTTTCCAGGTGAACGAAGAAACCATTTTTGTGCATGAAGGCCGGGTGGTTGGCGCTTTTTTACAAGGCGGTCATGTGAACCAATTCGCTAAATTTCTGAATGAAAATCAGGATATGTCCACCTTTCCGGCGGGCAACCGGGTGGAACTCAAGGATGCGCCGCTGATCAAATATCCCTGGGATTTGGTGCATCATAATCCGGAGCAGCTTGAGCGTGATTTTGCTCATTTCAACCGGGGTGGTCAGCACCCGGGTAATATTTCACCCCAGGCGATGCTGGTGAACAAAAGCAATATCTACATTGGCAAAGACGCCACCATCAAACCCGGCGCCATTCTCGATGCCGAAGGGGGTCCCATCTACATCGATGAAGGCGCCACGATCATGCACCAGGCCGTCATTGAAGGGCCGGTTTTCATCGGCAAAAAATCCGCCGTTAAAATTGCCGCGAAAATTTATGAAGGCACCTCTATCGGAGCGGTTTGCAAAGTGGGGGGCGAGGTGGAAGAATCCATTATTCACTCCTATAGCAACAAACAACACGACGGTTTTCTGGGACACGCTTACCTGGGTCAGTGGGTGAACCTCGGCGCCGACACCAACAACAGCGATCTGAAAAATAACTATGGCAATGTAAAGGTTTACATCAACGGAGAAATGGTAGATACCGGATCCATGTTTGTGGGCTTAACCATGGGTGATCACTCCAAGTCCGGCATCAACACCATGTTCAACACCGGAACGGTGGTAGGCGCCATGTGCAATGTATTCGGGGCGGATTTTCCGCCCAAATACATCCCCTCATTTTCCTGGGGCGGCGGGGGCGGCCTGGTTCCTTATGAGCTGGAAAAAGCGCTTAAAACCGCCGGCGCCGTGATGGCCCGGCGCAAAAAAGAATTAACGCCGGCCTATGAAAAGATTTTCAGATATTTGTTTGAATCAGGAATTAACAGCTAACACGTAACGATAAAGGGATTTACACCATGAGATTGCTGATATTAGATGATTATGCCGCCATGAGCAAGTGGACTGCCGCCAATGTTGTGCGGAAAATCAAGCGGTTCGGACCGACTGCTGAAAAACCTTTCGTTCTGGGTCTGCCAACCGGCTCGTCGCCTATCGGCACGTACCGGGAACTGGTGCGCCTGAATCAGGCCGGTGAAGTGTCCTTTAAAAATGTCATCACATTTAATATGGATGAATACGTGGGTTTGCCGGTCACTCACCCGGAGAGCTACCACTACTTTATGCACCACCACTTGTTCGACCATATCGATATTCCGCCTGAAAACATTAATATCCTGGACGGCAATGCGTCTGACCTGGAAAAAGAGTGTCAGACCTACGAAGCCAGGATCAAAAAGGCCGGCGGAATTCGTTTGTTTTTAGGTGGCATCGGCCCCGACGGTCATATTGCTTTTAATGAACCGGGTTCTTCCCTGTCATCCCGGACCCGGATCAAGACCCTGACCTACGATACGATCGTGGCCAACTCCAGATTCTTTGATAATAACATTAACAAAGTTCCCAAAACGGCTTTAACCGTGGGCGTGGGAACCGTCATGGATTCCGACGAAGTCCTCATTCTGGTCAGTGGTTACAGCAAAGCCCGGGCGCTGCAAAAATGCGTCGAAGAGGGCGTCAACCACATGTGGACCCTGTCCATGTTGCAATTACACAAACACGGGATTATCGTGTGTGACGACGAGAGCACCATGGAAATGAGGGTTGGTACGGTAAAATATTTCAAGGATATTGAGCGGCATAACCTTTAGTGTGCTGCTGGAAACCAGGTTTCATCCGGCCAATTGGGTTTTATTCAATTCCTGAAACCGGTTTCCACTTTAATCCGTGACTATCCGCATCCCTGAAAAACGCGGTGGTCGAATTGTTGCGGTCTCGGGTCTGGCGTAAGGAAAAGCTGAGAAATGAAACTGATTTTCAGCCTAGCCAAATCAGTTTCCGCTAACCACCGCCGGCAATTTTCTATGCCGGAGGAAGGAGAACCGGCGGAGTGGCTTCTACCCAGCGGATAATACCGGCTTTCCACCCGTACATGTCTCTCTAATCCTACTCCTTTTGTTCTTGCTGCAATCCCCGCTCGTACCACCAGTCTTCAAGTTTGAGATAAGCCCGTAAGGTTCCCGCCGTCATCATGCGCAACGGCTCCGGCGGCCAGGGAATCACTTTGGGGTTGACGAACGGGCACTCCAACAATTCGCTTTCCCGTTCCAGGACCAAATCCCGTATTGTCTGGGCGTTGCGATGACTCATGGACACGCCGTGCCCGATACAACCGATGCTGTACACCGCGCGTTGATCGCCCATATAACCCAGCGCCGGACTTAAGTTTATCGTCACCGAGAAGGGCCCGCCCCAGCGGTGCGTAATTTTCACCCCTTTCAGCGTTGGAAACAACCAGACCAGATGGTCTTCCAGATGACCCCAGGCGTCCCTGTCCGAATCGCCATACAAGCTGTTGCCCCAAGTCAGGCCCACCGGGCCGCCCCCCAAAACAATGCGCTTATCGGGCGTGAGCCGATAATAGTGAATCAGGTTGCGGGCGTCTTCGATCCCTTCACCGCCTTGCCAGCCGATAGGTTCCAATTGACTGGCGGACAACGGTTCCGTGGCAATCATGTAAGTAAACGCCGGGACCTGCTTACGCTTCAATTGGGGGAACAGGTGCGAATAGCCATTCGTGGCAAAAACCACTTTTTCAGCTACCACGCTGCCCCGAGGGGTCGTGATCTTAAATTTGGGGAGCGTTTCGATGGTAACGACCGGCGAATTTTCGTAAATCTCAACGCCCCGCCGTAATGCCAAATCCCGTTCGGCACGGACCAGCTTGGCCGGATTGATCAACAATAAACGCGGTTCCCACATAGCACCGAGATACACCGGGGAATCCACCCGCCGGCGAACTTCCTCCGCGCTGATCCAGTAAATATCGTCAAACCCCAACTCATTCATCAGGCTTACATCGTGTTGAATGCGTTTGATATAACCCCGGGTGGTGGCCGTTCGCATAAATCCCGGCCGCAGCATATCGCAAGCCAGGTTTTCCGTCTTAATCAGCTCTTCCAGGCCATCCACCGCTCGCATCATGTAACG
>CAZIWX010000043.1:0-20366 GCA_964543125.1 uncultured Lentisphaeria bacterium | reverse complement strand
GTTTTTAACCCGTTATCTACAACAATCAAAAACCAGGGCAGCATGACTTCTTTATCTGTCCACTTTTTTGCAGGAACTCCAGTATTACTTTTATAATCCTGAGCTTAACCGTGATTGAACCTCTTCAGAATGGAAAGGGGATCAAGGAGAATTATCTCTGCTCATGTACCAGCCCCCTCTGTCAGAAAAGATGTCGTGTCCTCTAAATTAATCCTATAATTGAGGGGGGGGCGAAAAGGAGCGGATGAGGTGCTAAGATATGAGAAGGAGTTCAAGGAGAAAACGGTACGGAAGATGATGCCGCCGAATGCAGTAACAGTAGCACAAAAAAACGATGACCTAATTCAACCCAAACAGGAACGTTGGCATTCAAATGATGACTGGGCTCCTAATGATCGTGAGCTTATGGCAGGGCAAAACAATTGGTATTATGATGACATCTCAACAAACGGTGGCTGGAGTCATAGTGAAATGATTCGTTACACCCGAAATTATAACGGAGAAGATGGAACTCCTGCTCAAGATATTGTAACACCTTTAAGAGACAATGCTCGGGCAATAAAAGTGGCGCTGGAATATGGTGAATAAAATGCGTTTCTGCTTACCGATTACACTTTTTATTTGTGTGTTTATCCTTTCGGCGTGTGATCTCTTGGAAAAAAATCCGCCGAATGACTCATTAAAAATGATCTGGGACAAAGAGTATGGTAGTTACGATTGGTCAGTGTATGCTCCACCAGCAGTTCTTCACGATTCACTGCTCCTATACGCTGGCGACGGCAATATTCATTGTGTAAGGGTTAATTCGGGAGAGATAAAGTGGACCTCCACATATCCATCACCAGGCTTTATGCACGAACAATTCGTGTTTGATGAATCAAATCTATACGGATTTAGTGGCTCCAGTACAGTATTTGGACTGAATCTTGAAGATGGGTCATCGGCCTGGGAGACCGGGCTGGACTGGAACAGAGGTTTCGGATACCGCACCACGACTGATGGTGAAAGTTATTTTATTGGGAGCATACGTTTAGATGATAGTAAAACAATTTGGAAATTGAATAAAGACGGAATGATCACTGATTCTCTTGGCGTACACCATTTCCCTGGGCTGCTGGCTGTTAATGGGACAAAATTGTATAGCGGAACGGCATGGTACCATGGATCTAATCTATTTGGTAGTATTACCTGTTTCTCCAAGGATAATCTGGACACGCTTTGGGAATACTCGACCGAGCAGGGTGGTTTTGCAGAAGCGAATCTTCTGCAAGAGGAACAAATACTTTATGCTGGAACCATAGATGGCGGAGCCAATGGAAGTGAGGTGGTTGCCCTGAATACGGAAACAGGCGAGAAGATATGGAGCACTTCGAGCTATGGATGTTATCAGATCATAATACATGATAATATTCTATTTTATACTGGAGCCGCTAGCGTGAACACTTTAGATAAAACAACCGGCCAAGTGATTTGGCGAACTACACTCCCAACGACTGATCAGACCAGTCCATTTGCTTATTGGGATGGCTATGTCTATAAAGCTCATGGGGGTACCCTGTATGTAATCAATGCTAATACAGGTGAGATCGTTCATTCTACCCAGGGACCTGACGCTGGGTATGTGTTTCAGGTATCCGCTGGGGCAGGAAAAATCTTCATCCAATCCGGCCAGCATTTGTATGCATTGGCACCTTATTCGCCCAGCCTAGAATCAATTGAGAAAAGGTAAATTTTGTACGAATACGGATTATGAGTCCGCAGGTTGCCGGGTGGTATATATAAAAGGACTAGAGAAGGTAGTAATCAGATTCTTATAACGGAATTCGATGTGGAAAATCCTTACCCAAATCCATTCAATCCCTCGGTAACAATTCCTTTTGGAATACCTGCAAAGGGTCTTGTCAAGTTCGAGATTTTTGATCTCCAGGGTCGTCTGGTTTATTCTGAAAGCAAAATATTCGAGTCGGGGAAACACGAATTTCAATGGCTTGCAACCAGCAACACCGGAAGTTCATTATCTTCAGGATTGTATTTCTGCAAAGTGACAAGTAAAAATCAGATCAAACTTGTAAGAATGCTCTATACGAAATGACATTAATCAACAAAGCAATCATGATCATTCTCCCCCTCTGCCTTTTGGGTATGGGGGGAGAAAATTTTGTCCCGGTCGACTGGAATGGTGATTTTTATCCCGATCAGGTCATCTGGACCAAAAACACCGTAAAGCTCAATCTGAATTACAATGGTGATCTTCAATACGCGGGAATACTCCGACAGTATCAGAATAAAACTATTGCCGATATCCAGGTGAAAACCATAGATCAAAATCTGATGGTTCGATTTACGGATGGTTCGGAAGATATCATCACTAAAAATACGCCCGCTTTGGCTGGTAGATCGCTTGAGAGAATCCATCCCTACGATCCACCGCCCAATACGGTGGATTTCAACCTGATGTTTTCCAGTCCACCCGGTTGGTACTCCTTTCGTTTTTATGGTATGGATGACCTGGACGGGGACGGCGCTGATGAGGTCATGGCTTGCGATGTTATTCCGGGTCAACCGGGAAATTGGGCAACCATGCGGATCTGGAAAACCACCGGAGATAATCAACTGGCTATTTTTGATACCCTGGATGGCGCCGCAGTGTATGCCACCGAGTCGGTGTCCCGGGCAGATATTTACAATGATGGAAATATCTGGACTGTATCATCTTTTATCAGTACCAGCAACAGTGACGGTATGATTTTAAAGATCCAAGATGGCCATCTCATCCATCATGATTTATGGAGTCCGGGTAATCCACCTTATTCACGCGACTTCTCGGATTTGAATCAGAATGGAATTACAGATTTACTCGTGAACTATGTGGACTCAGATAGATCAAATGCTATTTATTTATCTGAGTTTGATAATACATCACTGGATCAATCTGTGTACTACAGTGCATATTCCAGTATTGATATCCATGGCGCCGTAAGTGATATTCGTACGGGTGATATCGATGCCGATGGTGAACAAGAGATTGTCTTAGGCTCAAGAGGAAACTTGTATTGGGCGGATACAACCTACATCTACTACTACGACAAATTACCTGATAACACCTTTGTTAGACGGAGCATCCCACTTCCCTACGCATTCAATCCGGCCTATGTAGGAGTCTGTGATAGTGATCATGATGGGGTCGATGAGATTCTCGCATTGGGTCCACTGTTGATTACCACTGATCCCTGGCAGGTGGTTTTTACGGTGATGCTGGTGGGGAAAGTTGGAAATCAATTCCAGGTCATGGCTATCGACACCACTTCCATGCCTTATCCGGTGGGAAGTTTCCATCAAGTTATATTAAAAGAGTATAATGGTATCTACTATTTCCTGATCCCAACCACTTGGCCAGTTACAACCGGCCATAAAGCTTCCGCTTTATATTTATTTAAAATACAGGATGCCCAAATATCCCATCTTTGGCATAGTCCGGTGCTCGATTCGGTACAAACCTGGTCAGGCGGTCTGGGTGATACGGACGGCGATGGATTACTGGAAGCATCCATTGTTTATGCACAAGGTTGGCAGGGTGATTCTCCTCCACAACCAAGTCACTGGCTAATTTATGAAACACCGGATATTCAAACCGGCATTCAACCCGAGCCAAATCCGATTAAACCGGAAGGTTTCAGTGTTGGGAATCCCTATCCTAATCCATTTAATCCCTCGGTAACAATCCGCTACACGATTCCCGAGAATAGTCTGGTTTCTATAATAATCTACGATCAGCTTGGGCGTCAAGTGAACACACTCGTAAACACTCAACAAACCATCGGTAATTACGAATTACAGTGGAACAGGACCGATCATTCCGGTCGTCCACTCGCCTCCGGGTTGTATTTTTGCCGGGTTCAAGCCGGACAGCTCTCCCAATCGGTGAAATTGGTCTTATTGCGTTAAGAACCCGTTCCTATTTATTCAATGATCCATATTCACAATTTCCGGCGCTCCCCCAGGGCGCCTAGCAAGGTTGGTTTGCCGGAGGAGAATGACTTTTGCCTGGCGGCCATGAAAAATGTTCTGCAACCTTAATCCGTATCATTGATCAGCTAGAACTTGTCACTGCCAATTCTTCCAAAAACGTCTTAAATTGACCGCATGAAACTTCTTTCATACACACTGGACTACCGGATGGAACCCCGCCTGGCCTTTCTGTGTCAGGAACAGGTAGTGGATGTGATGCGAGCGGCCTTTTGGCTGAAAAATAATCGCAATCAAAATGACTTTATCGATCTGCCCTCCGGCATGCGCATCGTTTTGGAGAAATGGGAATTCAATTATCCGTTATTAGTAAAATTGAATCAAGTTTTCAGTACCCTGACCTTAACCGGGTTGTCCATCAATAGCCGGCCGGTAGCCCAGGATCTGGATGACGTGATCATCTGTCCACCCATTCCGGATCCGCCCGGTTTTCGTGATTTTTCCGCTTTCGAGCAACACGTGCAAGCGGTCCGGTCCCGCCGCGGGTTGGAAATGGTTCCGGAATGGTATGAATTTCCCGTCTTCTATTTTTCGAATCATAATGCCCTGCTGGGCCACAACTGGCCGTTGCCGAAGCCCAAACAGACGGCTGCACTCGATTACGAACTGGAGCTGGCCTGCATTATCGGAAAGGGTGGGCGCGACATTTCCGTAGCCGCGGCCGAAAAACATATCGCCGGGTTTACCATTCTCAACGGCTGGTCCGCCCGTGATCTGCAACGCCGGGAAATGAAAGCCGGATTGGGACCCGCCAAGGGCAAGGACTTCGGCGCCAGCCTCGGACCCTACCTCGTTACCCGCGACGAGTTTGAAAATCTAAAGGTCGGTAAAAGTTACAATCTCACCATGCTTGCCCGCCGGAACGGACAGGAGCTTTCACGGGGCAATGCCCAGGACTTGCACTACAGTTTCGCTGAAATGATTGCTCGCGCCTCGGACGGTGTGGAACTCTATCCCGGTGACATCATAGGATCCGGACCGGTTGGAACCGGCTGCATTTTGGAACTCCAGCCGGAGCATACCGGCGGCTGGCTCCAGGTTGGCGATACCGTGGAACTCGAAATTCAGGGCCTCGGCAAGTTGACCAATCCCATCGTGGCTTACGATTCTTAGACTGTTGCAGCCAACAGGTGCTTGAGAATAATTAAGATCAAACCGGAGATCAGCAACCTGCCAAAATTTCTTAATAAATATCGCCGGAGCCTCCACAAACGCGGCCACATCAAGCTCATCGCCCTGGGAAACTCCATCCTGGCAAATAACCGTTACGCCGGCGGGCCGGGCCGGGCCGCACCGGAATTGATTTTTCGAAACAATGACCGCGACTTTCCGGGGTATGTACACCGGGATCTGATTTCCGTTGATTCAAACGCCGAGCTCTTCCAACTTGCTGAAGATGGAGGGACCTTCCGGAGTGTGCTGGAGGCTCAAGTTCGCAATTTACCGGCTCGCCGTCCGGACGACGTGGTCATCGTGTTGTTGGCGGTCGGTGGAAATGATCTGCTGAAGCAGGTTCAGGAGCAGCCGGAATTTTCCGAGGTCACCTTCGCCAGGTTCATCAACCGGCTCCGGCACATCGTGGATTATCTCCGGGCTGTTCTCTCTCCTGAAATCACCCTGATTGCCAATACCTATGATCCAACGGGTGGCGCGGGCGAGGCTGCCACGACAACATACGCCGATATTATTCCCGTCGTTGCGGCCCGCCGGGCTCTGGAGCGAATTAACCGCGACGTGAGTGAATTTTGTACTGACCACCACCTGCTTCTCATCGATCTCTACCGGGCCTTTCAGGGACACGGATTTGATCAGGCCGCCGCCTGGATTACACAGCATATCGAGCCTAATTACCAGGGTAGTCATATAATCCGAAGCATCATTTGGTCCGCCCTGTCCAAGGAATTGGTAAAGTATGGATTTAGTCCGGTCTGAAGCCGGATAATTGCGGTTGACGGCACCTGAGCCGTCCGCTATATTTGCCCGCTTTTTCGTATTTACCTGGTGGGTGTAGCTCAGTTTGGTAGAGCGCCAGATTGTGGCTCTGGTGGCCGTGGGTTCAAGTCCCATCACTCACCCCGAATGTTGATCGAATGTCCCGGGACAAAATAATTGGACATTCTGTACCGGGCGGATATATTCGCCCGGCTTTTTGATGCGCCGACCCCTTCGTCTAGTGGTCAGGACTCGAGATTTTCATTCTCGCAACAGGGGTTCGACTCCCCTAGGGGTCACACAGCTCTCTAAAAGCCTTCCTTAGCCGGAAGGCTTTTTTTTATTTCACCTTGAACAACGACGTTCTTTGGGCGGGGTCGCTTATATCCGGCGGCAGCCTTATAGCTGCAATTATGCTAATTCACGATTGGCTCCAATCATTTTCCCCGCTATATTTTACTCCAAGCCATCAGAAACTTTGAAAGTCAACTCTTGCGGAGAAATTAACGATGCAAGTTAAACACGTATTGATATTAGCCTTGGTGACATTTCTGTTGATCAATTGCAGCAGCAATAAGGTGGGGGTCTTTGATAAAATCGATAAAAGCACGATGAACAAAACCATTGGTAAGTTTATGGGTACGCCTTATGTATGGGGTGGCAATACACCCGGTAAAGGCGTGGATTGCTCGGGCCTTACCTATAGTCTGTATAAATCGCAGGGGGTGGATTTACCCCGGGTGTCCCGGCTCCAATATGCCGTTGGCGATGGTGTTTCTCAGAAAAATCTTAAATACGGTGACCTGGTCTTTTTTGATACCCTTGGTAAGGGTGTCAGTCACGTGGGAATGTATGAGGGCGCTGGCAAGATGGTCCACGCCAGTTCCAGCAAAGGCGTTACCGAATCCAACATTAACACCAATTACTGGATGAAACGCTACATTGGAGCCCGGCGGATTGTGGGTTCACCCTTTGCAGCCGGAGAAACAACTTCGGAACGCCACATCCTGGCGGCCAGCTATCCCATGACCATTCACCGGCTTATGGATATTCCCACCACGGATATTATCGACAAACGGTTCTTCGGATTGGATATCCAGACCGACGTGAACGGCAACCTGCGCCTCGGTACGTCCGTCAGTCTCTGGAATTTTTGGGAAGTGGGAGCCGAATGGCAGGTGAATCAATTTTTAGGCCATGGGGCACTGGGGGTGGAAGTTCCGTTTGTAAGCACCAAATTCAAATTTTGGGACCAGGGCAACTGGTATCCGTCATTCGCCCTGGGCGGGGAAAGTTATGCCCAAAAATGGACCGTGAATACACCGCCCCCGGATTCACTGGGAACACTGTGGAGTCCGGAAAAGGCCGCTTATCTCGTGAGTGGCTGGCAGTACAATCGCACACCTTTCATTAATCTCGGCAAAGGCCGCTTGCTGCTGGGCCTGGCTGCCACCGATTTGTGGGATTACCAGGACAAGCAGAGCAGGTGGGATGGCTGGAAAGATGTGTACGGCTTTGTGGGGGTTGAGCAACAATTTTTCCGGCGTTTGCTGTGGATGGTGGAATTTGACGGTCTCGGTTTGGGCAACCGGGGCAACACGTTAAATACCGGTTTCCGCCTGGCCCTCAATGAATCCACCAGCATCGAATACACCTTTTTGGATTTAGGTCATAGGGATCGTAAAATGATCCGGGCCATGCGATTTAGCTACATACTGGAATATTAGAGAAAACAGCCAGTCATCGTCCCGAAAGATTTCGGGACGGCGCCGCAAAATTGAAAAAGAAACTGTAAATCACACGAATCGCCGAAATTATTGATTGATAAATTGTTCCCCACTTGGTCTTCGACAGAGCTCAGACAGACAAGTGGGGAACAGTTTATTTTGTTAACATTCACCTTGGGAAATTCATCAAGGGAGTTGAGTTTATTCGGCAATTTGACGACAGAAATGAACTGAACCAGGAACTATTTTTTTCTCCATGACCGACGCCTTTAAAAACGCCTTAGATCTGAATAAAAATGTGTTCATCGAAGCCTGTGCCGGTGCGGGCAAGACCTACGTCCTGGCCAAGCGTTATGCCCGAATCATGGACGAATTCGCCATCCAGGGTCGTCACGATGCCCGCAACATTCTGGTCATCACCTTTACAAAAAAAGCGGCGACTGAGATGGTCAGCCGGATCTATCAGGATCTGAATCTTCTGCTCAATGACCAGCCAATTGAGGGAATGCCAGCAGATTTTGGTGCCAATCTGCGTCAAGCTGATGCTGATTACAAATTACGGGTACGCGCCACCTTCAGTCAGAACGCCATTTCCACCATCGATAGTTTCTGTGCCGGGATTCTGCGCGAGCATGCGCAGTTGGCTGGACTTGATCCGGAGTTCGTCCCTCGGGATGAAGTGGATACGGACCGGATTTTTTGGGAAACCTGGCGGGACTTTCTGCAACGGGCCAGCCGTAACCATGCTCCGCATTTGAAAGCTCTATTGGGTTATTTCTCAGCCTGGCGTATCCAAAAAGCGGTTCGGCTGATCCATGATAATCGGCAATTGCTGGGTGAGTGGTTAACGGCTGCGGCAGAGTCATCTGACAATCTTCACACGCGATTGGAGGAATATTTTCCACCCCCGATCGATGTTCCGGATTGGTCGCAACAATTAGTGAACTTGCTGGCGTTGTTACCTGAACCAAGTGAGATGCAGGATGTCGACGACAGGAATTATCAGCGGTACTCCAAAGCTAAAGCCACTTTAAAAAATCTCAATTTGAGCATTCCAGCCTTATCTGACATTGCTCACTTAATGGACATTCTTAACGACTTCACGACCACAGAGAAAGGTGAGTGGCGTAAACCCGGCGGAATTCAAGCGTCAAAAGCCAAATGGGCTAAAGGAACACTGCGAGACACATTTGTTCAAGCGGTCAAAGATTTCATCGCCGATTTCTCCAGTCAGTATGAACCGGAGATTTTCACCCGTTATGCCACACTGTTAGATATCCAAGCCTGTGAAGCTCAGCATATCCTGGCGCGGTTTTATCAGGATTTTGAATCAGAATTACAGCAAACCCTGGCGGCTCAAAAGGTTTTGAGCTTCGATGAAATTATTACCCACACCCATCGTCTGCTAAAGGACCATCCTGATATAGCCGCAGAATACGGTCGCCAATTCAAACACATTATGGTTGATGAATTTCAGGATACCAATGAATTGCGTTGGGATATCATTCGTTTGATCGCGAGCAATTCCGGACAATTACGCTCACAGGGATTGTTCATCGTCGGTGATACCAAACAATCTATCTACCGGTTCAATCAGGCTGATGTGTCGGTGATGCACGATGTACAGAAACTGATTGAGGCCGGTGGTGGACACCGGTTGCGGTTCAACGAAACCTACCGCAGTTCTCAGGCTTATGTGGATACGATCATCAATCCCATTATGTCCGCCCACTTTAATTCGGAATCGACCAGCTCACCCGCTTTTGACACAACCTTTCAACCCACTCAAATCGCAGCCGCATCACCACTTAAGCCAAATCAACAAAGTATTTCACGCTGTGTGGTGGTAGCCATTGCTAAAGATTCAGCCAGCGATCCGCTGCAACTGGGTGGCAGCCCGGATGTGATTCAAACCGCCAACCTGGCCCGGGAAATGGTGGACTGGGCTAAAACGCAGGGCGTCACCGATGATGGCAAGCCAATCGTCGGCATTCTACTGCGTGCATTTACACGCATCGGGGAGTACATACGCGTTTTTAACCGCATGGATATCCCATTTCAGGTCGTGGCTGGCAAGGGTCTGTTCAAGCAACAGGAAGCTTTTGATCTGTTTCACTGGGTGCGGGTGATGATCAATCCACTGGACGATCTGGCGCTCGCCGGATTACTGCGCAGTCCTTTTTTCGCGCTACCGGATCGTGACATCCATGCTCTGGGAAAGCTGCGTGCAGAAAAAAATAATGACACAACGCTATGGGCTTGCCTGGAAGAGTTACAACCAACGGTCGTTAACCATTTATCGGATTGGCGGAAAAAACTCCAGGCTGAACCACTTGATCGCATTTTGGAAGAAATCCTGAACGGTGAAGATCGGTTATTGGGGTGGTTTTCGGAAACAGCGGGTTCCCAGCGCGTGGCGAATCTGAATCGCCTGATTCACCTCATTCACCAGCAAAGTTTGCAGGGCAAAACCATCCACGCTATTTTTCATTATCTGGACTTTCAGATCAACCTTGGCGGGGATGCTGCCCAGGCTGATCTGCCCAATCCAGCCAAGATCCAGATCATGACGATTCATAAAGCCAAAGGGCTTGAATTCCCTGTTGTGATTTTGCCCGAACTGCACCGTCGCGGACGGTCAGATCAATCGGGAATTGCTATCGAGCGTTGGCCGTCCGGGAAAAGAGCTGGTGAATGGTTGGTGGGTTTGACCTTAGACAATCTGATGGCAGGTGGTCAAAAAACCAATCTTCAGAAATTTCTATCAGAACAACGCAAGCGGGAAGAGGAAGCTGAGGATCGCCGGCTGTTTTATGTGGCGGTTACCCGTGCCAAATTCGCATTGGGATGTCTGGCTGCAATCGATCCGGAGCGGTTCCCTACTGACCACACCTGGTGGGGTAAATACATCGCACCACATTTTGGCTTACCTCACAAACAAGACGGTGTTGAACTCAACGAATTACTACCCGAACCGGAAGTATGGTCGACGCAGGGGTTGAACTTTACGAATACTGAAATTCGTCTGGAGGCACCCAATGCCCTGGCACTGCCGGCATTGGAATCGACAGCTTGGAATCCACCCCGGCATGATCAGACTCCGCAACAATTCGCGGAAATTTCACCCCACGATATTATGAGATGGGTCAGTCCTGAAAGTGACTACTTCGTCCCTGAAGTCATGGCAACTGCCGGCGAAGACGGTAATCCCTATGCACTCACATTCGGACGCGTGCTCCATAAAATCATGGAAATGGGTTGGTGGGATTCGGTAACTCATCAAAATGACATTCGAATATTTCTGGAATCTGAAGGCGTTTTTCTGGATCAGGAGACCTATTTCACCGATCTGGATCAAACCCTCCGGCAATTGAAATCTGATCCATTTTACGCTGAGTTACAAAATCTGGGTGAGGATAAAAATTTTCCTGAATTGCCAATCCTGGGGTGGTTGGAAAATGAGTCCTGCTTGTATCGCGTAACCGGTATTATGGATTTGCTGTATCAGCGTGATGATGGGCAGTGGGTGGTGTTGGATTATAAAACCGATCAGGGGATTCCAGATCTGAGCGGTGATTTGCCGCATCAATATTGGTTCCAGATCCAAACCTATCTGTGGATCGTGAAGCAGAGTTTCGGAATTGATGCGATTGGCGAATTGTACTTCATGCGGTGCGGAGAGCGGGTTGGAATTGAAGCTGATTTTGACCTATATGTTGACTTAATTGCAGAAAAACAGCATCGTGAGCCATTACAGATTGCCAAACTCAAGCCTGATGCACTTACCACCGATTTGGTTGGGGCTATTGATCAACGTGCACCATCAGGCCGATATTATCTATTGGAACCTACACGCGGTCTCGCAATCCGAGCTTATCAGACACTGGCGGCAAATCAAAAATTGCGCCCCGGTTGCATCATTCAATCCCAGCGTGAATTTTTCAAGCGGGTTTACCCACCCGGACGACGATTATCACCCGATGTGGCTCAAATTGCAGTCGCAGATATCCTGAAAAAAGCAGATCTCAGTTGGGGAGTATACCGGCAACTGGCCGATGCAGTGATTCAACATCTGAAATTCGGAACGAATCTCGAAGCACCATTTTCCGATTTACCGGTCCTGGTTTTAAAATGGTGTCGCAAACACGCTGTCATCACAGATCGCGACCGATTGCCAATCAGTGACTGGCAATTACCCGAAAACAATATCCCGATTTTCGTTGATGGACTATTCAGCACCACACCCCAGGACCATGAACTTCTGGACCAGCTTCAAAAGAACTATTCACGAACCTATTTTCTGCAAGGTGGTAAAGACCGTGATATCGCCAACGGTTGGCGCTGGGAAAATCGCATTAAATCCCGTCTGCCAGAGTTACCCCCCACCTTTCCCCCTGATGTCTTTATTTGTTTCTCAGTGGAGGATGAAGTTGACCGTGCGGCCCAGCAAATTCTTCAATTACTTGCAGATGGCACACTGGCCGATGCTATCAAAGTGGCAGTTTCCTCCATGGAGCGCTATGTCCCGGTCATCAAACGCACGTTTCAGGATTATGGTATTCCGGTTACCATCGCCAAGCACGAACCCGTCGGTGAGCGGCCGGCCACACACCTGGTCCTGAGTCTGCTCAACGCTCGCTTGTCATATCAACTGAGCTGGCAACAGGTGACCGCCATTTGGTTGCACTCATTGCTGGATCGTGTAGATAAGATTAAATGGGACAAGGCGGATTTGAGTTTATCGAGATTTGATGATCGACTAAAGCTGGATCGCTTCGTACGGCAACAGGGTTGGAGCAGTTTGGGCGAGTTGCGCACCTATGCTGAGGCTGAACGGGAAGAAAAGGCTATGCGGCCAGACTGGCAAAGGGTGTCAAAATGTGCTGAAGAGCTCCTGAAATTTTGTGAACTATTTTTCCAAAACAATAGCAACGAATCGATGCAATCGGCGGCGGACTGGTTGGAAGCAGCGATAAAGACACTTCAAATCGAGCGAACAGTCATGCATGATGAAGTCGCTCGCCGAACGGTATTTGCTATAAAAAATACGCTGCGGAAAATCGAATCGACCTGGTCGACGTATGCCCACCGCAAGGGAACAGCTGGTGAGTTGTATCGGGAATTATCAGAAAAATTGGGTGAGGAAGAGATAAAAAGCGGACCCCAGCCCTGGGGGGTTGAAATCCTGGGAAATCAGGAAACGGTTAATTTAGCACTGCGGCATTTAATCGTTTTGGGATTATCGGAAGGCCAGTTCCCGGTCACACCCCGGAAAAATCCCTATCTGGAGCGGCTGCCGTTTAACCCCTGGTATTTCAATCTGGCGCTTTTCATGCGCTGGCTGCGACTGGGCTCAGACCGGGTTACCTTTTATGCGCCGGAACTGAGTGTTGGTGGTGAGTCGCTTCAACCCAGTACATTTACCGAATATCTGAATGTTCGCCACGATTCTCCCTGGGCAGCAAATCAGAGCAATTCTTATCGATATTATGTGTCACACCTTTCGAATCGATTGTTGTCAAACCCCACTGGTTCCCAACTGGTCCGCCACAACGCGTACCTGACAGCCGCAAACCACGCTTTCACCGGTGAGGTTGGAGCCAATACCGAAACTGATTTTTCCATGTCTGCCAGCCGGTTGGACAATTTACTCAAGTGCCCACAGCGCTATTGGTATTCGGAACCGTTGCGACTGGCAGCCCTGGATGAGGATCCTGAAAGTGGCGTGCGTCGCCGGTTGGGAAATTTTATCCACAAACTACTTGAGGATTTCGGGAACCCGGAATTCGATGGCGTGGATGGATTTGATCTGCTCAGTGATGATTTCGATGAAGCGGTTAGCTATTTAGCCGATCTAGCCGATCAGGTCCGCGAAGACTATCATTTTGACGGCGAACTGGATCTACTCACCACCGGGAAGCTGATCCCGTTTCTGGATGGGCTTCGGGAGACACCGGATTATACCTTGTTAGGGCGCTTACTTAAATGGAATGCACCTTTCGCCGATCAATTTCAGCAGCGTTATTTTGAACAGCCCTTTGGAATATCCGAGCACGAAAATAATTGGTCTGAGATTGAAATTTCAACACCTGATGGACAACTCAAGCTCCATCTGCGTGGTATTATCGACCGAATTTTCACGAATGAACAAAATGTTTGGGCCGTGGATTACAAAACCGGTAAGGTGAACATTAAAGATACCCGTGATTTTTTCGCATCTCAATTGTATGTGTACTTGTTGGCGCTTCAGCAACACTTTCCCGATAAATCCATTATTCTGAGCTATGAAAAACTCCAGTCCCTGAAAAATGGTGGACATGGAATGTCTGAGTTATTGGGGAATCTGACTTCAGATCATCCGGTCACCGTGGACAGAAAACCCCGCACCTATGATATCCCGGTTATTGACAACCAAAATTCCGACGGAGTACTTACCCGTGAACAAATAGTCGATCAACTGCTTGACTATGCTCAACCATTAAAATCCGGGTCCTTCACGCTCACAACTCGTGAAGAAAATCGAGCTTGTGCCTATTGTGAATTTATACAGATCTGCCGGAAAACGACGGTTTTTCATCGCTGTTTACCGGGTGCTGAAAACGGTACCGCGGAATCTGGCGCATCTTTTGATTAAACATTCCGGAACCAATGTTAATTCCAATTCAACCCGGGGAGGAATTATGGCAGGACAAGGATCAGGTGGCAATGTATTAGCAGCACTAGCCAGTTTGTTCATACCCGGACTGGGGCAATTGCTTCAGGGCCGGCTCGGCCTGGCTATCATCCAGTTTGTTTTAGCGGTGGTTTTATGGTTTATTCTGTTGGGCTGGATCGTGCATCTCTGGTCCATCATCGATGCCGCCCAATGGGAGCCGCCCCGGAGCGTTTGAGTATGTCAATTCTCTTCCTCGGTCTGATACTGGTTATGATTGTCATTTATCAATGGAGCCGCTGGAAACCCCTGTACCCCAACCAATTATTCGCAAACGGGATCGTACGCTATGGTCATCGGGGCGCGGCCAAAACCCAGCCCGAAAACACCATCGCCGCGTTTAAACAAGCTATTTCCGATGGTTGCAACGGTATCGAACTGGATGTCCATCTCACCCGCGATGGCGCCCTGGCTGTTATCCACGACAAATCACTGAAACGCACAACGGGCGCCGAGGGTACCGTCGCTGATTATACCCGGGAGACCTTAAAATCACTTAACGCGGCGGCTAATTGGCCCGCCCGGTTTGAAGCGGTCCCAACGCTTGAGGAAGTTTTTGAAGCGGTCCCGGACGACACAATTGTGAATATCGAGATTAAGGATTATCAATTTTGGGCAACGCCCCGAATCGAGACCGCGGTAGCCCGCTTTATTCGAGACCACGGTCTATACCACCGGGTGATCGTTTCGTCCTTTTATCCCTTTGTCCTGGGACGTGTGAAACGGCTGGATGACCGGATTATCACCGCCTCATTATGGGATTATACCGATTGGCGTCAGATTTTAGTAATCCTGTTTCTTTTAGTGGTTCGTCCGGATATTTTACATCCATACCACCAAGCCATCCGGCCCTGGATTCGCTGGCTGGCCCGGACCAAACACATGGCAATTCAAACCTGGGTTGTAAATGATGCTGAACAGCTGGTAACACTGACTCATGATCCGTTGATCAAAGGCATCATGAGTGATGACAGTGTTCTCATCAATCAAATACTTACGCAGAAGGAATAATACGATGCAGTTTATGAAATCCGTGAAACGAATGACCCCCATCCTGTTGACCACCCTCGTGGTTACCGGTTGTGCCTATCTCCCCTTTCTGGCCTCGAGCAATGACATCTCGGTACCGGAATTAAAAGAACATATCACCTTTTTAGCATCCGATTCCCTGAAAGGTCGCGGTACCGGTATGCCAGAGAACAAATTGGCAGCAGATTATATCGCCGATGAGCTTTTTGAAACCGGGGTAACCCCCCTGGGCGATAACGGTTTTCAATATTTTGATGTGGTTACCAGCGTGGAGGCCGGACCTGACAATGTCTTCACCTTTGGCAATGTTACGGGCAAACTGGATGTGGATTATACACCGGTGGGATTTTCTGAAAATGCCACGGTGACCGCACCGGTGGTGTTTGCCGGATATGGGTTTGACTTTGACCTGGATAGCCTGCACTGGCACGACTACGACAACCTCGATGTGAGCGGGAAATGGGTGCTGTTGCTGCGCGGCGATCCGGATCTGGAAAATCCGCACAGTCCGCTGCTAAAATACAGTTCCTTGCGCGGTAAAGTAATGAAGGCCCGGGATAAAGGTGCGGCCGGTGTTTTGTTCGTATCCGGACCCAAACTGGATAAAGAAGATAAATTAATGCCGCTTCATTACGATCAGTCCCAACAGGGCTCCGGCTTACCGGTGTTCCACATTACCCGGCCGGTGGCCGATCAATTATTGGCTGGTTCCGGTAAAACCGTGGCTCTGCTGGAAAATAGTATGATCGAATCCATGCAGCCGGTTGGCGGATTCTCGCTACCGGTGGAATTGACCGGCACCGCGGATACGCATAAGACAACGGCTCAGACACAAAATGTGGTCGGTTATCTCAAAGGGAGCGATCCTCAACTGAATGACCAAATTATCGTTATCGGCGCCCATTACGACCATCTGGGACTCGGTGGACCGGGTTCCGGGTCACGTGCGCCGGACACGCTTGCCATTCACAATGGTGCGGATGATAATGCCTCGGGCGTCGCGGCCGTGTTGGAACTGGCAAAAAAGATGTATGCCAATCGCCGGGAATTGAAACGCAGTGTATTGTTCATCGCTTTCGGCGGAGAAGAAATGGGTTTACTCGGTTCCAAATACTTTGCCAGCCATCCATTGCTCAGTCTGGATAAAATGCAACTGATGATGAATATGGATATGGTGGGCCGGCTGGATTCCACGCTGACAATCGGTGGTACGGGAACCGCTGTGGGGCTGGAAGATCTCGTCCAGCAAACCGCTCTGAACCGGCCCTTTAAAATTAAAATCTCGCCGGAAGGCTATGGTCCCTCCGATCATGCCTCGTTTTACGTGAAGGATGTCCCGGTGCTGTTTCTGTTCACCGGCTTGCATGAAGATTACCACATGCCCTCGGATGATGTCGATAAAATCAATTTTTCCGGTGAGCGGGAAGTAGTTGAATTTGCTTATGCCGTGCTGCTGCGTTTGGCGGATATACCGGAAAAACTGACCTTCCAGGAGGCCGGACCTAAA
Source organism: uncultured Lentisphaeria bacterium (assembly GCA_964543125.1). GTDB lineage: Bacteria > Fidelibacterota > UBA8477 > UBA8477 > UBA8477 > CAZIWX01. The sequence goes on along the minus strand of CAZIWX010000043.1, from coordinate 3,433 downwards.
GCCGGTAGTGAAATGCGCCGGGCGTTTAAAGTAACCCTGGGAATCATGCCGGATTATACGGGACAATCCAAGGGCTTGCGCGTGGACGGCGTTCGAAAAGGCGGACCCGCCGACCGGGGCGGTATGCTGAAGGGTGATGTGATCGTGGCCATGGAAGGCAAACCGGTGGAAAATATTTACGATTATATGTACCGCCTCGCGGAATTCAAAGCCGGGCAGCGCATCAGTGTGGATGTAAAACGGGATGGGAAAAAAGTCATCCTGATCATCGATCTGTAAAAGTTCACCATCAGAGCGGCGAGCCTGCGAAATTTTATGCAGAAACAAAGCCAGGGCGTCCTGCGGTTCACCCTGGCTTTGTTCCGGTGCAACGATAGCACTCACTCAGGGAAGACAACCGGAGTTGAATATATTCGATTGTATTCTAAGCCGTTTTAAACGAGTGTACCGTCATGGAATTATTACGCTATAGTCTCGAAGCACTCATTGGCCTGGTCGTTATTCTAAACCCCTTCGGTGCGGCCCTGCTCTTCGTTTCTTTGACCCAGGGTGAATCAGACGAAGAGCAGAAAAACCTGGCCAAACGTACCACCTTCGCCGTTATCATTACCTTGTTACTGTTCATGTTTTTAGGGCAGGTCATCTTCTCCCTGTTTTCCATTACCCTGAATGCCTTCCGCATCGCCGGCGGAATTTTATTATTCGGAATGGGCATGGCCATGCTGCGCGGCCAGCATCCCAAATCACGCATCACCGAGAAAGAACGCACGGAAGCAACCTTCCGGGAAGACATCTCCATTATTCCCATGGCGATTCCTATCCTGAGTGGTCCGGGAGCCATTGCGACGGCCATGGTCTACCGTGCCAATGCCGTCACCTGGACTGAAACCATCATTTTGACTTCGGCCGTCATTTTGGCGGGTCTGTTTTCCGGCGTTATCCTGCGTTACGCCCACATTTTGGTTGATCGCTTTGGCAAGACCACGCTGCGAGTCGTTACCCGGATCATGGGCTTGATCGTGACCACAATCGCCGTGCAATTCATTATTACCGGTATCAAAGGCGTTATCGGTGACCTGATCACAAAGTACCACATTCTAGGGTAAACCTAGATTTCCAGCCTGACTGGCTCCTGGTTACGAGCGACATCAATCCCAGCTAAATCCTTGCATCCAGGGACAATTCCCGTTAAGCTTCTCTCCAATTATGACAAAATTTGATCTCACTGAAAAACAACTGAACTCCCGTATCATTTACGACGGCAGTTTGTTGCATATTCGCAAAGATGAAGTGACTTTACCCAATGGGAGGGTGAGTTCCCGGGAATATCTACTTCACCCCGGCGCCGTGGTGGTGATTCCTTTCCTCGATGACGCGACGATTATTATGGAACGACAATTTCGGTATCCGGCCGGGCAGGAATTTTTTGAACTACCCGCCGGTAAAATTGATCCGGGTGAGGATTACCTGGCCACCGGCCAGCGGGAGTTACTGGAAGAAACCGGTTATTCCGCCCAACGCTGGGAAATGCTGACGACTATTCATCCGGCAATTGGCTATTCAGATGAAAAGATGGCGCTTTACGCGGCTTATAATTTAACTCAGACAACCATCAATCGTGATCACGATGAATTTTTAGAAATTATTAAAATTCCGCTGCGGGATGCGCTGACGATGCTTCAGCAGGGAAAAATCACCGATGCCAAAACCATGGTGGGGTTATTCTGGGCCGAGAAATTGATGAAAGGGAACTGGGCCGGTGAATCACGACACCCGGACACAAGGCTGCTCGACGTATGATATTCGGCTGAGGGCAGAGCGGCATTCTACAATCAATGACACCGGCACCGGCAATTTCGACAGATCTCATTTTAAGCGGTATTAGGATTCCAGGTGGTCAAAACCGGTACTTTTTACTAAATTCGGTCTCCAGGCAAACCGGCTAGCTTTAAAACCAAAGGGGTTATTATGAAAAAAGTTGGTGTCATTTTATCCGGGTGCGGCGTTTATGACGGCGCGGAAATCGCCGAGAGTGTGATCACGCTGCTTACTCTGGATCGCATGGGGGTCGGGTACGAGTGTCTGGCGCCGGATATGGATCAATACCATGTGATCAATCATCTTACCGGCGAAGTTGTGCCGGGTGAAACCCGCAATGTCCGGGTGGAAGCTGCCCGTATCGCGCGGGGGGAAGTGAAGGACCTGGCCGAAGCTAAGGGAAATGATTATGATGCGCTTTTCCTGCCCGGTGGGTTTGGAGCGGCGAAAAATTTGTGCGACTTTGCCATTAATGGATCGGATTGCACTCTTCACCCGGAGGTGGAACGACTTTGTAAAGAGGTTGCAAGCGCACGTAAACCCATCGGTTTTATCTGCATTGCGCCTGCCATGATTCCCAGGATCTACGGTTCGGGTAGCCAACTGACTATTGGAAATGACCCGGATACCGCCGATCAAATCACCGCCATGGGTGGGATTCATATTGCCTGTCCGGTCGATGAATTCGTGATTGATCGTGAACTAAAAGTGGTCTCCACGCCGGCCTACATGCTGGCTAACCGCATCAGTGAAGCGGCCGCGGGAATCGAAAAACTGGTGTTCGAAGTCATGCAGATGACTGAATAATTCGGTTGAGGATCCTACCCTCTTGTCCACAACCATTTTAGGAAGGAATTGATATCTGGACCGTCCATTAAAAGCCTTCTCCGGATTTGCGCCCCTGTTTCCACTATCTACGTTGCATCTGTTTCCCCACACCCAGGCGGCCTATCACATTTACGAACCGCGCTACCGTAAAATGTTGGCGGCGGCGCTGGACGGTGAGCAACTCATTGCCCTGGCATTATTAAAGCCCGCTTACGAGGATAACTATTATGGCAATCCACCGTACCATGAGATGGGTTGCCTGGGACGAATAATCTCCCACGAAGAGCTGGATGGCGGAAACGCCAATATCGTGCTGGAAGGTCTGGTGCGGGTTGGATTCGGGGAGCTGGTAAAAGAAATACCATTTCGGGTGGCGAAACTTGAATTGCTTCCGGAGCGAGACCGGGGAGAGGATTTCGCCGATTTACAGCAGGCACTGATCCAAAAGCTCACCTACCTCGCTAAAATCTCTAAAGAGAGCGTGGATCTGAGTTATTTGTATGATCCGGATACGCGGTTCGCCAACGTGGTCAACATGATCGCCAAACATTTGCCCCTCAAACCCGGCGATCATTATAATCTCCTAAAAGAAGATTCGCTTGCGGCCCGGGCCGAAAAGGTCGCCTGGTATTTGGATGATCACACTGAAACACTGGAATTACTGGAAAAGGCCGGCCCGCTTCCCCCGGATCCGCAATTTCTGAATTAAAATTAATAGGCTGATCAATCCGCCGAACGGTGGCCAATATAAAGAAAATTTACGATGCAACTTTACGTCAATGGTAAA
>CAZIWX010000042.1:0-20883 GCA_964543125.1 uncultured Lentisphaeria bacterium | reverse complement strand
GGATTTGAGAACCCTGAACCTTTTTTACATAAAAGAATTTACACTGCCATAACGGGTAGTGTAACTTTGTTTCTGTAAAAACGAAGCAGGCCGGCTGCGCCGGGAGGGTTTAGCCGCGGATCAGGCAGATGGAGTGGATTAGAGTGTGTGATTTTTTTTAGTCGAACTAACCATTCCCTTTTTATTTAATTCGTGTGAATTCGTGAAATTCGTGGTTTCTCTATATCTGTGCCCTCGGTGTAATCCGTGGTTTCAATCTATTAATCCGATATTTGCAGTATTACATTACCCACCCAGATGGAATTGAGAGACAAGGATTAACCCGTATGTTACCCTACCAGATCATCGAAAAGAAATCCAACGGACTGGAACTGACACCGGACGAAATCGCCTGGTTTATAAATGGCTTTACCGAAGACGAAATCCCCGCTTACCAGATGAGTGCGCTGCTCATGGCGCTATTTATAAAAGGCATGACCAATGCGGAAACGCTGGCTTTGACTAAAGTCATGCTGGAGTCCGGCGGCCGGCTGGATTTTTCCACTGCGGCCGGTTTCGTGGCCGATAAGCACTCCACCGGCGGTGTGGGTGATAAAGTCTCGCTGATCCTGGCGCCGGTACTGGCGGCATTGGGCATCAAAATCCCCATGATCTCCGGCCGCGGATTGGGCCACACCGGCGGCACCCTGGACAAGCTGGAATCCATTCCGGGATTTAATGTGAATCTTTCCATTGAACAATTCCATGACATGGTGCTGTCCAACGGCCTCAGCCTCATTGGTCAGACGCAAACCATTTGTCCCGCCGATAAAAAGCTCTATGCACTGCGGGATGTGACGGCTACGGTGCGTTCCATTCCCCTGATTTCCGCCAGCATCATGAGCAAAAAAATCGCCGAGGGAATCCGGGGACTGGTCCTGGATGTAAAAACCGGCTCGGGCGCCTTTATGCAAACCTTGGCGGATTCCAAAGCGCTGGCGGAAAGCCTGGTGGCCATCGGTCAGCTTTACGGCATTAAAACCACCGCCCTCATTACCGACATGAATCAACCCCTGGGCCGTTATATCGGCAACTGGCTGGAGGTCGCGGAATCGCTGGCGTGTCTGCGCGGAGAGGGTCCGGCTGATTTGCTGGAGGTAGCCTTTGCATTGGGTGCGGAGATTCTGAAAATGGCCGATGCGCCGCTTTCCGGCGCCGACGCCCGTAAAAAGCAGGCCGCGGTCATTGCCGATGGTTCCGCCCTGGAAAAATTTATCACCACCGCCCGGCTCCACGGCGGCGATACGGGTGTGCTGGAAAGGCCGGAATCTCATTCCCAAGCCAAACTGAAGGTGGACTACCAGGCGGAGCGTTCCGGTTATCTCCGGGCCATTAATACGATGCAACTGGGATTTTTAGGAATTGAACTGGGCGCCGGACGGCGTCAGACCAGCGATGTCATTGATCCCGACACCGGTTTCGTGATCCACCGCCGTCTGGGAGACAAAATTCGAGCCGGCGACACGCTGATCACTATTCACGCCAACAAAAAACCGGCGTTGGAGAGCGTTCGGTCACAACTGGGGAAAGTCTTCACTATCGGCGCCGAACCCGTGGAACCGCCCCGGCTGATCCGGCGGCGGATCGGCTGACAGCTAAGCTGGCCGCACCCCGCCAAACACCCGGTGTTCCACCGAATAAAGCCGTTTCACCGGTTCCGTATTGACATGGCTGGCCACAATCAGGCCGGCGTATAGCATGTGGTCGCCGCTACGCACCCTGGACTTCACGACACATTCAAAATTCGCCACGGCGCCGGATAATAAGACATTATCAATCTGGGTTGCCGGCTGGGTCGCCACCCCGGATTCCTTCAGTTTGTCAATATCACGCCCGGAAGTACTTCCGAAGAATCGCACCGCTTCGCCCATCGATTCCGAGGGCAATACGAATACGAATTCCCCGCTGTGCTCAATGGCCTCGTACGAATAGCGTTCCAGTCCGATTGAAATGGCCACCATGGGCGGTTCGATACTGGTAAACATGGCCCAGGCCATGGAGATGGGATTATACTTGCCGTGCTGGTCCCGGATAATGCTGATATGGACGGGTTCCGGAAATTTGTTCTGCTTTGCAATATTATATGAAACTTGTTTTTGCATGGGGCTAAATTAGCAATCCAAACCGGCTTTTTCAGTGCTTTTTCGGAAAATTGGCGCAAAGATTGCAGGGGGTACGTATTAATGAAGATGGACAACTGCCATTCGCAAGTTGATAGCCAAGCCAATTGGGGTACACGCCGGTTTTACTCAACGAGTGTAACCGGTTTGAATATACGGGGGATTTATTAGTACATGGGGGTGTCTATGGATAATGAAATCAGACTGCAGGCAGTTACCGTCAGCGATCTTACATTCGATCTGTTGCGTTGTTGTGAAATCAAGGAAAAGATGTTTGCCCGGGAACATGGGCTGAAGGTAGCGGAATTCCGCTGTTTGCGGATCATGGAAAACGACACGGTCTATTCCGTGCATGATCTGGCAATGTCCATGAAATTATCTGCCAGCCGGTTGACCCGGATCATCGATGGTTTAGTTGAGAATGGCCTGGTGAAGCGGATTCAATCCAGTGAAGATCGCCGGTATTCCAATATCAGTCTTACAGCCAAAGGTCGTGGAGTGGTTCAGATGCTGGCTGATGAATACAGCGAGATTCACTCGGAAATGTTAACTTATACTAACGCCGATAACCGGCGGGAGATCATCCGGGGTATTTCGCTGATGCACGGCATTGTGCAAACCTGGCTGGATAAGAATTTTCCATACCAATCGTTAGGGGGAACCGGCCGGTAATCCGACCTAAAAGGGTTTACCCGGTGTCAGGCGGGGGCTATTTAGCCTGGCATCTGGTGACTAAGCAGGAAGGCGGCGTTTGAATGCCGCCTTTTTGTTTAGCTAATAACCTGACCCCCCTTTTTTTTGCCCCTTGCGAAAGAAAGCAGCCATTCGCGCTACGACGGTTTGTTTGGTTATTGATACAGGCTATCTTATGTCCCATGTCAAATTTTAACACAAGAAAACTGCGCCAATCCATCCTCGCTACCCTGGTTTATATCCGGGACGGCGACAAAACGCTGATGCTGCACCGTGTAAAAAAAGAAAATGACTATCACCGGGGAAAATGGAATGGGTTGGGCGGCAAATTCGAGCCGGGTGAATCACCGGAAGACTGTGCTGTCCGTGAGGTTATGGAAGAATCCGGGTTGACTATTACCCGGCCGGAATTGCGGGGTCACATCGTTTTTCCGTTATTTGATGGAGAAAATGACTGGTACGTGTATCTATTCCAGGCAATACACTGGTCCGGCACACTTTTGACTAATCCACCCGAAGGTAACCTGGCCTGGCTGACACCCGGAGAAATTGAAAATATTCCTCTCTGGGAAGGCGACCGCATTTTTCTACCCTGGTTGGATGAACCCGGTATTTTTTCAGCGGTTTTTACTTACCGGGCTAAAAAATTGCGGAATTATTGTGTAAGCTGGTATGGCCGCGACGGATAATTTACCAGAAAGATATCATGTCCCGGTGATGCTTGCATTAGGACCTTATCAGCTATTTGACGGCTTAAAAGATTGGCAGATCGAGAGTGAATCTAAAAGCCGGGATCGCCGCGGCTTAGCGGCGCTGGCTGACTTCTCCGGGTTGTTTAGCGGCGAATTTTAGGGGCCTAGATATCCCGCTCATACCACCGGTGAGTTTTATAATGAACGCCGCCGGCGGCTTCGATTCCAGCCCGCATCAGGCGATTGTCTTCCGCGGTCCAGGAAGCTTCCGCGGCCTGAATCCCCTTCTTGATTGCCAGTTGGTAACCGTAGGCAAAAATGGCCGCTTCCAGACCTTTGTTGCGATGTTCGGGTACGGTTCCGAAAATGGATACCCGTAAACGATTGATCTTCTTTTTAAATAGCAAGAGCCGGATCAGGTTAAGAGGATCGGATTTTCCATTCACATGCTTGAAAGCCAAATGCCAATCCGGCAGACAGAGCACAAATGAAGCCGGTTCGCCATCGTAAAATCCGATGATTATGAAATCCGGGTCCACAATGGGTTTGAGCTGCTTGACCATGGAATCGATCATTTCGGGAGGTACATCGATATGATCATCAACACCAATGAACCCGCGGTTGATGATCTGACGCAGCAATTCCGCATCCCGCTTGATGTGCTTCATTTCCAGGGTTCTGACCGTGACGTGTCCCGCTCGTTTCAAGCGCTCGGCGACCGGGATCAACCGCGAAGGGGTTGTGCCATCCAGCGGTAAATTGTAAGAATACATACCTTTGGTGGCGGCATAACCGTGATCCGTCCAGAATTTTTCATAATAAGGCGGGTTATAATTCATCCCGATATAGGGTTGGGAAAAATTATCCACCAACAAACCCCAATACTGATCATTTTCAGTCAGGCTGATGGGACCACGTACCCGGGATAGGCCACGGGCTCGCAGCCATTCCTCGCCGGCATCCAAAAGAGCATTCGCAACCGCCGGATCAGCGGGAGATTCGAAAAAACCGAGCCCGCCCAGCTTGCCACCGTGGTTTTGGGCGCGAATCTCTTCATGGATCGCCATGATGCGGCCCACGGCCGCGCCCTCCCGCAGCGCAATAAATCCTTGGGCGTCACCATGGCTGTAAAACTCATGGGAGCCTTTGAACCAGGACCGTTGTTCCATCTCGAGAATGGGCACCCAATTGGGATCATTTGCATAAATCAATCTGGGAACATCAATGAATCGGCGTATATCACGCCGGGACTTAACCGGAACAATTGTAACAGCGCTCATATTTTTTCACCTTCTGATGGTGTAAATTAACAGCAATGAGAAAAGATGGAAGTAATTTGACTGGAACCCGCGCTTTTTCTACATCGTTGAAGTGCGAAGATATGGATAAACCAGAGGATACCCGCTCAATGCGATCGACACTTAGTATTCGAACCGGATTGTTGCTGCTTTTTCTAAGCCTGACGGCCGCCTGGGGGCAGATTACCTCCATTTCAGGGATGGTTCGCGACGCGCGCACCCAGGAACCGCTCCCTTTTGCCAATATTGTGATCATGGGAACCCGCCTGGGCGCAACGACAAATATAGACGGCTATTTTTTCCTGGGGGACATGCAGTTGGATTCACTGGATCTAGTGTGCAGCTACATTGGGTATCAGACCTACCATACGCGGTTGTATTTCCATCAGGAATCCCATGAGGAGGTAAGGATTTATTTGCGCCCCAAAACGATTGGCCTGCGCGAAGTAGTGGTGGAAGATTCGTTATTGCTCCAACCGGAATACCAACCCGATATGAAACAGGCCTCACCGGAAGCGGATTCGCTCATCACGTTGATCCCCGATACCCTGCCGGTTATCGTGGGTTATACCGTTAATTTGAATCCACCCCGCAAATGGTTGCGCATCACCAATGATCATATTCAATATCAACTGGATGGTGTGCCGGTTTACAATACGCGGCACCTGTATAGCATTTTCCAGCCTTTTAATCTGGCCGCCGCGAAATATATCCGGCATTATGTTTTAGGTGGCGCTGCCAGCCAGGGGTTTACCCACGACAACTTCTCCAATCTGGTCTTCAACGAAGGCAACCGCTCCGGTTTTCAGGCAATTGGAAAATTGGGAATGCTGGAAAGCAACCTTACCACCTCCGGTCCGCATCCTCTCGGTGGTTCCTGGTATGTGAGTGGTCGGCGGATCGATTTTGATAGCATTTACTCCCGCAAATATTTTCCCACGTCCAACCTGTTTGCACCCTCCACGCCGGACTATTATTTTTACGAATTGAACGGCAAAGCCACTTTCGATATTTCAGATAAGACCACCGCGGCGATCAGTTTTCTCACTTCCCACGATAAGCTGCATTGGTACGGAGCTGCTGATTCGATTTACGCTCAATCGATCTGGGATGACGGTTTCTGGATGGCGCGCATTCAGCATCGGCTTTCCAACCAATTTTTAATGCATGCCAGCCTATATCGGACACGGTATTATGGTTATATGCGCGGCACTTTGGTTCCACTGTGGGGTAACCAACAATTCTCTTCAGCCATGGCAAATGAACTCATAACCTATGGCGGGTTCGTTGAAGGTGAATATTACACTGGACAGAACAATTTTTTAACGGCCGGTGTTCATTCTCAGATATTATCTCCTCGGATGAATTTTGCCGACGCCAGCCGCGCTTCCTCCGGCTTGTCGGCGTTAGTGGCAACGTACGCCTCTTACCGCTACAGTTTGCCCTGGCATTTGGTATTGGATGGTGGGTTGCGGGCAATGCTCAACACCGGATTATCTCAAATGTACTGGGATCCACGGCTTGAGGTGATCTGGCAGCCCAATAATGTGTATGCTTTAAACGCCCGGATTGGGCATTATTCAACCATGATCGCTGAACTCTCCCTGCCGACCACCATCGAGCAACCCCTTATGGATGTGATTCTCCCCTATGATAAAACCCTGCCTGTTCCTCAAACCTGGTTAATGGGACTAGGCGGTAAATGGACGCCCCGGGTGGGTTATGATCTGCAAGGCCGGATTTACTACGCAACCGAGTCTTCACCGGCTACTCTGGATTCGTTATGGACTGGCCGGGTGGATGTCCTGGGGCATTGGCTCCAGGGTTTACAGAGTGGACGCCGAATCGGATTAGATGTGGTGGCGGAACGGCGGCTCGGGGACCTGACCAGCTTAATTCATTACCAGTTGGGACAGGCTGTGTGGACCGACTCAACCGGATTTGAATTTAAAGCACCGGGACACCGAACCCAGCGTCTCTCAATCTCGATTGGTGGAAACCTGAATGCACATACGGGATATACAGCCGCCTACCGCCTCGCATCGGGTAAAGCTTATCTGGATGCAGTCCAAAATGAAAAAGTGGGTGGGTTCTACAACCGGTTGGATGTCTCATTGTACCGGGATTTCACGTGGAAGTCCATCTCCGGCAGGGTAACGCTGGCAATCTATAATCTCACCAACGCCTCCACCCGGGCCTTACCGGTGAGTGCCCGGTCGCTCACGGCGCAGGAAGACCGTGGATACGCACTTTTGCCGTTCCTGCCGACGGTCAATTTCTCTTTTCAGTTTTAGCGGAGAAAAATAGTTTAACAGCAGTAAGCGCCCCGGTAGCGGGGCGCTTACTTTAAAGGATGAGCAAAGAGGAGGGGTTCAGAGAGGTTGGACCCCCTCTTTGCTTATGTGGGTTGTATAGAGGCCGTTGTCAAAGCGTCACGCTCAACTACTGGAACTCGTCAAACCGAACTTTATACGTGACATAGGATATGTTACGCGAATCCACCCCCGAAGGCAAGTGAACTTCGAGGTAAAATGCACCCTCTTTATCCGGATTTAAAGATGATTCACTTACGACGCCACTTAAGAAAGTGGCATCCTCGCCCTGAATAAATGTTGAATCCTGAGCAATGATATTGGTTTTACTATCGTGCAATCTAAAGACCACCCGTACAAAATCAGCTCGTCGCAAACCCTTATTGATCACCTTTCCCTGGAATCCGCGTTTATCCGGGTAAAGCCGTTCCTCATAATTTCCCTTCAACTCAACAACCGCATGGGGCTTTTTCTGCGCTTTGATCCCCTGTATCGAAACGCGATTTAAAGTGAGCTGGCCAATGGAGGTCTGGACAATAATGCGATCCATGTTCTCGGAAATGATTTTGCCCACCACGATCGTTCCGTTTTGGAGCGTGATCTCACTGACCTCATCCGGGCCTTGTGTAATACGCTTGATCTCACGCCGCAAACGATTGATGGAAGAGGCGCTCTCAACCTTCTCCATTCTGCTGCGGAGGTCCGACAATTGCAACTGAAGCTGTTCGACCCGGGTGTCTATATTGAATGAATCGGAACCACCGTACCGAGTTTTAAAAAAATTCCGCGGGGGTTCACTATCCGGCTTGGCTGCAATCGTTCCACTGGTCTGCGTTACCAACGTATCGAGCGCTTGCAAAACCGACTCTGATTGCGAGGGCGTTTGCGCGAAGGCCGGTTGCAACGTGGGGAAACTGAAAGTGATAATACTGATTACCAGGACCAGCCTGGCCGGATTCGTTGTAAAATATTTGCCGCTCATTGGGACTCCGACATCCGTTGGGCCGCCAAAGCGGTGCGTTCTAATTTGTTGGTCAGTTCCGGTGTGGCCACACCGTCCACAATTCGTTTGATGTCCGTGTAGTAAACAAAATTATCCGGCTTTTCCAACATCCCGATAAGAGTGTCCGCCACCGCTGGTTCCTGGTAGTTCGCGAGTCCCTGCAAAGCCTGGCGGCGCAGCCTTAACGGGAACATGTCATCCATGGCGACAGAGAGTAAAACCGGTTTGATGGCGGGATCGGTATAATTTTCCAGTCCACGTGTAATGGCATCTACCATGGTGAAATAGGCTGATCGCTCACCATGCAACGCTTCAACCAGCGCCAGAATCACACGGCCATCTTTCAATTCGTCCGTACTGGCCAAGGCAAAATCCCGGATTTCGTTTTGACTGCCGGGATCCTGCAATAATTGGGCAAGCAGCTTACCAACCGCCGGATCGTTTTTCCGGCCCAACAACTCAATCGCTTTATTCCGGATATCCAGCGGAACCCGTCTATCCGAAGCCACGGCCATAAGGATGGGTATGACCCGCTGGTCATCCATTTTGCCCAATACCCGGGTCATGGTGGCTTCAAATTTCTGAAAATCTTCCTCCGAGTGACTGTAAATAGCTAACAGACCGGCCACGCTCCGATTATCAGCTTGATCTTCAATTAACCGCAGCATTTCGTCTCGGTCAGCGGAGTAATTCTTTCGTGCTGTTTCCAAAGCCTTCATCACTATCGTAACATTCTTTTGGCCGGGTACATCATTTAGCCCTTTAACCGCGGCCATAAATAGATTGTGATCCGTCAAAGCGTCCGTTTCAATGGCCTTGCGAATCGCCGTCAGGCCATTAGGATCGTTGCTGTTCAGAATGGTTTTAAGCGCATGCATCCGGACATCGGTTGGCGTTCCCTGATCGTTAAGAATATCCGTTAAATTGACCAGAGCTTTTTTATTACCATCCCGATAACGATTATAGAGATTATCGATCCCTTCCACCGTATTGGGTGCTTGGGAGCTGCATCCGATGATGAACACACTCGCGATCACACCTAGCAACACCCTATTGAAAACTTGCTTACCCATGAAATCCCTTCCGGTTTGCCGCGGTGCCCCGCGGTACAAGCTGGACCTGCCGTTCAAGTGCTTTTTTGAGTTTATCTAATTTTAACCATTTAGTCAAGGTAATTCCCTTTGTGGCAGGGACTTAACCGGCCATTGCTTAAGTAACAGATTCGCTCCGTTATAATAACCGTATGAAAAATGATCCAACCAATCGCCAATCGTGAGGAAAGTTTTACCCCCCCCGGTTTCAATTCGGGGCCAGTGAACGTGTCCCGTGACGAAAAAATGGATATCCGTTTCAAATTTTTTACGCGCCAAAACGAGGTTTTTCTGAACGCGAGCTTCCAGCGCAGCGGCTTCATCGGCATTCAGGGTGCGTGATTGGTAGGATACGAATTTTGCCAGCCAGTGCCCCACATCCGGATGCAGCCAGCGGAAAAGCGTCACAAGGAGCGGGTGGCGCAGAAACCGGCGAAGAATTCGGTAGCCCACATCTTCTTTCGCCAGTCCATCGCCATGGATGAGAAACCACTGTTTTCCATCAAATTCGATCTGAACCGGATTTAAATAAACCTTAATACCCAGGGTTTTCTTCATGAAAGCTCCCAACCAGTAGTCGTGGTTTCCCACGACAAAATTGATGCTGACACCCGCTTTTCTTAATTCGTTGAGTTTGGAAAAGACATCAAAATAGCCGGTTGAGATGACATGCCGGTATTCAAAGTAGAAATCAAACCAATCCCCGAGAATGAATAGGGTTGCTCTCTCTTGCCGAATCCGGTCCAACAATTCATACAGCGCCGCGCGGCGTAACCGCTCGGTTTCATCCACTGTAAAATGCAGATGTACATCCGAAATAAAGTAGGCGGTTTCCATGAGTTCGAAAAACTAAGCGCCTGACCGGTTTCCTGCCACGCTTAATTTTTTTACTCTCGGCGACACCTGAATATGATATTCACATCATGTTTTAATTCGGTTGACAACTAAAGCCCGAATCGTTAAAATCTCACTCATAATGCTGATATCGGACTAATATTTGAATGAGTGGAGGAATTTAAGTGGCTACGTCATTAGATGCACTGGGAATGATCGAAACCCGTGGATTGGTCGGGTCAATAGAAGCAGCCGATGCCATGGTCAAAGCTGCCAATGTTCGCTTGATTGGAAAAGAGCACGTCGGCGGTGGATTTGTGACCGTAATGGTGCGTGGTGATGTAGGTGCCGTGAAAGCCGCAACCGACGCCGGCGCAGCAGCCGCGGAAAAAGTGGGTGAACTGGTTTCCGTGCATGTGATTCCGCGTCCCCACTCTGAAGTTGAATCAATTTTACCGGGGTTCGACAGCAGTGCCGGGACTGCCAAACCCGCTGTAAAACCTGTTAAGTAACCTAATTTACACTGACCGCTATAAGCCCCTCTACCGAGGGGTTTTTAAATTCCGGGGTATTACCCCGGCCAGGGAACAATTAGCCGATCAACTTCTTTGTAAGGTTAGCCCGGCGTGATGATGAGCCCTGTCAATGAATTGACAAATCAGGCAGGAAATCTTATTTTCATACCCAATAACCATCAATGGTACGAGAAGATAGCAGGCATGCGTAATAAAATTCGTTTCCTTTTTTTCCTCTTAACTGGATTACTCCTCGCCGAGTCGGCATTCGGTCAATTCGGCAAGAATAAAATCCAGTATCGTAATATGAATTGGTCTTTCATCCAGACACTCCACTTCGACATTTATTTTTATAAAGGGGGGAAAAATATTGCCGCCTTCGCAGCTGATATTAGTGAACGTGCGTATACGACCATATCCAAAGAATTGGATTGGGAATTAACCAAGCGCGTTTCCATCATCATCTACAACTCCCACAACGATTTTCAACAAACCAATGTCACGCTGGATTATTTGTACGAAGGAATTGGTGGGTTTACCGAATTATTTAAAAACCGAGTCGTCGTTCCTTTTGAGGGTAGCTACGAACAATTTCGCCATGTCCTGCATCACGAGTTAACTCACGCCGTGGTAAATGACATGCTTTTCGGTGGTAATGTGCAGTCATTGGTTAGCGGCCGGGTCCGGGTGGAGTTGCCGCTCTGGCTCAGCGAAGGCTATGCTGAATATTCTTCCCTGGATTGGGATTCTAATTCCGACATGATCATCCGCGACGCCTCGATCAACGGGTTGCTTCCGCCCCTGCGCGCCCTGGATAATTACATGGCCTACAAAGGCGGCCAGAGTATCCTCCGCTATATCGGAGAGACCTACGGCGTACAAAGAATCGGCGAGCTTTTCCACAATCTACGAGGTCAGAAGACGATTGACCGGACATTGAAGCATACGCTGGGTCTGGGCATCGACGATTTGAACGAAAAATGGCAGTTTCATGTTCGGAAAGACCATTGGTCCGATATTGAAGGCCGGTCGGTATTGGAAGATATGTCCCGCCGGATGACCGACCATACGGACCTGGAAAATTATTTCAATGTGAGTCCGGCGATCTCACCGGATGGCGGCCGCATCGCCTTTCAGTCCGATCGTAGCGGGTATGCCGATATTTATCTTATTTCCGCCGAAGACGGCCGCCAGGTCAAACGCATCGTCTCCGGCCAAAGGACTGCCAACCTGGAAGAACTGAAATGGCTCAGTCCGGGTATCAGCTGGGCGCCGGATAATCGCCGCCTGGTTTTCGCCTCCAAAGCAGGTGATCACGATGCGCTGGTGATATACGATACTAAAACCGAAAAAAAACAGATCATCAAGTTAGACCTGGACGGCATTTTCACCGCGGCCTGGTCGCCGGTGGCTGATCGTATTGCTTTTTCAGGTCTCAATCACGGCGCCGTTGATTTGTATGTTTACAATCTGAACACTAAAAAGCTGGACCAGATCACTTCGGATTTTTTCAAGGATAATGATCCGTCGTGGTCGCCCGATGGTAAAACAATTGCCTTCGTTTCCGACCGCCAGGGAAATCTCAACCCCCAAGAACCCCGGTCCGGCGAGGTGGAAACCAATGTAAAAATTTTGGACCATCCCTATCAGCACACGGACATTTATACCATTGAAGTTGCCACCGATTCCATCACACGCATTACCAATACACCGCGGGATGAGGATTCCCCGGTTTTTGCTACCGCCAAACCAATGCTGGCCTACACCTCGGATCGGTCCGGAATCTGGAATGTCTACCTGTACAATCTGCAAACGGGAGCGGAATATCCCATCACCAATGTTCTTACCGGTGTATTTCAGCTGAGTTGGGGCGACAAGGACGCACGCTTGGTTTTTGCCGGGTATGAACACGGCGGCTGGGATATCTACGAGATAAGTAATCCGTTGGACTTACCCGCTCTGGCCGAGCCGCCTAAATCAAATTTTCTCCGCCGCAAAGATCTTCAGATCGATGTGACTTACAAGAAACAGAATGAGGCTCTCCCCTCCCAGCAAGCCCTGGCGGATCCTTACAGCCGATATATTTTCAGCTCGGATTTCCAACATCAGATGACGCCTCCGGATACGACTCCTTTGGCGGCCGATTCGATTCTTGCTGAAAATATTTCCTATCAGGATAGTACCGGAACTTATCTGGTTCACCCGTACAAAACGCGATTCACCATAGACCTGGTCGATGCCCGGGCCGGGTATGACAATTTCTTCGGGTTTCAGGGCAACGCCCTCATGATCTTCTCCGACATCCTGGGAAACCACCAGATCCAGTTTGGCTTTGAATTATATAAGAATCTCCAAAATTCCGATTTGCTTTTAGGCTACGATTATCTGGCCCATCGAACCAATATGCATCTGTTGGCCTTTCACTTCCCGGACGATTACTGGTGGCAACACCTGAAGGTCCGGAATTATGGCCTTTCAACGGGTCTGTCCCACCCCTTTAGCAAATTTCAACGCGTGGAAGGTTCCCTCACCTGGTTCAATGTGAACAAGTACAATTATGATTTCAACGAATACGGCGAAGTTTACACCCGGCCCGGCACCGATACGACCATCTCCACCATGATGCCCCAAATTAACTGGGTCTTTGACAATGTTTTGTACGGACAACTGTATCCGGTTGATGGCTGGCGGGTCAACACGGGCCTGTTGGTCTCACCCAAATTTATTACTTCCGACCGGGAATTCGTGACCCTGTCCCTGGATGCCAGACGTTATTTCAAGGTTGGTCATGACTACTCGTTCGCCCTGCGCCTGAGCGGCGCCAGCAGCTACGGCCCCCATCCACAGAATTTCTATGTGGGGGGCGTCTCCAATTGGGTGAACAGCGCTTATGCCTATGCCAACATTCCAGCCAATTATGACTACGCCGATGCTTACTTTTCCCGCTGGGTATTTCCCCTGCGCGGAGCCAACTATTTCGAGTTATCGGGGGAACATTATCTACTGTTCAATACCGAATTCCGGTTCCCTTTCATTCAATACTTGATTATGAAATGGCCCCTCCCATTGATGTTCAATAATGTTCGCGGTCTGGTGTTTGCCGACTATGGCAAAACCTGGGAGGATAAGCCTGCGTATATGACAGATCATACCAGCTTTCTCAGCACAGGTGTTGGGATGCGGATCAATCTGGGTTACTTTGTCCTGCGCTATGACCTCGCCTACGATATGTCCAACCAAACCCTATTCTCAAAGCCCAACCATTTATTTTCTTTGGGATTAGACTTTTAATGATGGCTTAAATGCAATTAATCTACTGGCTCGGCCGAAAAACATTGAATTTTGTGGCCTCAGTTGGGTCGGTGTTCATTCTGTTTGGCCGGGCGCTGCGCAATATCCATTACATCCATGCTGACCGCTATCTCTACCTGCAACAGATGTTCAGACTGGGCGTGCGGGCATTGCCCCTGGCAACGATCATCGCCATTTTTGCCGGCGCGGTGGCAGGCTGGCAAGGCGCTTATCAGTTAAAAGGCACCCTGCCCATGCGATTCCTGGGACAAATTGTGGCCGGCGGCATTCTCATGGAAATGGGGCCGGTTCTAACCGCTCTGGTCCTGGCCGGCCGCAATGGCTCCTCAATCGCTGCCGAGTTAGCTACCATGGTCGTCACTGAACAGGTGGATGCCATTCAGGCCATGGGCTTGAATCCCATCCGTAATTTGGTGACTCCGCGGGTTATGGCCATGATCATTATGCTTCCGCTGGTCACCATGTGGGCCGATTTTGTGGCAATCTTCAGCGGATATTTTATTTCCGACTACTTTTTCAATCTGAATTTCAGCGCCTTTTTTAGTGGTGTCCAGGCTACTTTCGACATGCGCAGCCACGTTTACCCGGGAATTTTTAAATCCATCATGTTCGGGATGTCCATTGGCGTCATCAGTTGTTGGATCGGGCTACGGGCCAGTTGGGGCGCCAGCGGGGTGGGTCGCGCAGCTATCAATGCCTTTGTTATTTCGGCAACGCTCATATTGGTGAACGATTATATTGTCGCTACCCTGTTATTCTGATTTTACCAACGAACGGGAGCCGTCGCCCCGGTCCGATTTCACACCGTCAAAAGCTGGCCGGGAAGTGACCCTTGAATGACCAAAAAAACCAAAATATTTTTCGAATGTGAGCACTGCGGCGCCGAGTATGCCAAATGGCAGGGTAAATGCGATACCTGTGGCGCCTGGGAAAGCATCATCGAAGTTCGTTCCGCCGGAATTGGCGCCGGCAACCGTCATACCACCCCCGGGGAACTCCACTCCCTGACCCAAACCGGCGCAATGCGGTTCAAGCGTCTAAAAACCGGTCTGGAAGAATTTGATCGCGTGGTGGGTGGTGGATTCGTTCCCGGCAGTCTGGTTCTCATTGGCGGTCAACCCGGCATTGGAAAATCCACCTTATTATTACAAATTTCCGGGCGTCTCGCGGCTCAAAAGCAGTCGGTTCTTTATTTCTCCGGCGAAGAGAGTCTCCCCCAGGTCGCCGACCGGGCCCAGCGGCTCCACGCCGCCCAAGAGCAGCTGCACTTTGCAAATGAACAAGTGGTAGAAAATATCCAGGCTGCTATTGAGCAATATAAACCGGCCGCGGTCGTGGTGGATTCCATCCAAACCACATACAGTGAAAGCAGCAGCAATCTGCCCGGCAGTATTAGTCAGGTTCGTGAATCGGCCGAAATCCTGATGCGAGTTGCAAAATCGCTGCATACGGTCATCATTTTGGTGGGACATATCACCAAGGAAGGTTATTTGGCCGGACCCAAAATGCTGGAGCATGTGGTGGATACGGTCCTGTATCTGGAGGGCGACCATCAAAATCAATTTCGGATGTTACGAGCTCAGAAAAACCGGTTTGGCTCCACCCATGAGCTGGGTGTTTTCGAAATGCTGTCAGCGGGGCTGAAGCCCGTGGAAAATCCATCCGAACTATTCCTGGCCAATCGCACCGAGAATGTGAGTGGTTCGGCTATCATCTCCCACCAGGAAGGCTCCCGGGCATTTTTAGCGGAAGTCCAGGCCCTGGTTTCTTCGGCCGTTTACGGAAACCCCCAACGCAATGTCACCGGCTTTGATTTACGGCGCCTCGCCATGCTGCTGGCGGTACTGGACCGGCGCCTGGGTTTTGGAATGGGCACCCAGGATGTCTTTGTCAATGTAGTGGGTGGCTTGCGCTTGGAAGAACCGGCGGTTGATTTAGGAATTTCCCTGGCCATCATCTCCAGTTTGAAAGATATCCCGTTGGATTCCCAAACCCTTGTATTGGGAGAAGTGGGCTTGGGAGGCGAAGTCAGAGCGGTGAGTCATCTCCGCCAGCGGCTGACGGAAGCCCGCAAGCTCAAGTTTATGCGGGTTGTGTGTCCGGAAGCTAACCGCAAGGATATCAGCCGGATTGACGGACTATCCATTATGCCGGTTCGGACCGTATCCGAGGCGCTGGATAAACTTTTTTAACCGGAATTTTCCATATCTTCCGCTTTGGTTTTCAGGGTTACTCTTCTATCATTCGACACCCGGCAACAAGCTGGTAAATACTGAAAATATTTTTATTTTAACATCTTGGAATTACTAGACCTTCACACCCAATCCAACGCCCAGGCCCGGGCCGGCCGCCTGGTAACCGGCCACGGTGAAATTCTCACGCCGGTCTTCATGCCGGTGGGCACGGCCGGATCCGTGAAAAGTCTTTCACCCGACGATCTCCGCACGGCCGGGACCCAGATCATTTTGGGGAATACGTACCATCTGTTTTTACGGCCCGGAATGGACATTATTCAGAAGGCCGGTGGTTTACACGGCTTTATGAATTGGCGCCGGCCCCTATTGACCGATTCCGGCGGATATCAGGTTTTCAGCCTAACCGGCCTTAATAAAATAGAAGCCGATCAGGTGACTTTCCGGTCCCATTTGGATGGATCACTCCAAACCTTGTCACCCGCAATCAGCATGCAAATCCAGCGCGACCTGGGAGCAGACATCTGCATGGCTTTGGATGAGTGCACACCCTATCCCGCTACCCGGAGCGAAACCATCGAATCGTTAAATCGGACCCACCGCTGGGGAGCCGCCAGTCTGAAGGCTTTTCGAGCCGGCGTTGACCAATATGGGCACCGGCAACAGCTGTTTGGCATTGTCCAGGGCAGTGTCTATGCCGACCTGCGCCGCCAGAGCACGGAAGTCATTACCAGTTTGGATTTTGACGGTTTTGCCATTGGAGGCTTAAGTGTGGGCGAATCCAAACCGGAAATGTTTGCCATAACCGCCGGGGTGACTGACCTACTGCCTAAAAATAAGCCCCGGTATCTCATGGGTGTCGGTAAACCGGAAGACCTGGTCGAAGCCGTGAAGTTGGGGGTGGACATGTTTGATTGCGTGCTTCCGACCCGCAATGCGCGGCACGGGATTTTATTTACCTGGAATGGCGCTCTGCATGTAAAGGCCGGACGCTACAAAGATGATTTTCAGCCGGTGGATGATCGTTGTCAGTGCTACACCTGTCAAACTTTTACACGCGCCTACCTACGCCACCTTTTCAAGGCTGGCGAGATTCTTGTCATGCGCTTGGCTTCCATACATAACATTTATTTTTATCAACAATTAATGTCTTCCATGCGCCAGGCTATTCTGGATGATCGGTTTCCGGCCTGGGTGTCCGACTTCTATAATCGCTACGAGATTTCCGCCAGTGCAAAAGCCGAAGAGTTGAAAAATTGAGTCAGATACTCCGCATGGGAATTCCCGGACCCCTATTGCCCGGTGAATTCATCACGCGTCCAAATCGTTTTTTAGCAAAGGTCAGGTTGAATGGCCAAACGCTTTGGGCGCATGTACCGGATCCCGGACGCCTCAAAGAGTTATTGATTCCCGGCGCCCGGGTTCTGGTTCAAGCAAAGAATGGCGAAAAACGCAAAACAAAATTTGCCCTCGTCATGGTTTATCAAAAAGATCAACTCATCTCCATCAATTCCACATTACCGAACCGGTTTGTCAGATTTTGTCTCGATAATCGCCTGATCTCCGAGTTGGCGGATTGGACCGTGATTAAACCGGAATTCACGGTGGGACATTCTCGTTTCGATTTCTTATTGAGCCGGGGCCGGAAACAAATGTTATTGGAAGTGAAGTCCGTGACGCTTGTGGAGGATAACATCGCCAAATTTCCAGACGCCGTTACAGCGCGTGGGAAACGCCATGTTGAGCATCTGGAGCAAATGCGGTCGGAAGGCTACGAAGCGACGGTTCTGTTTATCGTGCAACGCCCCGATGCCAGTCTTTTCAGACCTCAGTGGCAGCGAGATCCCGCCTTTGCTCATTCGCTTAGCACGGCACATGCAAATGGCCTAAAAGTTCTGGTTTATTCGTGCCGGATAACGCCCGAATTCATGGCCCTGCATCACTCGTTAGCATTAGATTTGACACCTCCGGGAGATGAAACCCAATGATTCTTCGCCGTAAAAGCATCCTCCTTCCCGGCCTGAGCCTGA
Organism: uncultured Lentisphaeria bacterium; assembly: GCA_964543125.1. Taxonomy (GTDB): domain Bacteria; phylum Fidelibacterota; class UBA8477; order UBA8477; family UBA8477; genus CAZIWX01. Next base: position 2,752 of record CAZIWX010000042.1, on the reverse strand, counting down.
TAGCCGTTTGGGGGCTTTTCAGGTGTGCCAGCGAACGACCATTAAGTGGTGGCCCCCCGGACAAGACACCGCCCACCGTAGTCCGGAGTCAACCGGTTTCAGGGGCAACACACATATCAACCGAGGTGGTGATAAAGCTGAAATTCAGCGAAAAAATGATCCAAAATTCAGTGCGCCAAGCCATTACGATCCGTCCGGAACCACCGGCCGGATTTGAAATTAAAACGACCTGGAAAACAGCAACGATCCGTTTTAAGAAGTCTCTCAAACCGGATCAAACCTATCTGGTAACCCTGGATAAATATGCCACTGATTTACGCCAAAACGGACTGGATGGCAGCTTTGTGTTGGCTTTTTCAACCGGCGATAAAATTGATGCGGGTGTATTGGCCGGTCAATTATTTGGTGACGGCAAGGTGCGGAGCAAGGGCCGGTTGTTTCTCTATGAAAACACTTCCCGGCCGCTGGATTCTCTGCGGCTGGAGCCACCGGAATATGTGTTCCAACCCTCGGACACCGGCGCTTTCACACTCCCCTATCTCGCACTGAAAAATTACACTTTGTTCTATCACTGGGATGTGAATCAAAATGGACGGATTGACGCGGGCGATTGGTTTGGCCGGCCCCATTCAGCCTCGGTGTTTCCACAACCTGATTCGACCTTGCAACAAATCCGCATCAAACCGGCCTTGCTGCCACCTTCCGGCTTGCGCTTACTAAGCGTCCGCCAATTGAGTCCCAATCTACTCAAATTGCGGCTCAATCGACCGGTCAATAACATTCAAACACCGGATGATCTTAATTTGACCATCGATGGAATCAGGGCCCGCATTCCGGGATTCGCACCGGTGAAAGATGATGATTTTTCGCTCCTGGTCCAAACTGCTTCGGTGACGCGGCGCAAGGCCCTGGTTCAGGTGAATCGATTTGTTGATCCAACCGGAGTTATTCTGAAAAGTGACACCCTACGGGTTCAGACAGCGGCCACGCGGGATTCCGTCAAATTGAGTGTGGCGTCCGTGCGCTTTCAAAATGGATCCGGTCTGATTATTCCAACCGCTTCCACGAGAATAAATGTTCAATTCAGCTTACCGGTGATTTTTAACCGTGATTCCACCTTCCAGTTCCGGCAAATTGGAAGCGATACCCTGGAGTTAGCCGGGAAAATTTCACAGGTGGGCACGACCGTTCTACAATTCAAACCCGATTCAATGCTCCCGGATGGGCGAAAATTCGAGTGGCGGATTCAGACTCGATTTGTGAAAAGCTGGTTGGGCGCTACAATGCAAGATACCCTTTTAACGGGTTATCTCGGGACTGTTTCCCGGGATTCACTGGGAAGTCTGACATTGAGTCAGAACAGCGGCCAAACCCTCATGTTAAACATCGAGAACAAGGCAACCTCCAAAACAGTTAGCATTCCCAGCGATTCGGTGACCACCGTGAACAATTTAAATTCCGGAAAATACGAGTTGTGGGCTTATGAAGATGAAAACAGCAATGGAAAATACGACGCCGGCGGAATGAATGCCTTTTCCCGAGCCGAATTATTTTGGATCTATCCGGAAACGGTAAGAATTCGTGCCCGCTGGGACTTGGATATGGGTCAATGGGATTTAATGCCAAAATGATCAAATTTTTCAAATATTCAGCCGCGGGTAACGATTTCATCATTATCGACAACCGTCAATCGGTAAAAAACTTCACGGCAGCCGGCATTCGCCGGTGGTGTCGCCGCCACTTTGGCATCGGCGCTGATGGCATTCTGTTACTGGAAAATTGCCCGGAAGCCGATTATCGGATGGTGTACTTCAATGCCGATGGTTCCCGGGGCGAAATGTGTGGGAATGGCGCCCGCGCACTGTGTGCTTTTGCCCAGGCACGGCAATCAGCACCTGCCAAGGGCCGATTCCTGGCCGATGATGGTTTCCATCGGTATTACACGGATACCGGACGGATTTGGATCGAAATTCAGGTTAATCCGGCCCAACCAGCTGTAACGCTGGAGGGACAGGCCGGTATCCTCCTGAACACGGGTGTGCCGCATCTGGTATTGCCCTTCGAGGATCTGTCATCGGCGCCGGTTCAGGAACTGGGATATCGGTTAAGCCGCCGCTCTCCGGCCTGTCCCGATGGCGCTAATGTAAATTTTCTGGAATATACAAAGCAGCAAGCCAGGGTCCGTACTTTTGAACGTGGCGTAGATGCCGAAACACTGGCGTGTGGAACGGGCGCCGCTGCCTGTGCTACCTATCTACATCATGCTCGTCAGGTAAAATGGCCGATCGGACTGACATTTCCCGGGGGCCTGCTAACGGTCGATTACCGGGACGAAACAACCTGGTTGACCGGACCGGTGGAATTAACCTTTGAAGGATACCTGTCAAGCCATAGCTTATGAACACAACACGAATAACAAAGGGGTGAAGATGTCATTTTATGCCGTAATCATGGCAGGGGGCGTTGGAAAACGCTTCTGGCCGAGGAGCCGCAAAAGGCATCCCAAACAACTTCTGAATATTGCCAATGAACACAGCATGCTGCGGTTAACCGTGGAACGCCTGAGACATCTGACTGAAATTGACCGGATTGTAATCGTTACCAATTCGGATCAGGAAGCCGGCATTCGGAAAGCGATTCCCGAATTACCCAGAGAGAATATTCTCATAGAACCAGTGGGAAAAAATACCGCGCCGGCTATCGGGCTGGCTGCCCTCCATATCCACCAACGCGATCCGGACGCAGTGATGGG
>CAZIWX010000041.1:0-21233 GCA_964543125.1 uncultured Lentisphaeria bacterium | reverse complement strand
GATTTATAACTCACGATGTATTACATTTACATCATCTATTCTGAGAAGCGGGATCGCTATTATACCGGATATACTTCGACCCTTGAGCAGCGGTTGCGTATGCATAATGATGGCTGTACAAAATCAACCAAAGCCGGGGTTCCTTGGAAAATCGTTTACACGGAATCCTTTCAGACGAAATCTGATGCGATGGCGAGAGAATATGCGATCAAACGGAAAAAAAGCCGCCGGTATATCGAGTGGCTGATCAATTCCAACACGGAATAGACTAGATCGAGGTCATCCCGCCGGTTGGCGGGAAGCGCCGTCGGTCCCGCCAATATCATAAAAAGCCCCGGGTCGTGACTCAGGGCTTTTTGTTATTAAAGCTTTCTATGTATTACACTTACATCATCTATTCTGAGAAGCGGGATCGCTATTATTTCACCCAACCTTTCAATTCGGAGCAGAGATTGCGTATGCATAATGCAAATTGTTCGACATCAACAAAGCCGGTGTACCGTGAGAAATTGTTTTCACGGAATCCTTCCAGACGAAACCTGAAGCGCTGGCGAGAGAATAGGCGATTAAAAAGAAAAGAACCGTCGGCATATCAAATGGTTAATCAAACCCAACATCAAATAGATAAAGGTCATCCGGCTGCCAGCGGGAAGTTCCGTTCACCAAGTCGTAGCTGATTACTCTAAGGCCTAGACTGATCGGTCCCGCCCTTTAAAAAGCCCGGGGGAGCCAATTCAGAGATTTATTAAATCGAGATGAAGCCTATACATATCCCAATTGCTTAATCCTGAGCAAAATCTCCTGCACCAAAGCCTCCGGTTCAGAACCAGTCGTATCGACCACCATCTCGGGAGCGGTTGGTTCTTCATAAGGATCATCGATTCCGGTAAATTCCTTGATCAAACCCTGACGGGCCTTGGCGTACAGACCCTTCACATCCCGTTTTTCACATTCTTCCAGGGGTGTGTTCACGAAAATCTCAAGGTAGCCGCCGTATTGTGAAATCAACTCACGATTAGCTTGCCGGTCAGTCTCATACGGTGCAATAGGCGCACAAATAGCAATGCCGCCGTTCTTGGTGATTTCACTGGCCACATAACCAATCCGCCGTACATTGATGGAGCGGTGTTCTTTCGAAAACCCCAGTTCTTTCGACAAATGCGTCCGCACCACGTCGCCATCCAATAAGGTTACCGGGCGGCTTCCATCTTCCATAAACTTCACATACAGGCCGTTAGCCAGGGTGGACTTCCCCGAACCGGACAACCCTGTAAAAAAGACGGTAAACCCCCGCTTTATCATGGGTGGGTAGGTATGGCGCAGTTCCCGGATGACTTCCGGGAATGAAAACCATTCGGGGATATCCAAACCTTTATCCAGGCGGTGACGAAGCTCGGAGCCGGATATATCCAGAATACGCTCGTTCGCGGCCACTTTATCAATGGGCTGAAATTCGGCCCGGTCTTCGATGTACACCAGCTTTTTGAACTTGATAACCGTCAGGTCCAATTCAGCAGCATGTTGTTCCACTAATTCCTGAGCGGCATACGGCTTATAAAAATGGTTTCCATTTGTATTGTTCCCGGGACCGGCATGATCCCGGCCGATTATGAAGTGATTGCAGCCATAATTCTTGCGGATAATAGTATGCCACAGCGCTTCGCGCGGTCCGGCCATGCGCATGGCCAGGGGCAGCAAACTAAGCATGGTGGTTCCAGTGGGATATTTCGGCAATAATTGCTGGTAACAGCGGACCCGGGTATAATGATCAACATCACCCGGTTTGGTTAAACCCACCACCGGGTGTAACAGCAGGTTGGTTTTGTACATCGAGGCCGCCCGCTGGGTCATTTCATAATGCGCCCGGTGCATGGGATTCCGGGTTTGAAAGGCGGTGATGTTGTACCAGCCCAGTTTTTGAAAGATCCGCCGCAGCTCTCCCGGAGTATCTCGAAATTCCTTGAAATCATAATGGTGGGGCAGGAGCAACCCTTCCAGCGGTCCGCTCAAATACATCCTGTTTGTCCGTTCCAGCAGGTAGCGAACACCCGGATGCGTAGGATCCGTTGTTTCAAAAACAGACCGGGCTTCGGCTTTCAGGTCCGGTTTCCAGTTATCTTTCACGGTCAGTACGGCCAGCGCGACTCCCTCTTTGTCGCGCAGCACAATTTTTTCGTCCGGACTAAGCTGGTTGGCGAAATCTTCACTTACATCCAAAGTGATGGGAATGGGCCATAACAAGCCATTGGTCAACCGCATGTTCCGCAAAACATTTTTATAATCCGATTGATTCAGATACCCGGTCAACGGCGAAAATCCACCGTTCAACAGTAATTCCAGATCGGCGATCTGCCGGTCGGTCAGGGGCCATGACCGTAGATGTACGCTTTCGACTTTTAATTCAACTAAACGGGAATTTAAAGCAATCAGGTTCTTTAGCTCACCGCCGTGAGGTTCAATCAGTTTGAGCATGCGCTACCCTCGTCACAAGTTTGATGTTTAATAAGCATGTCGATGGTCTCAAGTGGCTGTCTATTGGATCATGATTTCGCGTGCGAGTTTCTTAAATGCAAGCGCGGAGGAGTCGTTGGGAAACATCTCAAAAATTGTCTTGGATGATCCGGCGGCCTTTTCCAATGCAATTCTACGCGGAATAACCGTCTTGGTTACAGCGGTAAAAAAGGTGCTGCGCAGCTCTTTTATAATGTCCCGGGAAACCGTGGTTACCCGATCGTAGAAATTGGGGATGATTTTGAATATTCGGCCTACCCGAGTCAGATTAAAAATCTTGGTGTCTAGTTCAACCATGCTTTGCAGCGCCCAGAAATTCATGGAAACCGGGACCAGAATATATTTGGTGAATTGGATGGCATTGAGTGTGAGCAGATTAAAGGTTGGTAAAGCATCAATGATAATAAAATCGTAGCGCAATTTTTGGAGCAGATTTTCCACCATGAAGGTATTGTCTTCCATGGGTGTAAACTGGCGTGACAGATACGCAGACTTGTCGAAGGAATACAAGCCGTTAAAGGCCGGTAATAGAAACAAATTTTGGCGCACCGGGGTGATGTTCCGTTCCAAATTTTCAAGTGTAAAAACTTCCTCCAGGCGCTTGTGTTTGATGGGATTTTCGGCAAGAAAATAATTAGTAAGATTGCCTTTGGGATCGAAATCAATAGCCAGAACTTTCATTTTTCGCAAAGCCAGGGCAGCTGCTAAATTGGCGGCGATAGTTGTTTTGCCAACGCCTCCTTTTTCATTAAAAATTGTGTACTTAAGCATAAATCCCACGCATCAATCAGGCATTGATTCCGGTTGTATATTCGCCCGGGGCGATTATACAGACGTCCGGCCGGATAAAAAAGACCAAAGCCTGACTTGCAAACTTTTTGAAAAACCGGACCTAAAGTTTAAAAGAAGAGGTGAACCGCGTGGTTGGTGATTTGGGAGAGTGGGTCACCGAACATCCAGCCGACCAACAGCGGTATAACCAGAATAAGCATGAGAATGTTGAAATGAACCCGGACCTTGGCCGTTTGCTCCGGAAATTCCATCTTTTCAAAGTACATAGCCTTAAGTATTCGCATATAATAGACCAGGCTCACAACGCCATTGATCAAGCCAATAACAGCCAACCACAGAAAACTGTCTCCAGACTGCACCAAGGCCCGGAACAGGTAAAACTTGGCCACAAATCCCGCGGTGGGTGGTAATCCGGTGAGGGCGAAAAGAAACACGGCCATGGAGATTCCGAGCCAGGGGGCTTTGAATCCCAGTCCGGCATAATCCGAAATGGATTCCGTGTTGTACAAATTTTTAATTTCAATCGCGATAAAAAAGGCGCCGAGGTTCATGAGCAGGTAGACCCCCAGGTAATACAGAATCGCTGAAACTCCGGTCTGGTCAACGACCACAACCCCCATGAGCATATAACCGGCATGAGCAATACTGGAATAAGCCAGCATTCGCTTTACATTATCCTGTTGAATTGCGATCACATTTCCCACGGTCATGGTGATGGCGCTGAGCCCGGCAATGATTATCGGCCAATCCAATCCGGGCATGGCCAACCAGGACGCGGCATTGGGATTCCCCTGGCTGAAAGCAATATTTAAAAATCGAATCAGAACGCCAAAACCTGCGGCTTTGGGTGCAACGGATAAAAATGCGGTTATAGTGGCGGGGGCGCCTTCATATACATCCGGTGTCCAAAAATGAAACGGCACGGCGGAAATCTTGTACCCGAATCCGGCAAAAATAAATACACCGATCAAGACCAACAGCACGGGTGAAAGGTTGCCAACTGCTAATTGATGTTGAATGGCTGAGAGGTATCCGGTGCCGGTGAGGCCGTACAAGAGCGAAAAACCATATAACATAATACCGGATGCAAACGCCCCGTAAATGACATATTTGACGCTGGATTCATTGGATCGGCTATTTTCTTTCAGATAACCGGCCAATAAGTAGGACATAATGCTTACCATTTCCAAGGAGAGATAAATCGAAAGCAGGTGGTTCGCGGAAACCAACAGGAACATCCCAAAGACCGCAATCAAAATCAAAACATAGTATTCACCTACCCGGCGGTTTTTAAGTTCATCCGAATCCAGTGACATCCAAATCACGAGAATGGCTCCCACCCCGACGACCCATTTGAAGAATGCGGCAAAACCGTCAACGACAAACATATTGGCGAAAATGCCGGTGGAAGGCGTACCCCGCTGTAAATAGAGCGTGGCTAGGGTAAGAATCAGAGCCGGAATAGCCAGGTACCCTACCCGGTAGGACTGCTCTTTTTTTAAAAATAAATCATAAATAATAGCCACGGCAATGAAGCCCGTAAGCACCATCTCCGGGATGAAATATTTGAGGCCAAGGGTGAGTTGCGTCAGATCCATAGTTGTTCTACTTCATTTCCAAGCTTAATAGCCGGCCAGCATACCGGCGGATTTCACCCAATCCACCAGGTTATTGAGACTACCACTTATGAGATTCAGCATGGGAGCCGGGTAAATACCGAGGAAAATCACTACAATCGCCAGCGGGACCAAGATCCACAATTCCCGCTTATTGATTTCTTCCAAATTTGCATATTTGGGATTGAGCTGGCCAAAAAAGATACGCTGATAAGACCACAGGAAATAACCCGCATTCAGGACAATTCCCAGGGTTGCAAAGATTGTGATCCAGGTAAACACGGGGAACGCGCCGATGAAACACAAGGCTTCGGAAACAAATCCGGAAAGTCCCGGTAACCCAAGTCCGGCAAACCAGGCCAAGGCCACCACACCGGCGTACAAAGGCACTCTGGCCGCCAATCCTCCGAATCCGTCAATGTCGCGATGATGCGCCCGATCGTAAAGAACGCCCACTAACATAAAGAGCATAGCGGTAATAGTGCCGTGGTTGAACATTTGGAGCACGGCGCCATTCATTCCGGCGGCAGTCATGGCACTCATGCCCAATAAGACGTAACCCATGTGGTTAATGGATGAGTAGGCCACCATTTTCTTTAAATCTTTTTGGGCCATGGCCGCCATGGCGCCATAGATAATATTGATCAATCCCAGAATCGCCATGGGTAGCGCGAACCATAAAGTAGCGCTGGGAAGAATCGGCCAGGATATTCTTAAAAAACCATAAGCGCCCATTTTTAACAGGATGCCGGCCAGAATGACTGATATAGCGGTAGGAGCTTCCACATGGGCCAGGGGTAACCAGGTATGGAACGGAAAAATGGGGACTTTTATGGCAAATCCCACAAACAACAAGATAAAAATGACTTTACCGGCATTCATACCGAGAAGAATTTTCTGAGCAATTTCCGGGGCGGAACCACGCAGGGCGAGCATGTTGAAGGTATGGGGTTCCAGGGTGAAATAGAGCGCCAGCATACCTAAAAGCATGAGTACCGAGCCAAACAGGGTATATAAAAAGAATTTAATAGCGGCATATTCTTTTTTGGGTCCACCCCATATCCCGATGAGGAAATACATGGGTAAAAGCTCTATTTCCCAAAAAAGGTAGAACAGAAAGAAATCCAGCGAAACAAAGACGCCCATCATCCCGGTATCCAACAGCAGGAAGAGTGCAAAATAACCTTTTTGAGCCTTGGGAATGTTCCAGGACGAGAAAATTGCGAGAAAACTGATGAACGGCGTGAGCAGCACCAGTGGCAGACTTAATCCATCAATTCCCAGGAAGTATTCAATATTGAAGGCCGGAATCCATGAGTAATGCTCGGCCAGCTGAATATCGGGATTCATCCGGTTGTAATTACTCAGTATTACAAATGCCACCAAAAGTTGAAGACCGGCCGCGGCGGCGGCCGTCCATCGAATGGCGCCCAATTTTTCTTTGGGGATGAAGGCGATAATCACCGCTCCCACCACCGGAATAAAGGTCACTAGCGTTAAGAGATGCGCACCCATCTAAGCCAATTCCTCCCTGTCCTAGAAGACATTGATTAAATAGATCATCAGCACTCCGATGAGTACATAGATCAAATAATTCTGAATTTTACCGGTTTGAACAAACTTCAGGGTCCATCCCAACCATTGAAAAATGATACCTGATAAATTGACGGCGCCGTCTACTACCAAATCATCGGCAACGCCGGTACCAAAGGCTAATTTTTTCACCTGCCGTCCCACACCATCAATGATGTAGTGATCATAGATTTCCATGTCAAACTTCGCAAGCGCCCCGCATCCGCGCAGGAAGGGCCGAATTATTCCATTCAAATATATCTCATCCAGATACCATTTATTGAGCGACCCGCGATAGAGCACACCTAGCCGCGTGGCCATTATTTCCGGATCGATTTTCCGCAATAAATAGAATAACACCGCAAAACCAATCCCGAGACCGGCCATAATCAACGAGGTGTACAGGGCCGGGAAATGAGCCAAATGCAGTCCGTGTGCAAATTCTTCCGCATTGAAAGCCGAAGTGGGAACTACCGATTTTGCCGGCACCACCAAATGCTGGAACCAGCCCGCGCCACCAATGGGGTTGAAAGATGGCAGGGTGAAGAAAATCCAGGTGGATAAAGCCGCCAGAATCGTCAGGGGCACCGTCATCAATCGGGGCGCTTCATGCATGTGTTTAAAAATATCCGTGCGTTTCGGTTCGCCATGGAAGGTCATGAAAATCAGGCGAAACATGTAAAAGGCCGTGATCAGCGCCGCCCCAAAGCCGAAGAACGGCAGCAGCCAACCTAAATGAGCCTGCGCCAACCAACCGTCATGAATATGGGCGGCATACGCCCAGGTCCCGGCTAAAATCGCATCTTTACTCAAGAATCCTGAAAACAACGGTACGCCGGAAATTGAAAGCGCCGCGATGACGAAGACCACATACGTAAGTGGCATTTTGGCTTTTAGACCGCCCATGTTGCGCATATCCTGAGCGTCCGTCTGATGGTCATCCAGCTGGTGGAGACTGTTATGCATCATGTGGATTACTGAACCGGAGGCCAAAAAGAGTAGTCCCTTGAACATGGCATGGGTGACCAAATGAAAGAATCCGGCAACATAGGCTCCGGTTCCCAAAGCCATAACCATATATCCCAGTTGGGAAACCGTGGAATAAGCTAAAACCTTTTTTATATCGTTTTGAGTGATGGCTATGGTCGCTGCAAAAAATGCGGTAAAGCCGCCCACGATAGCGATAAATGCCATGGCATCGGGCGTGAGTATGGGAAAAATTCGAATAACCAGGTAAACCCCCGCCGCAACCATGGTGGCCGCATGGATGAGGGCCGATACCGGGGTGGGACCTTCCATGGCATCGGGTAACCACACATGCAGTGGAAACTGAGCCGATTTGCCAACCGCGCCCATAAAAATCAGAATCCCGGCCCAGGTCAGCAAGGTGTGCGGATCGGCGCCGCCGAAGAGTCCACCGGCACCCGCGGCCCATTCGCCACCGGCGATCCGTTCAAACAATATCTGGTAGTTGAAAGTGCCTGCGACGGTGACAATCAACATGAGCCCCATGAACATCCCGATGTCGCCAATACGGGTTGTGATAAATGCTTTTTTTCCGGCATCCGCCGCGGAATCTTTTTCCCACCAGTGCCCAATGAGCAGATAAGAGGCCAGACCTACCAATTCCCAGAAGCAGTAGAGTGTGAATAGATTGTTGGAAACAACGATGCCATACATGGAAAAAGTGAAAATTCCGAGGAATCCGAAATAGCGGGAATAGCGAATATCATTCTTCATATACTCGACGGAATAAATATGAACCAGTGAACTGATCAGGGCGACCACCAGGAGCATGATAATGCTGACATTGTCAATCAAAACGCCCATTTCAATTTTGAAATTGCCCAGATCAATCCAATTAAATCCGGCTTCCTGGCGAAAATCCGGCTGATAGTCAAACAGCATCTGACCGAACATGATCAGGGATAGTAAAAGGGTGATGAGAACCAGCCCAATGGAAATCCATTCACCTCTTTTCTTTTCGAGGCGCTTTCCAAAAAAGATCTGGAAAACAAAGCTCACCAGCGGTAAGACCAGAATAATCAGTGTAAGATTCACCATCGCCATAAAAATGACCCTACCGTTTTAACGTGTTGGCTTCATCAAGGTTGATATTGCCCTGATCATTATAAAGGTTGAGAATGATTGCCAGGGCCACGGCAGCTTCCGCGGCCGCCAACATAATGATAAAGATCGCCATGACATGGCCGTCCACCGTTTGGGTGACAAATTTTGAGAATGCGATGAAGTTGATATTGGCCGCGTTTAAAATCAGTTCGATTCCCATGAGGATCGCCACGCCATTTTTACGGGTGACCACGGCATACAGCCCCAAACAAAACAGGAGTGCGCTCAGGATGAGATAAGACTCCAGATGATTCATCCCTACAACTCCTTCCGGGCCAGGGTTGCCGCGCCAATCAGAGCGCCCAGCAACAAAACCGAAGCCACTTCAAACAAGATCAGATAATTTCCGAACAGCAATGACCCGATTTGGGCAACCGTGGAATCAAAATCAGCGGGATTTGCCGCTAAAGGCCAGACTTGCCCTGTAATTGTCAGGATCATTACCAGAAACAGCAAACTTACGACCAAAGCTCCCAATCCTCGTTGAAACGAAGATTGCGTGATTCGGGCAACCACGATCCGGTTAGTAAGCATGATGCCAAATACCAACAGGACCAGAATGCCGCCCACATAGATCACGATTTGGGTAACGGCGATAAAATCAGCATTGAGAAAAATGTAGATGCCAGCCACACCCACAAAAGTCGCCAACAGGGAGAATACCGAGTAGACCAGATTTTTGCTGAAAGCCACAATTATCCCCGATATCGCCACTAGAATCCAAATTACCCAGAATACAAATTCACCCATTGAATAATTCCTCCGGATTTTCCGGGTTGACCGGTGTATTGGCGTCAGTTGTTGATCCGGCCGCGGATTCAGTTTCAGCGTCGGCTGCGGCTTTGGCGGCCGCGGCGGCTTGAGCTTGCGCCAATGCTTCGGCCTTAGCGGTTGCAGCGGCGGCAAGGGCTTGTTGGCGTTTTTCCACTTCCGCGGCCGGCAGGGTTGCAAACTCGTAAATCAAATAGTCCCGATTGCGCCACCGGTCGGTCGTCGTGATATTCGTTTTTTGGTTATCAGGTGTATCAAACCGGTAGTCCGGTGTCATGTAAATACAGTCTTCCGGACACGGGAATGTACACAAGTCGCAATACATGCATTCAGTCATATCAATGGTAAACCGGGCTAATAACAATCGCTTCCGCGTCCCGTTTTTTGTTATCCCGATATCTTCGGTCTTATCCACTTTCAGCGTGTCGATCGTAATGCAGCTTACCGGGCAGGCGCGCTCGCATTTTTTACAGCCGATACAATCATCGATGTCCACGTGCAGTTTAGAGCGAATCACATTGTAGGCATCCAGCTCGCCCACACCAATCTTACGTTCCGGATTCGGCCATTTCTCATCCGGGTATTGCAGCGTAACATACGCGCGGGCCCGGACAAAGTAACCCAGGGTGACTTTCATACCCGTCACCAGTGTCGAAACACTATTGACGATATTTCTGAAATAGCCCATGTTAACTCTAACCCGCTAACTTTATTGCTCCGGTGAGCCACATCCAGATGGCCACGCCGGCAAGATTAATTAATGCCAATGGCAGCAGGACTTTCCAACTCAAATACATGAGCTGATCCACCCGCAAACGCGGGAAGGTCCAGCGAAACCACATCAAGAGAAAGATGATTGTTCCGGCTTTTATGGCAATCCAGATCAAACCCGGACTGGCCAGCCACGCCGCAAAAGCCGGGAATAACCAGGCCAGGACCGCCAGGATAATCGCAGAAGCCAGTGGATAAACCGATAGCCGATTGGCTTTTGTTTTAATGAAAATTGTGCCGATAACACTCAGAATCACGATTGCGATCAGCCCGATCCGCGCGCCCGCGATATTGGGAAACGGCGATTGCCAACCCCCGAGAAACACGATTGCGGTCAACAATGAAACAATGGCTGTGTTGGCATACTCGGAAAGGAAAAATAGTGCCCAGCGAATGCCGGAATACTCGGTCATAAATCCCGCCACCAACTCCGATTCCGACTCCGGAAGATCAAACGGCGTCCGGTTGATTTCCGCGGTGGCGGCCGTCAGATAGACCAGGGCGGCCAGAAAAAGGAAAGGATTACTAAAGATAAACCAGTTGGGTAGCGGAATTGGAATCCAGTGGAACAGGTTGCCCACGCCGGCCTGAGCCTGGATGATTTGTTGCAGATTAAGCGTACCCACCACCGCCACGGCGGCCAGCAGGGATAACCCCACCGGGATTTCGTAACTGACGATCTGAGCCGCCGAACGCATGGCGCCATACAACGACCACTTGTTATTGGAAGCCCAGCCGGACATGACAATCCCGATCACCACAATTGAAGAGATCGAGACCACATAAAACAAACCGATACTCATATCCGCCGGTACCCAGGATGGACTGAACGGGATAGCGGCAAAAGTGATAAAGGACGCAATGAGAATCACCCACGGACCGACACGAAATAAAACATGATCGGCAAATTGGGGAATAATGTCCTCTTTCAACAGCAGCTTCAAGGCGTCGGCAATGGTCTGTAAACTGCCCAGGGGCCCCACGCGCATGGGACCCAGCCGGACCTGCATGAAGGCTGATACTTTCCGCTCGATATACACCAGGACAATGGCGTTGGCGGCAACAAAGATGAACAAGGTAAGCCCTACCAGAACAATTGCCAAAATGGCCGCACCGGTTTGCCCAACCCAGCTCAGAGCCGCAATGTTCAGAATCCAGTTAGCAATGGCATCGATCATGGGGATACCTTTACAATCCTAATTTTTTATAAAATTGCTGCATGGATCTCATGGCTCGCTTCATTTTTATTTAACGGTCAATTTCACCCAGAACAATATCCAGACTGCCCAGGATCGCGATCACATCAGAGATCATCCAACCGCTTCCGATTTCATTGATCACACTCAGGTTACTGAATGCGGGTGAACGCATTTTCACCCGAAACGGCACACTGGTCCCATCGCTGATGATATAAAAGCCCAGCTCCCCGCGGGGATTTTCACTGCGAAAAAAAACTTCACCTTGGGGTGGCCGAATCTTTCTCGGAATTGCCGCTTTAACATCACCTCCGGCCGGCAGTTGATCCAACGCCTGACGAATAATTTTGGCACTCTGTCCCATTTCCAGGATTCGTACATAATAGCGGTCCCAGCAATCGCCTACCGTGCCCATCGCGCCTTTACCCACAACCGTCTCAAACTCAAAGCGATCATATATGGAATAGGGCTGAACCCGGCGTAAATCATGATCGATCCCGGAGGCGCGCAGGTTCGGGCCGGTGACGCCGTAATTAATGGCCACTTCAACCGGCATGACGCCCACATCGGCGGCACGTTCGATGAAAATCTTGTTGTCGGTCAGGATACGGTTGTATTCATCAATGCGATCATCGAAGTAGTCCAAAAACTCGTAGGTTTTTTCCACAAATCCGGGTGGGATGTCATGCGCCAGACCGCCGATCCAGATATAGTTGTAGAGCAACCGGGCGCCGGAGGCCATTTCAAACAGGTCCAGGATGGTTTCCCGCTCACGGAAACAGTAAATAAAGGGTGTAATTGCTCCCACATCCAGTCCGAAAGTGCCAACGGCCACCAGATGGCTGACAATGCGTTGAAGTTCGGCAAAAATGATGCGTAGATATTCAACGCGTTCGGGAAGTTCGATATCCATAAGTTTTTCCACCGCCATGGCATAAGCATGGGCATTGTTCATGGCGGCGATATAATCACACCGGTCGGTAAACGGCGTGACCATCTGATACTCAATATTTTCAGCGTGTTTTTCAAAGCAACGGTGCAAATACCCAATGACCGGTTCGATGTGAGAAACAATTTCACCATCGGTTTTTAACTTCAGGCGGAGAACCCCGTGGGTACTGGGATGCTGCGGCCCCATATTCAGGATCATCTCTTCAGCATGCAACCGGGCCATCAGACGCGCTCCTTATTCAGGAAATCGTTCCTCCCGATACCGAGACTTATAATCGTCATTCGATTGGAAAATATTAAAGCCGGACGGAGATGGAGTTGGCGGGTAGTGATGTCTATTTTTCCTTGGCGATTTTCATTCCGCGGTAGAATTCAGCCTGGACATAGTCTTTGCGCAACGGATAACCTTCCCAGTCATCCTCCAGCAGAATGCGATGGAGATTGGGATGCCCCTCGAAGGCAATCCCAAACATATCGTAAGCTTCCCGTTCGTGCCAATCGGCCGTCCGGTACAAGTCGGTCACGGATTTCAGCGTGGGTTTTTCACGGTTTTTCAGGAATACCTTTACCGCAAAATAATGATTCAGCGCCGTGGCGTGCAGGTGGTAGGCCACACCGAGGAGTTGTTCTTCACTCGCCATATCATAGCCGCTGAGGCACATAAGCGAATCGAACCGGAGCCGTTCATCCGTCTTGAGAAAAGTCATAATCTCATGCAGGGCGCCGGGCCGGACCACGGCGATCGGTGTTTTTTCCGCACCGCGGAATTCCACCATTTTATCGCCGAATTTTTCACACAACAGGTCGTAGATCTCTGTTTCGGTCACGGTTGTCAGCCTGCCTTTTTGGCTAAAGTGGATTCTTCCCGGATTTTCTGCTGTAGTTGCATCAGGGCTTCCAGTAAAGCTTCCGGGCGCGGCGGACAGCCGGGGGTGTAAATATCCACCGGGATGACCTGATCCACTCCTTTCAACACATGATAGCCGTGCCGTGAGTAGGGTCCACCGGAATTGGCGCAACTGCCCATGGAGATGACATATTTGGGATCGGCCATCTGCTCATACAGCCGTTTGATCCGGGTGGCCATCTTCAGGGTCACGGTACCGGCCACGATCATGACATCCGCCTGACGCGGCGAGGACCGGGGCATGGCGCCGAATCGTTCCAGGTCATGCCGGGCGGCGGCCGTGGCCATCATCTCAATGGCGCAGCAAGCCAGTCCGAACTGAAAATACCATTCCGAGCTGGAACGCGCCCAGTTGATCAGTTTATCCATCGAAGTGATAATGATATTATCACCGGAAAATTTATGCTCTAAAATTCCCATGAGTTCGGGCTCCGGGCTTATTCGGTTTCGTGCAACCGGGCCGCTGAATAACGGCCGGCGCCATATTTTAGCTTCATCTTAACCCATTCCAGATCACCTTTAACCCACACATAGGCCAGACCAACGGCAAGAATTGCCAGGAAGACAAATACTTCGATGAAGGTTATAAAGCCCAGATCTTTGAAGACCACCGCCCAGGGAAAGAGGAACACGATTTCCACATCAAACACAATGAAGATCAGGGCAACGACATAGAACCGGATATTAAACTGCACCCAACTGGAGCCCTCGGTGGGTTCGCCGCACTCGTAGGTGTCCAGTTTCAGCTCGTTGCTGTTTTTAGGACCGATTAGTTTTTGAAGGATGAAGGCCACGAACATGAGGCTAAAACCCAAAATGCCAAAGGCTAAAACGATACCGTAATGCTCGTGCATAAGTCCTCTTTATTTTACCCCGGTTACCATCATTAAGGCGCAAATATAGAAGCGGCCTTCTGGGTATTCAAGGTCATTTCCGGAAAGTATTTTTTATTATGAAAGCGCTTCAACATGCTGCCGCTGCTTTTGCAAGGTTTATGCCACCAATTACCGGTATGAGACATTATCAGGATTAATGGCCGCCGGTTGAGTCACCGGTGAATGCGAAAATTCAGAGCACCGCCGGACTTAATGCCCGGTGTTTTTCCGGCGCTCTATTTCAACAACAGCAGCTTGCCTTTTTTTCAAATCCATTGAGCCTGCCCGGCCAGGGTTGCCCTTACGAGTTGAATTCAGGTTGTAGAAAATTGTCCGTCCCGCAAATTATTAGCTCTAGGTCACTGTTCGGTATATCTCCCGAGTGGTTGATATTTGTTTCTATTTTTATCCGAATTGATTAGTACTATACTTTAATTTTTTTAACGCCGTGTCACTGCATCCAACCGTAGATAACCGTCAATACCAAGGTATAGATTACAAGAGCATAAAACCATTTTCCGGCAAATTTAGGCGTTCGTACGGGGGCTAAATTAAACACCAGCAGTACCATTAATAGTGCATAAAGGAGGATTGAAAAAACGGTATGATCAATAAAACCCTCAAACAAAAACACAAAAGTTAGAATAATAACATCGTTGTCTAATGCCAGCCCCCGGTAGGTTTTATCTTCATTCAGACCGAAAATGTTGAAATAACTCAAGCGGATAGCGCTGGTGGCGATAATAAGAAAAGCTCCCGGCAGGAACCAGGGACTGAACTTGCCATAGCTTAAAAGAAAAACGGCAGGGAATACCCCGAAACTTACAATATCTATCAGCGAATCAAGCTGGCTCCCAAAGGCTCGCTGGTGAGCTGTGCGTCCCTTAGTTTTTCGAGCAATGATTCCGTCTGCCCAGTCAAATAAAACCGCCCACAGAACTCCAATTATTGCCGCCGGGAAATTGCCTAAAATAGCGTAATAAATACCAAGCACGGCACATAACAAACCTGCAAGCGAACAGATATTGGGAAGGTCCCCGGCAAAAGAAAGCATGGTGGGTTCATGGGGTGGTAGAGGTTTGGGATTTTTCATCATTTTTATGCTGATCTGTTTTTTAAGTCCATTACGTCAATTAATGCTTCAACTAAATTACAATTCTCTGCTTCTGTACGGCTGGCAATTCGCAGATAGCGATCGGAATCCGGCTGAGTTTTATCCACACAGTCCTTTATATAAATATTATGTTCAATAAATAATCTTTCCGTAATTACAGAAGAGTTTTGCACATCATCCGGCAGACGACAAAAGACAAAATTTGCATCAGGCTTGAAAACAGTCAGACCTTCTATACCGCAAAGTTTTTTATACAAGCTGTCTCTGTCGGTTCGAACTTGTTTACAGCTTGCAATAAATTCCGGTTTGTAATCGGGTAACAGCCGCAGAAACTCTTCCGCAAATCCGTTAATATTCCAAATAGGCACGCCATTTCTTACAGCTTCAGCAAATTGCGAATTTGCAGTCAGCAGATAGCCGATCCTCAGCCCACAGATACCGTAAGCTTTGCTCATGCTTTTAAGAATTGCCATATTCGGATAATTTTCGATTTCCTGCTCCAGGCTTATTCGATCAGGGTTTTCTGCAAAATCTAAAAATGATTCGTCAATAATCAGCATACAGTCAAAAGTTTCAAGTTTTTTTACAAGCCGAATGAGATCGGGCTTGGGGATTAACATAGCTGTTGGATTGTTAGGCGTCACCACAACCGCTAGGTCAGCTTTTACCCTGATCGCCGCCCGGGCAAATTTATCCACATCCAGCTGAAAGGATGGGAATTCGAGTGGAAATTCGACTACCCGGCCCGCAGGCGCAGCATGGGCATATTCGTTGAAAGACGGCACGGGGATGATTAATTTCTGTGTTATATGACCGGCTACTATTTTGATTAATTCAGAAGCTCCGTTGCCAACCACAATTCTTTCCGCGGGTTGATCTATTATTTTGCCTACAAGCCCGGCAAGGGTATCCTGCGCTACCGGATAATTCAAAACAAGGTCGTGAATTTGATCTTTAAAATCTGTAAAAATAGTCTCCGGCGGGAAATAAAGGTTATAGAGATAGGAATGATCTATAAAATTATGCCGATAGTAGCCACCGTGTTGACCGGAGATGAATTCGTATTTTTCGGATTGAGTTTTATAATTATTTTGTGACATTTAAAATTAATGTCTTTTCCCGGGGGAATGTTACAGCGTTGATCAATTGTATGTTAAGATACCGGGTTGTGAAAGCATAACAGCTTTTGGGGTCGTATAATTGTCTGCTGAAAATAGTTTCTCAGCCTCCGCCAGGTCTTCAATAGTGTCTATTTCATACCATGGTTTAGGGTCAAAAGAGACAGTTTCCAAAGAGAGGCTGCCATCGGCAATCATTTCCGCAAATACGGTTTCGTAAAAGTCGTTAACTTTGCCATCTGAAATATGCTGTTCCAATCTTTTTACAATACAATGCCACGAAGCAAGTGAAATAATGTAAATATTAACCGTCTTATATTTGATTTCGCCGAAGGAGTCCGCGTTGCTCTTTAAAAATGCTTTAACCTGTTGCGATTGATCGATTGTAACACAGGTCCCATTCATCCACGGTTGCATCTTGCCAACAGCTATTCCGTCAGGATACAGCATGGCATCCAGAAGTGAATCATCAAAAACAAGGTCGCTTTCGAGCAGCAGAAAGGGTTCATTGATAACTTCACGTGCCATCCAGAGCGAATAGATATTATTGGTTTCGTTGTATAGCGGACTGAAAATATAATCTATTGCGATCTCACCTACCCGATTCCCCAGAAAATTCCTTATTTGGCTTTCCAAATACCCCGTAACCACGACCAGCCGTTTGAAACCATGCCGGTTCAAACCGGAAATCAGCCGCCCAAGTATCGAAAGGCCATTAACTAGTGTTAAGCATTTGGGAGCATACCGCGTCAGGGGATACAGGCGGCTACCTGTTCCGGCGGCAAGCAGTAATGCCGTGGTCGCACGTTCATTATCAGGGTAGTTATGCCTCATATTTATATCTATTCATTAATATTACAGTGTTTTTCAAGCTATAATGATAAAAATTAATGACACCTTTTGAAATAAAAATAGCGCTGCTTTGCAATTTGTGATCCTCCAATCTACACTCAACGACATATAACCATGCTTCGTAAGATTTCAAGCAATTATCTACATTAAAAAGAGAATGCCGATTCGACCACAATTTCTCCACGCTAACGGCTGAAGATCAGCCGGTTATCACGAAGATTGAGCCGGTCTTTCAATTGGTTCTCACGGCGTGGGAACGGCCTGCCTGGCCTACGCCAAATAAAGCGGTGCGAACCTGTTATTTACCAACAGCCGCCGCCGGAGGATCTCCTCGTTAGTGCTAACGGCTGAGCTTGAGCGGCTTTTGGACGATTTATTCTTTTGTATTTACAGTGTATCCAGCGACATCAATTCAGCCAACCAATCCCATTTAGTGAGTCCGCTCGAAGCAGCATGTTGGGCAGCTATTCTAACTCAGGAATAATGGTGAATTCGTTGTAAATCTTCTGCTTCTTTTGTATTTGCCCGGTACAAATCCCAACGTTGCTGGAGATTCATCCAGAAATCAGGAGTGTTTCCGAAAAATCGTGAGAACCGTAAAGCGGTACTGGGAGTAATCCCTCTTTTGCCATTTACGAGTTCATTGATTCTCTGGAAGGGGACATGTATTGCCATAGACAGATGCTTTTGGGTAATTCCCATTGGTTTCAAGAATTCTTCCAGCAACATTTCACCTGGATGTGTTGGCACTCTGTTTGTTGGAATTCTGACCATCTTATTCTCCTTTAGTGGTAATCCACTACTTCTACATCTATTGGACCGAGTTCCGTCCAACTAAAACAAATCCGATACTGATCATTTATGCGAATACTGTACCGCCCTTCCCGGTCGCCATGCAATGCTTCGAATCTGTTTCCAGGTGGAATCCGAAGTTCTGGAAGTTGAACAACAGAGTCTAACTGGTCAAGTTTTCGTACAGCAACTTTCCTGAGATTTACAGGAAGTTTTTTTCGCGCAATCTTAGAATCAGTACCATTGAAGATATCTTCCGTGGCTTTGTCTGTAAATGAACGTATCATCGATATAAGTATAACACGGATGTCATGCTATGCCAGCACTTTCCACGTCTGCCCAACGTCCCGCGCTTGAGCGGCTTTTGGACGATTTATCCTTTTGTATTTAAAGTGTATCCAGCGACATCAATTCAGCCAACCAATCCCATTTAGTGAGTCCGCTCGAAGCCTCGTATAACCCGTGTACTTATTCCCATCGCTTAAACTTTCCAATACGTAGGTGTAATAACCCCTATTTATTGTTTGATTTGGAAGTATTTCACGGGGTATCCCTCAAGCAACGGATATCGAACCCGTAGCTTTTATAATAGCTGTACCGGCCGACTTCTGAATCGTAGTAACTCAGTGTACGGAACAACGCGTAGTTACTAGTGGTCTCAGTAGCGGACCAAAAGTAACCGTAGTAGCCTATACCGATGTAATTACCAGTGTCGTAGTGGCGGTAACCATTAGGCAGCGCAGTGAAGCCACTCGCATTGTCAGCACCCCTATTGGGACTATTCCAGTGGGTGGTTCCGGCCTCTTTTAGTTTGCCCCCGGCAACGCTACTACCTCCAAGGTAATCAATTAGGGTTTGCCATTCATTATCTGTTGGAACATGCCAGCCCTCCGGAGCGATATTCCGGCTGTCATTAACCGCGTACCAATTATACAGGGCGCCATAAGTGTCTCCGTTACTGCTGTTATTGTCATAATAACAATAAGCACCGGTTGTTAAATTAGTCCAATCTGTTCCATCTGTGATATTGGGAATTGCCGTACCGTCTCTATAATGCGTTACCTTCAGGTTCTCCGCCATCCAGACCTGATTACCGATCCGCACGGTTTCATACACGTTTCCGTCAATGTCAGTGACAGGCAGAGGGCTGACGGTGACTACGGCCGGCAAACTTTCCACTTCTCTTAATGTGGCCGTGATGGTGGTTGTGCCGACACTTACACCGGTAACCAAACCATTAGAATCCACGCTGGCAATCTCAGGGTTGTCTGAGGTCCAGGTAAAGGATAAACCGGTTATATCATCACCATTAATGTCTTTTCCAACGGCTGTAAAGCTGGCTGTTGCCGCATAATCCAGGGCTAAGCTTTCAGGTGACAATACAATTGAAAAAACCGGATCATAGACATTTACCGAAACTTGGGCGCTTTCAATACCACCGGATTTCGCGGTAACCATCGTGACGCCGGCCGAAATTCCCGTTAACAACCCATACCCATCGATTGTACCAACTTTTGGATAACGGGAGGTCCAGGTAAAGGATAGATCCGGTATCATATTCATATTCGCATCTCTACCAACTGCTGCAAACTGTTGTGTGGAATCAATCTCAATATTTACAGCAGCTGGAATTACTTCAATCAAATAAAGTGCTCCTATTCCCGGATTAGTCGATTTTTTTTCACAAGCCTGGAAAACACTTAAAAACAATAATGCTGATAGTGTTATGGCTATAAATCGTCTCATCTTAATCGCTCCCCTTTTGGGATTCACATGCTTTCAACCTTTAAATAAAGCTAATGAATACTTGTCTGCCTCTATCAGAGCGTTCAGGTGGAGCTTGTCAGGCGATACTTCGTTTTTGTAGCCACTTATTGAACGAGGACTGGCTTTCGCCAGATGGTTTTCCTGCCAATAACCCCTCGACGCTGATATCTTCATCTATAGCATCCCAATGAATGCCCTGTCCCCGGCCGATTAACCTCCAATTGTTTCGCTCATCTTCCGTGGCATATTTCAGTCTTGGGTACCAATCCAAAGGTACTGCTATCGTTCTGCCATCACTCAACTCAACGATCAGAGTGTCCTCTGTTACTCTGACATCAACAGCATCCGGAATTTCCAATTCAATTGCCGAAATACTCATTCCACGCCTCCATTATTTTTACCTGATGTTCGCCAATAATTCTCGCCACTCGGCTTATTTCAGAACGACGAAACCCACCACTTTTCTGCAACCTTACCGGATCCACCCAGAATTTTGCGATGCATTCATCCCGTTCGACATGCACATGGATTTGCTCATCTCGATCACTTGCATAAAAGAAGAACCGATATGGGCCAATTCTCAATATTGTGGGCATCTAACCTTGCTCCAACATTTCATCGCCTAACATTGTTTATATGGTTTCTTCATAACACCCCCGGCCTTCGAGCCGTCTTAAACCTATAGAATACATATTGTTGAGAAATGTATTGTGTTCGAATTGGGCTGATAGTGTTATGGCTATAAATCGTCTCATCTTAATCGCTCCCCTTTTGGGATTCACACGCTTTCAACCTTTAAATAAAGCAAACGATAGCTCACCGGCTCGTGGGTTTCCACCGATTAACATTTTGTCTTGGTTGTATTTCATTTGCTCTCCAAACTTATGTTAGGTGCCGCCCGCGTTTTTCGGTCAGGTGCAGCGACTGGTTATGTGACTGAATTATGGGAATACTCGATAAATATCCTTACGATGTGCAATGCGTTGGCAGATTAGTAACTTATTGGATTTATCTGCTGTAATACCGATTCTGTATTTTCCAATACGGATTTTGTATTTATCAGGATAGCCAGTCATATGTTCAAGATACCCAAGATCAAATGGGTTAGTGGATAACAGTTGCTCAAAGACTATGTTTTCTGCTTTAGCCTGTACCTCATAGGGTAATTTTGAGAGTTCCTTGAGAAAGCGTTTTGTATATTCGATTTTCCACATTCTATTTCAATGACTGGTAATAGGTTTTCGCCTCTTCAATTGAAAGCCGTTCATCATCTTTTACTTCACCCATCAATTTTGCCAGTCCATAATTTTCTATTACCTCTTCTAACCGCTCAAAATCGCTAAGTGGTATTTGAACAGCCACTGGCTTTTGGTTTTCATCCAGCACTATATTTTTATGAATTTTCAACATGTTGTCACTCCTTGTAAATTATTATTTTAGAATATCGCCTAACATTGTTTATATGGTTTCTTCATAACACCCCCGGCCTTCGAGCCGT
>CAZIWX010000040.1:0-21319 GCA_964543125.1 uncultured Lentisphaeria bacterium | reverse complement strand
ATTTACAGGGAAATGGATTGATCGAGCCAAAAAAATGCAGAATGTGAAAGTCGTTGACATTCCGAACCTGGGTCGGGAAGTTCATCTTTTTAACGATTTAAAATGTTTAGTTAATATAATAAAACTTTTAAATAAACATCGATTTCAAATTATTCACACCCATAGCTCAAAACCCGGGCTGATTGGGCGTATTGCAGCACTTTTTGCGAATCGACCAATTATAATTCATACAATCCATGGCTTTCCTTTTAATGATTTCATGCCACGCTGGAAGCACAATATTTATGCTTTGACCGAGAGGATGTTGGCTAAAATAACTGATTATCTCATATCGGTATCAGTCCTAAATCTTGACAAAGCTCGAAAACTGGGTATCATTCCACAAAAAAAATTTATCAATATTTATAGTGGTATTGATTTTAATAGATTCTTTTCAGAAGCAAGATCGGAAAAGAATCTGAAAATATATGAAGATCTAGGAATACCTGTCGATAGCGTTATAATTGGATCGGTAGGAAGATTATCAGAACAAAAAGATCCAATCACTTTAATTTCAGCGGTACCCGTTATTTTAGAATCTATTCCCAATGCCCATTTTTTACTCATTGGGGATGGTGAATTAGCGGAAAAATGTAAATTGCGGGTAAATGAGCTCGGGATTAGTGCTAACGTCCATTTTTTGGGATTTCGGGAGGATATCCCCGTTCTCTTAAAAGCTCTGGACCTATTTGTTTTGACTTCCCGCTGGGAAGGTTTAGGTCGCGCCTTGACAGAAGCCCTTCTATTAAAAATTCCGGTTGTTGTAACAAAAGTTGAGGGCGTACCAGAGTTAGTAATAGATGGTATAACTGGTAGATCAGTTGAACCAGAGAACCCAAAATTGTTTGCTTATGCTTGTGTTGACTCAATTAATAATTATCACCTGCATAAAATAATGGCTGAAAAAGCGTTTAGTTTTGTATGGAAAAATTTTTCGGTAGAAAAAATGGTTCACGAAATTGATTTATTGTATCAAGAGGCACTTTCGTAATAATATTTAACAAATGTATTTATGAATGACGAATCTCATCTCCATCATCGGCGCCCGGCCGCAATTCATTAAAGCCAGTGTTGTTTCGCGTGCATTGCGAAAAGCAGGTGTTAACGAAGTGCTGGTGCATACCGGCCAACACTATGATGATAACATGTCCCGCATCTTTTTTGACGAGATGGGCATTCCCCGGCCGGACTATAATCTCGAAGTGGGGTCGGGCGCCCAAGGCGCTCAAACCGCCGCCGGCTTGCAGAGAATCGAGGAAGTCCTCTTAAAGGAAAAACCGAATTGGGTGCTGGTTTACGGGGATACCAACGCGACGCTGGCCGGGGCTTTGGCGGCGGTAAAACTGCACATCCCGGTGGCTCACGTGGAAGCCGGCTTACGCTCGTTCAACCGCACTATGCCCGAAGAAATTAACCGGGTTGTAACCGATGTCGTATCAAATCTGCTATTCTGCCCCACACCCACGGCAGTGGAAAATCTAAAGCACGAAGGTATTACCGCAGGCGTACACCAGAGCGGCGATGTAATGGTGGATGCACTGCGCTATTACACACCAATCGGAGAAAAAAAATCGACGATTCTCAAACAGTTGAAACTACAGCGGAATCAATTTGTATTGATGACCATCCACCGGCCGGCCAATGCGGATTCACCCGAGCGGCTAAAGCAGTTAGTGCAAGCGTTGGATCGGGTTGCCAGGCCGATAATTTTCCCGGTTCATCCCCGGACCCGGAAGCTGGTGGATGAATTATTTAATTCCGGGAACTCCCCGGTTCGATTCATCGATCCGGTGGGGTACCTCGATATGCTGGTATTAGAGAAAAACGCCCGCGTGATTGTAACCGATTCGGGCGGTATTCAGAAAGAGGCTTACCTCCATAAGGTGCCGTGTTTAACGGTTCGACCCGAAACCGAGTGGGTTGAAACGGTGGCGGATGGCTGGAATACACTGGTGAATGATCGGTTAGTGGAATTGCCCATATTCATCCAGAATCCGCCAGCACCCAAGCGGTGGGCGGAACACTATGGCGATGGTCAAACCGCGCAAAAAATTGTGGATATTTTATTCAGTCAGAAATAGCCTGAAAAAAATTACCAATCCAGTGTAACGCCGATTTCAGTGTACGTGGGCAGATTACCCTTTGTGGGGAATGTAAACTTACTCCTGAAATCAATGACTGAATTAAAGCGATATCGAACGGTACCGGTTAATGTCTGAGTAGAGCTGATTTTACCCATCAAAGCCGTTGTCATGAAGTCAAATTCCTGGTTTCGGTCCCCATAATTGTCGTTGGGATCACTCCCCGGTCCACTGCCCTTCCGTAACCAAAGCCAGTTTAGCTTAAGATCGAGATTTGATCGTAACCAGGCGTTTGCCGAAATTGAAATTACTTTTGAGTTGGGTCCATAGGGAAATCCAAGGCCGATATGGCCGGTTGTATAAGTATCCAGGGAATCATCATGGGTATAGGTCCAGGGCCGCACCTGGCTGAATTCAAAATTAAAATCGATTGGATAAAATCGATTTTTTAGCGCCCAGTTTATTCCGATTTGAGATGCAAATTTATTTGCCCAGAAAGAGTCTGCCAAATGAGCCCAAATAAGCTCATCCCATAAAAATGTTCCATAAATCTGAATACCCTTCCAAGGGCGCCAGATTCCGTCAAAGGCCATGAGCAGATTATCACGATCTCCCGCCGTTTTTTCTTCTGAAAAGTAGAAATCGACAGGAACCAGGTAGGCCGGTTCGATAGGACGGCGGCTGTAGATGATCATTTCATTAAACGCCAAAGTCAGATTCCGCCGGAAATCGACTGCCAGGCGTTGTGCGGCGATTCGCTTATCGGGTAAGATTTTGTTTTTTTCGGTGGGCCTCACCGGAAAAAGTGAACCTAAAATGCTGGTAAAATGGAATACTTTATATTGGGCATTAATTTTCAGATAGGTATAGGGTAACACCCGAGTATTTAAAATTGGGGATAGTACGGGCGAGAAACCCCAATAAACAGGTTGCTTTGCCAGGGAAAATCCCCAATATGGATAATTGACATAAATGCCGGATTGTCCTAAATCCCAGACCAGCCAGTTTAAAGCCTTGGAAGTAACCGTTGTCCCCTGTTTGTATTCAGGAGGTAATTCCGAATAACTATCAGACAGGGGAAGCCGATACTGGATATAATCCCAAAAGAAAGAAAGGTGTTTACCCAATAATCCCCGAAATGTCAGTTGATCCTGGTAGAAACCTCGTCGATGTTTGTTCTGCCCCTGAATTTTAAAGTACTCGCGCCAATCGGCCCAGACCGTTGCCAGGGAGTCAGTGAAATAAAAGCCGTGAGGATAGCTGGCTGAATCCAGGGAGGTGGAAACCAGGCTATTCATAAAATTGTCTCTAGTCTGAGCTTGCCAAAGGGCAACCAGCCGGACCTGATTTTGGATCAGTCTAAATTCAACCTGAAAGCGCGTCAGTATTTGTTGATCTATTCCGGTAAGTTGTGACCCGTGTGCCGCTAACTGATCCAGTAAACGCTGGACTTCACCCCAGGTTAGGGGAAGTTGACCTTCCCAATTCTGAGGAATATTTCCCAACGCGGCCTGGTGGCGTAAAAACGGATAAACCGGATGCTCCTCGGCAACCGGACCGGATTGGGCGGTAACACCGGCAACGCCCAGGATCAGGCCCAACATCATCCACCTCAGCATTCGATAAAACATTCCGCGAATATAATACAATCCAGGGACTCAGGCTGCCCCCGATTCGGTAATTATTGCATCATTTAACATTCTTTGAAACCTAACGCCAGCCCCTATATTTGGCCAAATTTGAAGTAAAGGAGCTTAAAAAGGATGCGGATTGGATTGGTAGGTTGTGGGCGGATTTCCAAGAATCATTTTGCTGCCATTAAGGAATTTCCCGAAGATTTAGAACTGGCAGCCGTGTGCGATATAAATAAGGAACGCGCCCGGCAAGCCGCAGCCGAATACAATTCCGCCGGGTATACAGATTTGAGTGAGATGCTGAAACAAGAAAATCTGGATATCCTATCGGTTTGCACCCCCAGCGGTCTACATCCGCAACATGGAATTCTGGCCGCCCGGGCCGGGTGCCATGTCATCACCGAAAACCCCATGGGGATCAGCTTAAAAGCTGCCGATGCCATGATCCAGGCCTGTGATGATAACAAAGTTGAACTTTTCGTAGTGAAACAAAATCGGCTTAATGCTACCATGCAATTGTTGAAAAAAGCGATCGACAAGGGACGCTTCGGAAAAATTTACCTGGTCCAATCCAATGTGTTTTGGACGCGGCCCCAGGCGTATTACGATCTGGCAAAATGGCGAGGTACGTGGGAGTTTGACGGCGGCGCTTTTATGAATCAGGCCAGTCATTATGTGGATGCCCTGACCTGGCTCATTGGCAATCCCGAATTTGTAATGGCCGTTACGGGAACCTTAGCCCGAAAAATTGAGGCGGAAGATACGGGAACTGCTATTATCAAGTTCCGCAACGGGGTCATCGGGTCCATGAGCGTGACCATGTTGACCTTCCCTAAAAATCTTGAGGGCTCCATCACCATTCTGGGTGAAAAGGGTACTGTAAAAGTTGGCGGCGTGGCGGTCAATAAAATTGAAAAATGGGAATTTCAGGAATATGACGATGACGACCGTCTGGTAGAGGAAGCCAATTATTCACCACCCAATATCTACGGTTTTGGCCATTTAGGATACTACAAGAATGTGGTTGCCAGTCTGAAAGGAGAAGCCACAGCATTTACCGACGGCCGCTCGGGCCGTAAATCCCTGGAACTGATTCTGGCCATTTACAAATCAGCTCAAACCGGCAAACGGGTCAGTTTGCCCCTGAATCTTTCCTGATTATTCCCGGCACTTAACAGGATCTAATGATGTCTATCCCAAAGTACTATGTCCATCCTTCCAGTTTTGTTGATGAAGGCGTTCAAATTGGCGCCGGCAGCCAGATCTGGCATTTTTCTCATATCCAGCCGGGTGCTCGGATTGGAGCAAGCGTCAGTATCGGCCAAAATGTGAATGTGGGCCGGAATGTGCGCATTGGCAACCATGTGAAAATTCAGAATAATGTCTCCGTGTATGAGGGTGTGGAACTGGAAGATTTCGTTTTTTGCGGACCCTCCATGGTGTTCACCAATGTTTTGAATCCCCGGAGTGAATTCCCGCAACGCGGGTCTGAATTTTATCTGAAGACGCTGGTAAAAAAATCAGCCTCTATCGGCGCCAATGCCACCGTCGTTTGTGGAAACACCATCGGTCGTTATGCTTTGATTGCGGCCGGAGCAGTAGTTACCAAAGATGTGCCGGATTTCGCTCTGGTGGCGGGTGTCCCGGGTAAGCTAGCGGGCTGGGTTTGTAAGCACGGACACCGGCTTCAATTCAGTTCAGCCGGCGTGGGCCAGTGCGGTCATCCGGATTGTGGAAAGTATCATAAAACAGGTGAGATTGTTGAACCGTTAGGGGAATAGCTTTTGCCACGCTGGCTGGAACGTCTGTTATTAATTCTCTCGGATTTTATCGCGGTTAATCTGGCGTTTGTCCTGGTTTTCATCATCCGCTTCAAATCGGGAACCTACCAGAATGCAGTGGTGCTGTTATGGCAGGATGTGCCGCTACCAGCGCTGTTCATGACGCTATATTGGCTGGTAATTTTCACCTTTAATCAATTCTACACCATGCACCGGGCGGTCTCCCGCTCGGATGAATTTCTGGATGTAATGAAATATACTTTTCTCGGTGTACTGGTTCTCTATTTCGTTACCATCGACTTGTCCAACCCGGTTACACTGGGTAAGGTCATTCTCATTTTTTACTGGCTGCTACTAGTATTCTGGGTGGGTACCGGCCGCATCATTATTCGAAGTGTGCACCGGCGTTTACTGGCTAAGGGCTATGGCCGGGCCCGCAGCTTGATTGTGGGTTGGAACCGGCGAGGCTGGGAATTACTGGACAATCTTATTTCGCATCCGGCAGCTGGGAATGAAATCCTGGGCTATGTCACCTTATATCCCGCTAAAAACAAGGGGCTGGCCCGCCACTCGGTTCAGGTGTTGGGAGGGCTGGACGATTTACCGCGATTAATCTCCGAGTTGAAAATCGACGATGTTCTTCTGGCGCTGGATAAAGATCATCACAACCGGGTTTTGGATATTATTACTCGGGTCAGTGATGAAAAAGTCTCGTTGAAAATCAGCCCCGATCTGTCAGAAGCAATCTCCGGAATGGCACGCACGCAACAACTTTACGGATTACCTCTGATTGAAATTATGCCGGAGATTATGCCCTTTTGGGAGCGCCTGGCCAAGCGCTTGATCGATCTGGTTTTGTCTCTGATAATCCTGATGCTGCTTGCGCCGCTGTTTATCATCATTGCCTTTGCCATTAAATTTGATAGTAGGGGTCCCATATTTTATCTTCAGGAGCGGGTGGGACGCCGGGGACGTATTTTCAAAGTATTAAAATTCCGTTCCATGGTGGTGGATGCCGAAGATAATTCCGGCCCGGTCTGGGCTGCCCGGGACGATCCGCGCGTCACACGCATGGGACGATTATTGAGGTTTACCCGATTAGATGAATTTCCGCAGTTGTTGAATGTTCTGGAGGGTGAAATGTCCCTGGTGGGACCCCGGCCCGAAAGGCCGTTTTTCGTTGAGCAAATTCGGAAAGAATTGCCCTTGTATCAACGGCGCCACCGGGTTAAACCGGGCATCACCGGTTGGGCCCAGGTGAAATGGGGCTATGATGAGTCCCTGGAGGATGTCAGGCAGAAACTTAAATTTGACCTTTTTTATATGGAAAATATGTCCTTGCGCCTGGATTTGAAGATTTTGATCTACACCATCTATGTCATCCTCACCGGCAAAGGCAGTCACTAATAAAACCATTTATAAGCGATAGGATGTTTTTAGCATTATGAATTGGAAAATTCCCCTGGTGGATATGCAAGCTCAGCACGCCGAGATCAAGGCCGACCTGGACGCGGCGTTGGAGCGGGTCCTCGCGAGTCAACAGTTTATCATGGGGCCGGAAGTCTCCCGTTTTGAAGCGGAATTAGCCGCCTACGCCGGGGTTCCCTTTGCGGTTGGGTGTGCTTCCGGGACGGATGCACTCCAGTTAGCGCTCATGGCGCTGGGAATAGGACCCGGCGCTGAAATCATCACGACCCCGTTTACCTTTGCGGCAACCGTAGAGGTGATTGTTCTGCTGGGAGCTGTTCCGGTATATGCGGATATTGATTTGGATTCTTATAATATCCGGGTTGACCAGATTGAAGATTTGATTACCCCCCGGACCAAGGCAATCCTCCCAGTCCATTTGTATGGACAACCCGTTGATCTGGATGAGCTTAAGGCTATCAGCCGCAAGTATGGAATACCAATTATCGAAGATGGCGCCCAAGCCTTGGGCGCTTATTATAAAGGTCAAAAGGTGTGTGGAATTGGGGCGATTGGGTGTACCAGTTTCTTTCCTGCAAAAAACCTCGGTGCCTACGGAGACGCCGGTGGTGTTTTTACCGCTGATCCGGAGTTAGCGGATCGTTTAAATAAGCTCCACACTCATGGCAGCGGGAAACGTTACCGGCATGAACTGGTAGGACTCAATTCCCGGATCGATGCTCTACAGGCCGCCGTTCTGCGCGTGAAGTTACCCCATTTGGATCGTTGGAATCAGGCTCGGCAAACAGCCGCTGACTGGTACCGTACCCATTTGAATCCGGAGTGGGTAGTTCCGGCTACGTGTCGGAGAGATCGTACCCACATTTACCAGCAATTTACGATTCGAACACCGGATCGTGATCGTTTGCAGGTCCATTTAGCCGAACAAGGAATTCCTTCGGCGGTGCATTATCCCACACCCCTGTTCCAACAGCCGGCTTTCCGGGATGCCACCTGGGACTCCCGCTGTCCGGCAGCTCAACTGGCAGCGGCCCAAGTTTTATCGTTGCCCATGCATCCCTATCTTTCCGAGGATACTCTGGAGACGATCGTGGATGGTATTCATTCGTTTTTTAAATAGGACCAAGTATGATTGACACAAAATGGATCCGAGAAAATCCCCAAGGGCTGGCTGAGGCAGTGGCTCGTAAAGGCGTTCAAATAAATGTCGGGGCGCTGGTCAAATTGGATCAGGAACGCCGGGACGTCATCACCCGGGTGGATAATCTGAAACGGGATCGCAATGATATCTCTAAGGCGGTCGGGGAGCAGAAGCGCCGTGGAGAAAAGGCCGACGATTTGATCGCCCGGACTCGCGATCTCATTGACCAAATAAAGAGGCTGGATATTCGTTTAAAAGAAATAGAAGCCGAGCTGGCTGGATTGCTGATCCAGATTCCCAATCCGCCACACCCGTCAGTTCCGGTGGGACATGATCCCGCGGAAAACCCGGTGGTGAAATCCTGGGGTGAGCCACGCCAAACAGCTGATTATAAACTGAAGAATCACCTGGCACTGGGAGAAGCTCTGGGATTGTTTGATTTTAACCGGGGGACCAAAATCGCCGGATCCGGATTTCCCCTTTACACGGGTCAGGGCGCCCGTTTGGAGCGCTCACTGATCAACTTCATGCTGGATTTTCACACGACCAGACACGGGTATACCGAAATTTTCCCTCCATTTTTAGTCAATCGAATGTCAGCGACGGTGACGGGCCAATTGCCTAAAATGGAAGAAGACATGTACCTAACGGATCAGGATGATCTCTTTTTAATTCCCACGGCTGAAGTACCGGTGACCAATATTCATCAAAATGAAATTCTGGCGGAGACCGAGCTACCGATTTATTACGCCGCCTACTCCGCTTGTTTTCGAAGAGAAGCGGGTTCTTATGGTAAAGAGACGCATGGCTTACTGCGAGTACATCAATTTAACAAAATAGAACTGGTAAAATTTGTCCGGCCCGAAACGAGCTATGAAGAATTGAAGACCTTGCGGCGCGCCGCGGAAGAAATTCTGGAAGCGTTGGCGCTGCCCTATCGGGTTCTGGAACTGGTAACGGGTGATCTGTCGTTTGCTGCTGCCAAGTGTTACGATTTAGAATTATGGGCGCCGGGTGAGAAGCGGTGGCTGGAAGTATCATCCTGTTCCAATTTTGAAGATTTCCAAGCGCGGCGCGGGAATATTCGTTACAAACCCCGGAGTGGTGGGAAGCCTCAGTTGGTGCACACCCTCAATGGCAGCGGCGTCGCCACCGCACGTTTACTGGTGGCGATCCTGGAGCATTACCAGCAAGCCGATGGCAGCCTTCAGATTCCTTCTGTCTTGATCCCATATTTTGGCGCCGAAGTCATCACCGCCGCCCATGCTTGAAGAGGCCACACTCCTCTGTCGCCGGCTCGCTACTCAGGGCTTGGTCGTCGCCAGTGATGGAAATGCCAGTTTTCGACAGGGGAATCAGCTATATATCACGCGGACCCGCTGTGAATTCGGGACATTAACCGTTGACGATTGGTGCGGCATGTCTTTGGATGGGCGGCCAGCCTTGGATATTTCCAGTGAATGGCGGATGCATCATCGGTTGTATAAAAATTTTTCCAACCTCGGTGCGGTGGTGCATTGCCATCCACCCTACGCCACCAGCTTTGCCGTTCGGGGAATATCGTTGGATGGAAAACTGCTGACTGAAACGGCTGATTTTGGAAATATTCCGGTGGCGCCGCTGGCGGCTCCGGGCAGCGTCAAGCTCGCGGATACGGTTACGAGGCAATTGTCTGATCCGCCGGTAGCTTGCTTGTTGGCCCGGCATGGGGCCTTGACGGTGGGTGGGGATTTTACGGAAGCCGTGCAACGCATGGAGCGGCTGGAGCAGCTGGCCCGGATCCAATGGCTTGTAACCGTTGGTAAAAACGGATATCCAACCTAAACAATCTGCTTTGAATCGTTGATTCTTAACGTTTAAAGAGACGGAGTCGAATGCTACGCTATTGGGTTGTTATCTTAGTGCTTGTTCCCTGGTCGGCTCTGATGGCAAGCCTGGCCTTACTCGGCGGCTTGATTGATCGATCGGGAAACTGGGGCGGTTTTATTGCCCGGCTTTGGTCAGCTCTGATTTTAAAGATTTCAGGTGTTAAGGCGCGGGTGCGGGGCTTGGGGCGCTTGGATCCCGAGGGGCAGTATATTTTCATGTCTAATCACACGTCGGCCTTTGACATTCCCCTCTTGTTTTATTATCTGCCCTATCAGCTACGCATGATTGCCAAACGGGAATTGGCCTGGATCCCCATTTTCGGTTGGGCAATGTGGGTCGTGCGCCACTATTTCGTCAACCGGCGGAATCACCGGAAAGCATTAGAATTGATGACCAAGGTCGGTGAACAATTCAAACACCGGAAAAGCTCCATTGTCGTTTTCCCCGAAGGTACTCGTTCTCTGGACGGCCGGGTGAAAACCTTTAAAAAGGGCGGCTTTATTTTGGCATTGCAAACCGGAGCTCCCATCGTTCCGGTATTGATTCAGGGTACTTTCCAAATTAAGCCCAAGTACCGGCGCGCCATCCGCCCGGGCATTGCGGACCTGGTTATATTGCCACCGGTGCCGACGGTTGGGTTGGGCTATGGCGATCGGGATAACCTGGTGCAGCAAGTTCATGCTCAATTCGAAGGGGTGAATCGATGATGTTATCTTTGCGGGAAACGCCACCGCCATATTTTCGGGATCATTCGCGGGAATCCGATCTGGTGAATTGGTGGTTTCAGACGGGGCAGCATTCAGCCGGACTGCAAACCAGTGATGGTCAGGCATTGATTGTTGTTAACGCCGGCCAGCGCAATGATGGTGCGGGACCCGATATCCTGAATGTCGTCATCATTTTAGATGACCGGTTTGTGAATGGTGCCGTCGAAATGCATCAGCGCTCCAGTGCCTGGTATCGGCATGGCCATGCAAACGATCCGGCCTATAAACATGTGATTCTGCATGTGGTGACCACGGATGATGGCGGACCGGCGATTCCCACTCTGATCGTGCCTACCAGCCGGACTCTACCATGTTACGCCCGCCGAAAATTGACCCTTCCCGAGCTTAGGCTGGCGGCCGGAATACGCTTCGGAATAAAACGCCACAAAGTTGAACGCTGGGGAAAAATCGCCACTGCTGAGTGGCCGGTGCAAACGCTGGGGCTAATGGATGTCATGTCCTATGGACCGGGCCGCCGGAAAATTTGGCACTGGATCAGTAAACAAACCGGTACTGGTTTTCCAGTAGCCGACGTGATTTGGCGGGGTAGTTTGCGATCACGCTACCCGGAAAATTATCGGCAGCAAGTGCTGAAAGATTTAGTTGATCAAATCAGAACCATTCGCATTCCGGAATTGGATTTGGACAACTGGCGGGCATGGGAAAAAGAGTGTTTAAAAGCGGTTCAAACCGGTTCTATTCATGGAACCCAAATACGAGAATGGCTAGTGAACTGGTTAGTTCCGTATCAAGCCAAAACGGTTGATGCCGGTTTAGCCGTTTGGAGTGAAATTCCGGTCGCACGCCACTATGGATTTGAGCGGAAAATTGGTATTTATACAGGCTGGCGGCGGGTCAAGACCAGCTTGGAGCAACAGGGATTCATCCAGTGGTGGCGGCAAGGGTGTAAACCACAGCGGTGTCAAATGTGTCCCTTGGTACAGGATGTGATTGGTAATTGAATTATACAATACCCTGTAGGTTAAGCAGTTAGCGAATTCTTCTCTTGTAAATTATGAATTAAACGGCTAATATTCCTCGAACTATGCAGAAATCCTCATTACTTATCCGGATTCTGGCCGGGTTTTGGTTACTTGCCAGCATCCATCCCGCGGAAGCTTCGGACTTCAAAGAGTCACCTCTGACTCAAATTGCGCAAAATGAAGACGCCAAGCTGGACGATGCTCCGGTGGATAATGATTTTTTATTCGATTATCTGATGCAGGAAATCAAACTGCATTATACCGAAGGCCGGCTCCTGGCACAGGAGGCGGATACCGACGCAGTTCAATATGAATTTGAACTCATGCTGGCGAATATGGCCGCTATCGAGGACCTGGACTCTTTAGGGCCCGACAACCGCACCTATTTTAATTCCATGGCCACCCTGGTGCGTAATGATTTTCAGCCCTATCTGGACCAGGAGCGTAAAAACATGCTGGCCAACCTAACCTTCCGGGAACAGATAATGCAGTTGGAAGGTGGCCAATCCACCCGGGAGGGGGACACTCAATTTGTGGTTTTGGATGATCGTGATGGTCATCTGCCGCTGGTAATGAACAATCGCGTGCGTAGCGTGATTGAATTTCTACAGACCACGCGCCATGACGAATTTCAATTTTGGATGAATCGGTATGCCAAATACGCCGCTGTTATCCGACCCATCCTCAAAGCCGAGGGGGTGCCGGAAGAATTGGTTTACCTGGCATTGATTGAATCCGGTCTCAATGTCCATGCCCGATCCTGGGCACAGGCCGTAGGTCCCTGGCAATTTATCAGATCAACCGCGGCGCATTACGGGTTGAAGCGGAACTGGTGGATTGATGAACGGCGCGATATTGTGAAATCGACCCATGCAGGCGCCCGGTATTTGAAGGATTTGCACCGGGAATTTGATAACTGGTATTTAGCTATGGCCGCCTATAATGCCGGTGAGGGCCGGGTTAGGCGTGCCATTCGCTTGGAAGGACACCGGGATTTTTGGCGCCTGCGGACCCTACCCAAGGAAACCCGAACCTATGTTCCCACGGTTATTGCCGCCGCCATTATCATCCGGAACCCGGAACAATATAATTTTACGCTGCCTGCTAAAGAGATGACGGAATGGAAAGAGGTTAGGGTAAATCGGAGTATTGATCTGGATCGCCTGGCGAAGACGGTCGGCATTTCCTATACCATCTTAAAAGATTTGAATCCGGAGCTACGCCAGGGTGCAACACCACCGGATGAGATTTACGCTCTCAAAATACCAACCGAAATGAGCGCAAAAGTGACGGCGGTCATCAACGAAATTCCCACGTCGAATAAAGAAGAATATATTGTACACCGGGTACGTCGGGGGGAGTCGCTCTGGCTAATCGCCCGGAAGTACGGCATCTCGGTTACCAGCCTGGTGCGTACCAATAATTTAAGGAACCGTAATCATTTATCGGTGGGTCAGAAATTGGTTATTTCCGCTCCCGGGACCAATGTTAGCACGCACTCCCGGGCAGCTCGGCGTTCACGCCCCGTTCAAAAACTTTCCACCCGTAATTTTGACAGATTGGTTTATGTGGTGAAAAAAGGGGATACCCTGGGTGATATCGCGGAACGGTATCGAACTCGTGCCAGTAGTCTCCGGCGCTGGAACGGCCTCGGTTACGGTGAATACATCTATCCGGGTCAACGACTGACTATTTATCAGAAGAAGAGCGATGGCTGAATCTGCAAAAAGCCACGGCCCGCGCCGCTATGGTGGGTGGATTTTCATTGTTATTGTGATTATCACCATGATCGTCTGGGTTTCCCGATTACGTGAAAATCGATATCCGGCCGCACATAACATTGCGGTTCTGCCTTTGAAGGGTCTGATCACAACTTCGCGAAGTTGGATTGATCAGCTGAATGAGTTTATTGACGACGACCGGGTTGCGGCCTTGATTATTGATATTGATTCACCCGGTGGGGCGGTTACGCCGGCTTATGAAATGTATACAGCCCTCAGGTCGGCCCGGGATAGTTCATCTAAGCCAATCGTGGTGAGTATGGGTAGTCTGGCGGCGTCCGGTGGATATATGGTAGCGTTGGGAGGTGATACAATTATCGCTAATCCAACTTCGATTACCGGTAGCATTGGCGTTATCATGAATTTTCCGGATTTCACGGATTTAATGAATAAGGTAGGGGTACAGATGAACGTGGTTAAAACCGGTCCCTACAAGGATTCCGGTTCGCCCTACCGCCATCTGGGTGAGCAAGACAGCCGCTATTATCAGGGTGTAATTGAGGATGTGTTCGCCCAATTCAAGGAAATTGTCCAGCAGGAACGCCAAATGACCGCTACGGCAGTGGATGACCTGGCGGATGGCCGGGTCTATACCGGACGTCAGGCGCTGGCCAATGGATTGGTCGATGGATTGGGCACCTTGGCCGATGCAAAAGATATTGCGTGCGGTCTGGCGGAATTACCGCACACCACGCCCCTGGTGTACCCACCTAAGAAAAAAAGGTCATTTTTTCGTGTAATTCTTGATGATGCACAAAGTGCCGTACCGGATTGGTCAAATTGGACGGCCGGTAGCGTGCAATATCGGATGCCTTAAGGAGTTGGGAGGATACCATGACAAAGGCAGATATGGTTGACATTATTTCGGCTGGTACCGGCTTGACGAAAGTAGAAACCGAAGCTGTAATTGATGCATTTCTGGCCACGCTATCAGATGCCCTGATTCACGGTGAGCGCGTTGAATTTCGAAAATTCGGAAGTTTTAGTGTAAAGGAGCGTGCTCCGAAACAGGCTCGTAATCCCGGCACTGGAGAAGCCGTGCAACTACCTGCCCGAATGGTCCCGGTATTCAAACCGTCGCGCCAATTGCGTGACACCGTTAACCAAACGCAACAGACCAAAGGGTCTTATTGATAAAAACCTTTGACCACGTAGGTCGAAAACCTATATTCGCGCCGCATTGAAAGAGGAGAATGATTGAATGCCCTGTGGTAAAAAGCGGAAACGCCGTAA
The DNA here is from genome assembly GCA_964543125.1 of uncultured Lentisphaeria bacterium. Lineage (GTDB taxonomy): Bacteria > Fidelibacterota > UBA8477 > UBA8477 > UBA8477 > CAZIWX01. The sequence goes on along the minus strand of CAZIWX010000040.1, from coordinate 6,582 downwards.
GATAGCGACTCACAAGCGGAAGAAGAGATTGCGCGCGAATCGTCAAAAGAAAAAAATTCGTTAACTATTGATTCTTAGCCTCAGAGAATAACGAGTCGATTCGTTATTCTCTGTTTTGCGATCCGGGTCCTATGTCAAAATCCCTGAACGCGCCGACTGTCCTGACAGTCACTCAACTTACACAAAACATTAAAATTAGTTTGGAATCCCATTTTTCCCGGGTCTGGGTGACAGGTGAAATATCTAATTTTATCCATCACAGTTCGGGTCACATGTATTTTTCCATCAAAGATGCCCAGGCCCGGGTGAGCGCTGTCATGTTTCGCGGACAAAACCGGCGACTCAGGTTTCGTCCGTCAAATGGACAACAGGTAACCGTTTTGGGGGATATCTCGGTTTATCCACCCCGGGGTCAGTACCAACTGGTTGTGGATCAACTCCTGCCCAGTGGTGAAGGCGATCTTTATCTGGCTTTTGAAGCGCTGAAACAGAAACTGGCGGCAGAGGGGTTGTTTGATGAATTACACAAGCAATTACTACCGCCGTACCCGGAGCACATCGGCGTCGTTACCTCGGCTACCGGAGCAGCAATTCGGGATATGATCCAGGTGATTACCCGACGATTTCCATTAGCTAAAATTCTATTGTATAATGCAAAGGTTCAAGGTATTGGCGCCGGTATTGAAATTGCCCGAGGCATTCAGCTTCTTAATGCGGAAACCGCCTGCGAGGTGCTCATTGTGGGACGGGGCGGTGGCTCTTTGGAAGATTTGTGGCCTTTCAACGAAGAACAGGTTGCCAAGGCAATTTACGATTCCCGCATTCCCATCGTTAGCGCCGTGGGACATGAAGTTGATGTGACCATCAGCGACTGGGTAGCCGATGTGCGGGCGCCCACGCCATCGGCCGCGGCTGAACTGGTTGTGCCGGACCAGGCGACCCTGCGAACTACCTTGGATAACACCACTAATTATCTACCCCAATTACTCCGGAAGCGAGTTCGGCAGGTAAAGACGCAATTGGAGGGTCTGGCCCACAATTATGTTCTCCGGCGGCCACACCTTCTGATTCAAGGTTACTTCCAGTATCTGGATCAGGTGAATGACACCCTGCAGCGTCTGTTGCAGCAGCGTCTGGTCGATAGCCGGCGGGTGGTTAACAATATTCAGGATCGACTGATCCTATTGAATCCATCGAATATTTTGGAGCGTGGCTATGCCATTGTGCAGCGTGATGCTGGTCAAATCGTCAAATCAGTTCGGACCCTAAGCCTCAACCAATCCGTGCATGTGACCCTCCATGAGGGTAAATTTGACGCCAAAGTGGAGCAATTACATGAATCCCAAGACAACGAATAATCCAGAAACAAAAAAATTTGAAACCCTGATGCAGCAACTGGAAGCGGCAGTGAATGCCCTGGAGCAAGAAGAACTGCCACTGGATGAAGCTATTCAGCAGTATAAGATTGCCATGAAATTGGTTACTGCGTGCCGGGCCCGTCTGGATAAAGCGGAACGAACGGTGAATGTCCTGATTCAGGAGGTAAACGGCAACTGGCAGGAGCAGCCCCTGGCCGATCGCAATGACGCTCCGGTTGAAACGAATGGTTAATTAATTTTAGGAATTCGGGAGAACGACCACAAATGAAACTGTTAATCTGGGGCTTCCAAGTCAACCCGGAGATTCGAGATAGCGTAATCGATCTGATCGCCCGATTACGACAGAGCGACCACACCGTCTGCATTCTGGATTCCTTCGCCAATTCAATCAAACTCACCAACCAGATCGAGCACATTCAGGCAGATACTGTTCCGGACGATGTAGACTTGATTTTATCCATCGGGGGTGATGGTACTCTGCTTTCGGCGGCTCAATCGGTCATGAAACGACCCATTCCCATCCTGGGGGTAAACTTAGGCAGTCTGGGATTTTTAACAGGTTTGGAGCGCGACTGGCGGGCTAACCTGAAAGAGGTCCTGGCCGGGGATTACAGGGTCGAAGAACGGATGGTCTTAAATGCCCGGTTGGTTCACGGGGATAAAACCGAAGAAACCTTTTGGACCTTAAATGATGTGGTTATTGAAAGAGGTGAGCGTTTCGACATGCTGGCATTGAAAGTGCAGGTCAATGATCGCTATCTCAATACTTATTCCGCGGATGGACTAATAGTCTCCACACCTACGGGATCAACTGCCTACAATTTGGCTTCGGGGGGACCCATCCTGGATCCCGGAATTGATGCAATCATCATCACACCAATCTCTCCCCACACATTGTCGGTGCGGCCCATTGTCCTGCCGCCGGATGCCCGAATTGAGTTGCGTATCATGAAACCCGGCCAACAGGGTCGGATTTATTTGGACGGCAAGGTCTGGCGCTCCATTGTGGCTGATGACTGGTTACGTATCCGCACCAGCTCCTACCGGATTAAACTGGTGACCCTGCCCGGTTTAACCTTCTACGATAAATTACGGAAAAAATTTCACTGGGGTCAACGCAGCGCATTATAACTCGCCAGCCTTTAATTACCTTAAAACTGATTTTACTTATGGCTCAAACCAGAGGTGTGGTGTACCCGGTAGGTGCAATTGTTCATCTCCACCGGAATGCCGGCGGCTTCGGCTTTAGCTTTCGCTTTCGGGTTGATGACACCGTCCTGCATCCAGATAAACCCTACTTTCCGGGCAATGGCATCATCCACAATGGGTTCCACCTGATCCGGCCGCCGGAAGATGTCAACAATATCGATATGAATCGGAATTTCAGCCACACTGGGATAGCACTTAAGTCCATAGAGTTCATTCTGGCCCGGATTGACCGGAATGACGGTGTAGCCCTGATCCATAAAGTAGCGGCTGATATAATGGCTGGGCCGCGCCGGATTAGGTGAAGCACCCACGATAGCTATGGTTTTTGCTTTTTGTAAGACTTCCACGATGTTCCGCATATCACGTCCTTTGTAAATTGCCTGCTCTGAGCCTTCCTTCGGGTTCAATTTCTTTTAAACAGGTTTTTCAAAACATACCCGGCCACATCCGGATTTTCCCGCAAACGACGGGAACTGTAGGCATACCATTGTTCACCAAACGGCACATAAATTCTGACCGAATGGCCGGCATCTCTAAGCTCCGCCAGGCGAGATTCGATGGGGACTCCCAATAATGCTTGAAATTCATATTGCGCTGAATCAATCTTACGATCCCGGATATACGCTTCCAGTTGGTTGATGAGAAAAATGTCATGGGTAGCAATCCCCACATAGCAATGGCCATCCAACATCATTTTTACCAGTTGAAGATAATTCTCTCGAATGGCCTCCCGATCCTGGAAGGCGATAGAAGCGGATTCTTGATAAATACCTTTGCAGATGCGCAGGTTTCCATCGGCTTCCACAACGCGCTGTACATCGGCTGCACTGCGGTGGAAATAGGCTTGGATCACAACGCCCAAGCGGGGGAAATTCCGGTGAAGTTCGTGGTATAATTCCAATGTTTTTGTGGTATACGGTGAATCTTCCATATCAAGCCGCACAAAGCAATCATGTGCCTGAGCAATCTCCAGCACGGCCTGAATATTTTCGCGTGCCAGTTGATCATCCAGACTCAAACCCAGCGCCGTGGGTTTTAAGGAGATATTGCGTGAAATGGGGTATTGGGCAATGGTTTCGATGAGGTGGATATAATTATTCCGCGCCTGCTGAGCTTCGGGGGAGGTGCTAACAGACTCACCTAATATGTCCAAGGTGGTTTCAAAGCCGGTTGTTTTCAGGTTGGAACATACGCGGATAGCGTCATCAATGACTTCACCGGCAATGTAGCGTTTGGAAAACAGTTTAATGATGGAGCGCGGAACAAAAGGCATTAAGCCCACAATCAAGCGATTCAGCACGGCGGCGTCTCCTGCAAATGGAAATTCCAAGGTTCAATTGTTAATCGATCTGTTATAAATGGCCGCCATCGGTTTTGATAGCAATCAGGCCGGGTAAAAGAATTGTTGAAGGGCCGGGTTTTGAAAAATTGAAAGAATGCGTGCATCCGAATTTGAGCTTATGCCAGCGGCCGCCGATAGTATTCGAATACTTTACCGGTATTATGCCAATTGGGAAATTTCTCCAAAACAACCGTGGACTTGGACCATCGCTGGGCAACGCCTTCCTGCACATGACCCGAAACATAGAAAAACCCGCGTTTACGCAGCCAGCTCAGATACACCCGTTTCAAGGATTTTCCGTATCCGCTTTGACGAAATTTACTATCCATGACAAAGGCGTAAGTGTAAACGGTATTGTGCTCACCTAAAAACGAATCCACCCGGGCCCAGGGCTCTTCAGCAAAGTGTTCCAGCGGAACACCGGTAATAAAGCCAATAATATTATTACGAAATAAGCCGATAAACGGTAAGGTCTCGGGATAGGCAAAATAACGGCGCACGGTTGTTTGGGTAAATCGGGTTTCTTCACCAAAGGGTTTGATTAAGCCTTCGGAAATAGCAATGATTCGTTCAGCCTCCTTGGCGGACAATTTTTCAACCAGGTGAATTGAAAAATTGATGGTAGCCGCGATAAGGCGTGTTTTGGATTCATAGGGAAGTTCGTTGACGATGCCAGGTGGACAAGTAACCATTGTACTAATTTTACCATAGCAGTTTGGATTTGGCAATGGGATTCCCCGCTCCACCTGGTAAATTTCCCGTTGTAATCAATTAGGCAAACGCTATTTTCGGCCAAACTTTGATTTGGAATGTAGATTGTTGACCAGGAATCTTAAACCCATGCCCATCCTTCAAAACCTGAACCCGCCATGCTAAAATTTGTGAACCTGGGTAGTGGCAGCAAAGGCAACGCCAGTGTTGTTCTTACCAATGATACCATGGTCCTGATTGATGCCGGATTATCGGCGGCCCAGATTAAAAAACGCATGGCCAGAGTGGGCTTGGATATCGACAATCTTCAGGCGGTGGTGATTACTCATGAACATGGCGATCATATTAATGGTTGTAAAATGCTGTTTCAACGGCACCACCAGTTGGAATTCTATATCAATCCCATCAGTTACCGGGCTCTGCCGGGAGCCTTCCCCGAACCACAGCATTTTCAAGCCCGGGCGAATTTTTTCAATGCCGGGGATGTCTTGAAAATTGGGTCGCTGACCATACACAGCGTCCCCACACTTCACGATTCCAAGAGTTCCACTGGATTCTTAATCGAGAATAAACAGGCCAGCCTGGGATACATGACCGATCTCGGAGCAGTCACCGAAGACAATTTTCTGGCCTTGAAAAATTCCGATTTTCTGTTAATGGAAGCCAATTACGACCAGGAAATGCTCCGAACCGGTCCCTACCCGCCGTTTCTGAAAGCACGGGTGCATGGGAATTACGGGCATCTCAGTAATGCGGATTCCGGTGAATTCATTAAACTTTTACATAAATTAGGGCGACTCCGCCGGGTCATGTTGGGGCATCTCAGTGAAAAAAACAATACCCCGGGAAAGGCTCTAACTAGGGTGAGAAATTCCCTGGATAATCCGCTGGAGATCGAAATCGCCGGTCAATATGAACCTTCACAAATAATAGAGGTTGGCTAGACATGAAGCAGCTAAAATGGATTGGATTTATTTTTCTTACAATATTGGTCCTAGTGACCTGTAGTAAAACAACGGAGCAAAAAGATGAATCAGCTAAACTCCAGGCCGGCGCGATGAGCCTTACATCCGATTCTCTGGCAATACTGGAAACCACTTACGGACGAATCGTCGTTGATTTGTATGAAGAGGCAACACCTTTGCACGCGGCCAACTTCAAAAAACTCATGCACAGCGGCGAGCTGAAGAATACCTATTTTCATCGCATTGTTCCCAACTTTGTGGTTCAGGGAGGTGATCCCAATACTAAAAATGAATCGCGTGAGGATGATGGCCTGGGCAGTATTGGTGAAAGGCTCCCGGCTGAAATTGGACAGCTCCATTTACGCGGTACCGTAGGTGCGGCCCGCGATAATAATCCGGCTAAAGCTTCCAGTGGCAGCCAGTTTTATTTCTGCCTTGCCAATTTGCCACAATTGGATGGAAACTACACCGTCTTTGGTAAAGTAGTCGAAGGTATGAACAATATTGACCGCATGGCGCAGGTTGCCCGGGATGCCCGGGATAACCCGCTGCAATCCATCTATATTACCGAGACCTCGGTCGTGTCAAAAGCCGACTACCAGAAAATGAAAACTGTTATTCTGGACGAAAATGGCAACTAAACCTGTTATCGGCTTAGCTTTAGGCGGCGGGGGCGCCAGGGGCTTTGCCCACATTGGCGTGTTGCAAATCCTGGAAGCGGCCGGTATCCATCCGGATATCATTGCCGGATCCAGCTTTGGATCGGTGGTGGGTGCGCTGTACCTGAAACATGGTAACGTTGCCGGCGGGCTCGACGATCTGAAGTCACTCCTCTACAGCGATGTTTATCAGAAACTGGGTATGAGCGGGATTCAGATCAATGACACCCGGGGTGGATCGTTCTGGCACCAGGTAGCCAAAACCGTTCAAAACCGCATTGTCATTAATCTGGCTCAGTCTCGACCCGGGTTGATCC
>CAZIWX010000039.1:0-21516 GCA_964543125.1 uncultured Lentisphaeria bacterium | reverse complement strand
GGGGGGGGGGGGGGGGAAGCCGGGCCTGATGCAAAGCGGGAAAATCACGACGGGCTGGGGCCGGATTAACTGGTCGTCCCTGAGTTTCCGCCTTCACTGATTTGATCGGAGCCACTGGCTCTTTTCCCGGGATCATGCTAAACGCGCTCGGACGATTTTTTCGACGTGGTTGCGAACAACTTCATTCTGTATTCCAGCGACAATTTCACCGGCAAAGGCCTGGGTAAGGAGCTCACGGGCGGCAGCTTCTCCAATTCCCCGGGTACGCATATAAAAAATTTGATTTTCATCCAACTGACCCACGGTTGCACCGTGAGAGGCTTTCACATCATCCGCAAAAATTTCCAGTTGGGGACGCGTATCCGCCTGGGCGGTAGGTGAGAGCAGAAGATTTTTATTAATTTGCCGGGCATCTGTTTTTTGTGAATCCCGGCGGATCAATACCCGGCCGGTAAATACCCCATGACCGTGATCACCCATGATTCCCCGGTAATATTCGGTACTATTAGCCCGGGGTGAGGCGTGATCAATAAAAGTTTGGTTGTCGATATGTTGGTGGTCTTGAGCGAGATACAGACCATTCAAATTTACTTCACTACCGGCGCCGTCCAGTAAAATATCGATCTCATTGCGGACCAATTGGCCGCCAAACGTCAGGCTCCAGTTCCTCAAGTGACTACCCCGGGCCTGATTGACGATGATGCGTCCCACATGAAAAGCCCGGCCGCTTTCCAAACCTAATTTGTAGTGATCCAGATGCGCATTTTCGTTCAGTTGAATTTGCGTCAGCGGATTCGAATGATAGATCGCATCATCTTCACCTTGAAAATGCTCCACCACGGTGGCTTCGGCGTCAGCATCCAGCAGGATAACATTGCGCGGAGCGGTGAAGTACGGATCCGGATTGGATTGGCTCAGATACAGCAGTTGTACCGGCTGTCCCAGTTTGACGCCGTGGGTTAGGTGTATGAACACACCGTCGTTGAGGAAGGCCGTAGCCAGTTGCGAAAAAATGTCGTCGGCAGTGCGGCCGGTGGCGGCCAGTGTCTGTTGAAATTGATTTCGTTGGTCATCCGAAATTTGTGAAATCGCCTGAATGGTCGCCCCAGCCGGTAAATTCCGTAGTTTTGACAACCGAGGTTGAAACCGGCCATTGATGAAAACTATCCGATAGCCATTTTCAAAGATTTGGTAGCGATCTTTCAGCCTGCCCTTAGTGACCTGAGCCTCGGGTGCGAATTGGAAAGACTCATCCAAAAACGATTTCAGACTGGTGTATTTCCAATCCTCATTTTTCAGTGTGGGAAAATTCTCCACTTCCAGTTGGGCCCGGGCGGCCACCCGCAGGTCATGCAAAGCGCCGGAACCGGTTGAACCCTGCTGCCGCCAATGATCGAACTGGGTGAGAAAACGTTGCTTGGCTGAATCAATCGTGCTCATATCCGGTACTCAACCTCCCGAGACGGCATCCGCGGTTTCAATTGGAATCCAATCGTAGCCCTTTTCTTCCAATTTCAGGGCCAGTTCTTTTCCACCGGATTTCACGATTCGGCCACCACTCATAACATGGACAAAATCCGGAATGATATAGTCCAGCAAGCGCTGATAATGGGTCACTACAATGAAAGCGTTTTTAACGGTCTTGAGCTTATTAACGCCTTCGGCCACCGTTTTCAGCGCGTCGATGTCCAGGCCGGAGTCGGTTTCGTCCAAAATACTCAGGGTAGGCTCCAGCATCGCCATTTGCAGGATTTCGTTACGTTTCTTTTCGCCACCGGAAAAGCCCTCGTTTACCGGTCGTCGTAGAAACTTCCGGTCCATGCCCACCAGCGCCATTTTGGCTTTCACCAACTGGAGAAAATCCACCGCATCCAATTCTTCCCGTCCGTGGTATTTGCGCACTTCATTGACGGCTTTTTTCAGGAAACTGGTGTTGTTCACACCCGGAATTTCAATCGGATACTGAAACGCCAGAAAAATGCCTGCCCAGGCACGCTCCTCCGGCTTCAGGTCGAATAAATTTTTGCCTTGATAAATGACTTCACCACCGGTGACTTCGTACCCCGGCCGACCTGCCAGCACATGCGCCAGCGTGCTTTTTCCGGAGCCATTAGGACCCATAATCGCATGGGTTTCACCCGGGTAGACCTCTAGATCGATTCCTTTCAAAATAGCCTTGCCTTCAACGGCCACCTGTAAATTTTTAATCTTTAACATTAATCACACTAACCTTAATTCAAATTATTTGCAGCTAATATTTTGGTGGTTTTCCCGAGCTTGACCAAGGACCGCCGGAGGTGTTAATCCAAGACTGATTTCCGCTTCCCGCGGGTCTTGCCGAATTTGTCGAAGATCGCGTGGAGCGCTATTTAAAACTTCCGGGGTTGCGTTAATTAGTTTCAAATCAACCCACACTGCCTTCCAAACTCACACTCATGAGATTTTGAGCTTCCACGGCAAATTCCATGGGAAGTTTGTTAAACACTTCCTTGGCATAACCACTCACGATGAGGCCAATGGCATCTTCGGTGGAAACGCCCCGCTGATTGCAGTAAAAAATCTGGTCATCGCTCACCTTGGAGGTGGTGGCTTCGTGTTCAATGTTAGCCGAAGGGTTGGCTACATTGATGTAGGGAAAAGTGTGGGCGCCACTGCGGTCTCCGATGAGTAGCGAATCGCATTGTGAGTAATTGCGGGCATTGGCGGCGTTTTTCGTAATCCGCACCTGACCGCGGTAAGTATTATTGCTGTTTCCGGCGGAAATTCCCTTGGAGATGATGGTGCTCCGGGTGTTTTTGCCAATATGGATCATTTTGCTACCCGTGTCGGCCTGTTGCCGGTTGTTGGTCACCGCCACGGAGTAAAACTCACCCACCGAATTATCGCCCTTCAAGATCACACTGGGATATTTCCAGGTGATGGCCGAACCGGTTTCTACCTGGGTCCAGGAAATCTTGGCATTCCGGCCTTCGCAGGCGCCCCGCTTGGTCACGAAATTAAAGATACCACCCTTGCCGTTTATATCACCGGCATACCAATTTTGCACCGTTGAATATTTTACTTCGGCATCATCCAAAGCGACAATTTCCACGACAGCGGCATGGAGTTGATTTTCATCGCGCATGGGTGCCGTGCAGCCTTCCAGATAACTAACAAAAGCGTTTTTATCAGCGATGATGAGCGTGCGCTCGAACTGACCGGTCTTGGCCGCATTGATTCGGAAATAGGAGGAGAGTTCCATGGGTGACCGCACTCCCGGTGGGATGTACACAAAAGAGCCGTCACTGAAAACAGCGGCATTCAGAGTCGCGAAAAAATTGTCCGTATAGGGCACAACCGAGCCCAGGTACTGCCTGACCAGATCCGGGTGCTTCTGAATGGCTTCGGAAATGGGACAAAAAATGATCCCCAGCTCGTTGAGCTTATCCTTGAAAGTAGTGGCAACGGAAACACTGTCGAAAATGGCATCTACGGCCACCCCGGCCAGCGCTGCCCGTTCTTCCAGGGGGACGCCCAGCTTTTGGAAGGTGTCTAGCAGTTCCGGATCCACCTCATCCAGGCTTTTGGGGCCGTCACCCTTGTTCCTGGGTGCGGCGTAATAACAGGCATCCTGGTAATCGATCCGGGGATAGTGAACATTGGGCCAGTGCGGCTCTTCCAGGGTGAGCCAGTGGCGGAAGGCTTTCAAACGCCAGTCCAGCATCCATTCCGGCTCCTCTTTTTTAGCGGAGATAAATCGAACAATATCTTCATTCAAACCCTTGGGCGCCGCATCCATCTCGACCAGAGTTTCAAACCCGTATTGATATTCGCGTTCGGTAAAGTTTTTTAAGCCAATTGCATCCTTACCCATGGAAGTCCCCTAATCGTAAAAAGCTTTCCATTTCCGGGAAGTTTTCAAGAGTATCACGAAGGAGGTGTTGTATTCGCATACAACGGTAAGAAAGTTAATCTGGACTAAAAAGTCAAGATTAAACGTGCTACTTAATGGAATCGATAAATTATTTAGGGCCGGAGCGTACTTCACTTTGCCGGGTAAGCGGTCCGCTATTAAAATCTCATATCCGGATCGGGGAGTTCCGCAGCCTGGGCAATAATGGTGCGGGAAATGAAAAGCTAACGTTCAGGATGCATGATTTTAGCGATAATGCCAGTGGTGAATTTGATTTGGGCGTCAGGACCGGCTTAAGTGCCAAAATAATCCCGGTTTTCAGGAGCGCCAGTCTCATAAAGACGGCCGCTCACTTTTTTCTTCCGCCGGAATTTGTCATAAAGACCAACCCCGGCGAATTCAAACGCTGGGATAGAATACCGAAATCACGAAAATGTCCCGCGAATTATTCAACAACAAATACCGGATATCGCGAGCCCGGCGGCCGGATCGGGGTTATGATCAAATTGAACTGGGTAACATGATTCGTTCGGAATTAGAACGGATCGCTAATGGATGTTGGTGTGAAATTCCGGATCATTTTCCTGCCTGCAACCGGCTGCATTCTTTATTATGCCGAACCATTTGCATGCGGTTGTAGTAATCGATAAACTGGCCGTGAAAACGGGTTTGACCGAGACGTAAAAATTTTTCGTTTCGACCACACCACCTGGCGTAACACATAAACCTCCCAACCAATTCAGTCTCCAATCCCAAAACCGGGCATCAATTGTCCGTGGTTATAAAACCGGTGTGAAAAAACGGGCAACTATCAACAGTGTTGATTTTCAATGGCGACCGTGGCATCACGACAGCATTATCCGTGAGAAACAGCGATTGTGGGGCGTCGGAAAATACATTCAGGAAAATTCCATGAAATGGAATCAAGCCATGGAAAACCTGAAATTCCCGCATCATAAGCAGTTGCATAATATTTTAGGCCCTTACTTATGACATTTTTATTTCACCCTGAGCCCACCTGTATTCGCTCTTACTTGAGATAGCCGCTTAACTATATTTACGGGCCATGAAATCCAACCGGGGAATGTTTTAACGGCCCCACGGGGCCCGGGAGTTGATGTTAGTCCGTGGATCCGACTCTTATTGCCATAGCCGTCCTGATCAGCGGTTTGCTTGCCGCCCTCGTTGCTGAAGGGTATCTGCACCGGAAAAGCCTGTATCGTATTCCGATCCGGGTGCATGTGAATGGTACCCGGGGCAAATCCAGCGTGACACGCCTGATTGCAGCGGGCTTGCGCGCGGGTGGGTTGAGTACTTTAGGCAAGACCACGGGCTCCGACCCCCGCATCCTGGATCTGTTTGGGAAAGACCGCAAAATCGTTCGCCTGCGCACTGCCAGTATCGGCGAGCAGGTCCATTTTTTACGCTATTTTTCAAAATTCAAACCCCAAGCAGTGGTATTGGAATGCATGGCCGTGCAACCCCAGCTTCAATGGGTGGCGGAACAGCGCATGATCCAATCCACCCACGGCGTGATCACCAATGTCCGCATGGATCATCTCGAGGAAATGGGTTACAAGTTGGAAGATATTGCCCGTTCTTTAGCCAACACGATTCCTTTCAAGGGCAGATTGTACACGGCGGAAACGGCCATGTTGCCTCTGTTCCGGCAGGTTGCGGCAGAACGCGGTACGGAAGTTCATGCTGTTTCGGGCAATACCGTCAAATCCGCTGATCTCCGGGGTTTTACCTATTTTGAACATCCGGAAAATGTGGCTCTGGCGTTGGAGGTTTGCACAGCGTTGGGGGTGGAACGGGCCCGGGCGTTGGAAGGTATGCGCAAAGCCACGCCGGATCCGGGAGCCTTGAAAATCTGGACGCTGACCACGGAAGGCCGAACCATCAGTTTTGTGGTGGCTTTTGCCGCCAACGACCCGGATTCAACCCTGAATATCTGGAGCAAACTAAAAAATTATCCGGCGTTGGATTATGATCAGGTCGCCGTTTTTTTAAATACCCGCTCCGACCGTGTTTCCCGGACCAGCCAGCTATTGGAATTGATTCTCAAGGAGATCAAACCGGTCCATCTGATCATTCGTGGTGATAGTTTGGATCGCTATAAAAGAAAATATTTTGATAAAATGGCCTGGCCTGTCAGCCGCTTTCCGGAAAAGACCAATCCGGCCAAGGTAGCGCAGGCCCTGGTGGCTCTGCCTGACCGAACCTTATTGTTCGGAGTCGGGAATATCGTGGGGAGTGGATTTGAGATACTGGATGAAGCGCGTAAATTCAAGAGTGCATCGTGATTGAAATTGCCATTGGAATGGGCATCATTCTGAGTTTGTGGCTGGCGGAATGGCTGGGCGTCACCGCGGGCGGAATTATTGTCCCGGGGTATATCGGCTTGCACATGCACCATCCCATGCGGGTAGTAGCGACTTTTCTCATTAGCCTGCTGGTGTGGGGGATTGTTCAGCTGTTGTCAAAATTTTTATTGATCTATGGGCGGCGGCGGCTGGTCCTGTCACTGTTGCTGGGCTTTTTCATGGGCTACCTCTCCCGGAATTACATCGCCGGTAATGTGTCGGTTTACAATCTGGATTTTTACACCATCGGCTACATCATTCCGGGGCTCATTGCCAGTTGGATGGATCGCCAAGGACCTGTCCGTACCATGAGTGTTATCCTGATCGTGGCCTGTATTGTTCAACTCTCCGTGATGATATTGAATGGGGGCCTGATCAATGTTTAGACCCGCCATTCAGCGGACCCCGGTTTTGATTCTCATGGCAATAATAGCCGTGGCGTTATTTTATGGCGCCAGCTCTATTAAGATTCACCATGTGGAAGCCAATCATGAATTAAAAATCCGGGCCGCCGAGCGCATGACCCGGGGCATGCAAGTTTTGAAAAATGTACGCATGGCCAATGCCGTCTTTATCGATGAAGTGAACGACCCCAATCACACGGGCCTGATTGGACGCCAAGCCAGCTATATCACCACCGATGAAGGTGATCTGGATTCAAAGATCGCTGTGTTGGATCCCAACGTGGCGGCCATGGTGGTTCAGCTTTTCCTGCGAGCCGGACTGAAGGCGGGTGATACCATTGCCGTGACAGTGACCGGTTCCATGCCCGGTGGGAATCTCGCAGTGTATTGCGCGGCGCAGGAACTCAAACTAGTGCCTATTATCACCGCCAGTGTAGGTGCTTCCCAGTGGGGTGCCAACGATGAAAATTTCACCTGGCTGGACATGGAACGCACACTCTTGGATAGCGGCGTCATAACTTTTCGCGCTCAAGCCGCCAGTATCGGCGGTGGCAGTGATATTGGGCGGCGGTTATCACCTTTGGGACGCGAGCTGATCCAGCAGGTGATTCAACGCAATCATCTGGCGGAGTTGAAAGGTGCTAATTTGGACGATGCGATCCGGCGCCGCATGGATTTTTTCAAACAACAATTACCAATCAAGCGTTACAAAGCCTATGTGAATGTGGGCGGTGGCGCGGCTGCACTGGGCAGTCGTGTGACGGACCGTCTCGTGCCGCCGGGATTGACCCGCCGCATGGATTTTTCCCGATTCCCGGCCGAAGGCACTTTGGTCCAATTTGGTCGGCAAGGTGTTCCCATCATTCATTTGCTAAACATTCATGAATTTTTCAAACTTTTCGATTATCCTTATGCCGCGGTGCCCACCCCACCGATTGGCAATAGCAAATTATACGCTACCGATCGTTACAGTTTGTCGGCGGCCGGAATCGCTCTGGCGTTGATCATGGCCATGGTGATCGGTGTCGGAATAAAAAGTAAACGGATGATTCGTCATCACCTGCAGGAGCACGAACCGGATTCTTATGTTTAAAAAAATCATCTTTCTCAGTCTTATCATTGGTTCACTGGTCGGTTTATCAGCGGAATTGTTGAAGCCATCTGACAGCGAACAGCGGGAGATCCTCACTATTTCAGGCAAACGCTGGGTTTATTATACTCTATATCGGAAACCCATCACCTTTGATGTCACCGGACCGCTACGGATCAAGATCTACTCCCGGGTCAGTTCACCTGCTAAAGTTGACCAGTACATCCATTACGACTTTGGGATTCAAGTAGACGATCAGGCGCCTTTTACGGTGAAGCATAAGCAAAAATTGTCGAAAGGCGTGAAGTCCCAGCAGCATCCCAACCATTTTTATTCCCACTCAGCCAAGGATTTTTTCCTGGTGCCCAAGGGCAAGCACAAGGTCCGGCTGGTTCCCCCGATAGGCGCCGCTCCGGTGGTGGTGCGCGTTTTGGAAGATTTGACTACTACTAAAGGGAAGAAACAATTTTTAACACCGGTGATGAAATCCACGCCAGTGAAGGTCGCAGTATCCGGCAAAACTCTGAATTATTACTACCTTGATGATAAAAATGACCTGCTGTTGAATTTGGATGGTCCAGCCACTTTGGAAATGATCAGCCGGGTGGGGTTCGCGGATTTTATGGGGAATGAACAAGATTACCGCATCCAGATTTGGAATGGCGGCAGTCTGTTGGGAACCTTTTATTTTAATTCGGAGCGTTCCGAATTATCCTCTATCGTGGATCATGCCGATTTGGTTCCCGGGAAATGGCGCAGTTGCCGGGTGGCGCTGAAAAAAGGCAGTCATAAAATCAAGATTCGGTTATTAGATCAGGATCGCCAGGTTTATGTGAGATTTGCTAAAATTACCCGATGATACGCCGTTCCATTCTGACCCTTGCGCTGATAGTTGGTCTGTCGGCCCAAACACTGCTGCAACGGATGGCGGCACCGGTGAAATTTCAGTGGGGATTGGAAACCGGGTACCAAAGTAATCCACTAAATTTAAGCCGGGTGGAACAGAACGAGTTGGCTTTTGATCCCACCCCTTTAGGAACCGCCAAAACCATTGACAGCGGTGTTTTGACGAGTCTGCTGAAGATCTATTACCGGCCGTTACTGTTTGACAACCACCCGACCCGATTTTACCTGTTTTCATTTTATCACCGGTTTACCAGCATCGCCCAAAAGAATTATTTCAGCCTGAACCTGACTTTGGAACAACCCCTGGGAAACTGGCGATTTCTGAAGATCGGCTACGGTTATGTCCCAAAATATTATCTGCGAAATTATCTGGATGAGGATTTGGGAGACAAGCTTCGTTATTCCTGTACCTATGCCACCACCAAATTCTGGGCCGGATTTGAGCACCGGTTGGGCCGAAAGGTCACGTTGGAATGGCGGGGACAGACCCGGGCGCGATACTACACTAGCCGTTTCACTGAATACGATGTTCAAATTCTGGAGGGTAGTCTGGATGCGCGCTATGAACCTTCCGCGTATTGGCGTTTTAAGCTTCACGTTTTGTATGGCTGGGCGCGGGATGTGAACCGGCAGGATGAGGAGAATCGATCCTATCGCAGCCTGGAATTCACACCAGGTTTGGTGTATACACTTCGGTCCGGATTCATTAAACGGCTCAGTGCCGAGCTTGCGGTGCGGCAGCGCGCGTATTTAAGCGAGGTTGCCACCGACCCGTTGCATAATGGCCGCGGTCAGATTGACCGGGAAGTCCGGGCCGCGCTTTATCCACGCACTTCCGGCAGGTGGGATTGGTATGTTTATGGCGGCTATCGCCGGCGTGGGGTGATTTCGCGGTTTCAGCGCACCATTGATTTAAAAACCTTCCAGCGCTGGGAACTGGGGCTGCGAATTACCCTGGATACGCTCTGGGATATTTATCTGTAAAAGTCATATCTTTAAGAAATTGTAAATACCAGATCCGGATAAAATGGAATTAGATTGCACCATGAGGATTTCCCGAATGAAAAGGTTAACGCGTTTAGGATTGGCAATCGTAGTTGTTTCAGGATTGTTGTTCAGCGGTGGGTGTATCCAGCCCAACACACCGAGCCGGCAAAATTCAGATATTCGCCTCACCCAAACCGAAGAATTAAATACGGTTGGCTTTGCCCGGGATGTGGTGGTCCTGCAAGATACACTGATGTTCGTTGCGGCGGGTCAGGCCGGTGGTCAGATCTGGACCAAACGCAACGCTGGCTGGGGGCTGCGCTATGAATATGAATTCAGCACATCCGAACTGGAGTTGGTCCGGTTCGATCCTATCAATCATTTATGGTTCGCTTCAGACAAACATTCGGGATACATCCTGCCCTTGGATAACACCAACCTGAAACCTGATTCAGCATATTCTCCGATCAACTTTTCGGACTCCAACACAATGGATTTCGTGGTTACTGGCCAGCCGGATTCGATCAACCTGTGGTTGGCCGACGGCGACGGTAGCGATGGCTTGAAATATTTCAGCATGCGCAAGATCCTGGACCCAATATTGGGAACGCCGGCCTGGGATGTTCCCACCGGTGAGAAAGTGAAGACGAGTTCATACAACGGATTGGATAAGCTGGGTAATCGCCTTGCTACGGCGCGGCAACAGTTGGGTGTGGAAATATTCGATCTGCCGGTGCAAGCCGGATCGGCGCCGGTTCTCTCAGCGGATACGCCCGGCGAGGCCCTGGATGTGACCTTCTACCGGGATTTTCTGCTGGTGGCCGATAATTGGGCCGGGATGACCATGCTTAAAATCGATGATTCAACCCTGACCCACACGAGTGAATTGGTGCTGAACGGCTGGGTAAAGCATATCGATTTGTGGGGCAATTATGCCTTCTTAAGCTGTGCCGGCAATGGACTGTTCGTCGCTAAACTGGATACAGCCGGCGGCACGGCCAAAATCGATTACAAGCTGCCCCTGACCTATGTTTATGATGTTTTTATTAGTGGTAATACCCTTTATGCCGCCGGCCGGGAAGGCGTTAAAATTTTCCGCATTGAACACAATTAAAACAGCGAATGAACACGAAACGGTGGATTAGCAGCGTTGTCATCGAACTAAGCGTCCTGAGTGCCTTTGCAGGGGAAAATAGCCCGGCCCTCAAGCGCCCCAATATTATTTCGGCCAGCCAATCCGATCCCAACACTTTTAGCGTTGAATTTCCCTCGAATCCGGGGTTCTGGAAAAATCTTCTGTCAGATCCGGAAGATTTTTTGCTCCGGGGATACGGATTTAAAAACGAGTCCGGGGAACCGGCTTTGCCCGGCTACACGATCTTGATACCCGTTCAACCAGGCTATTCCCGCCCTCATTTCACCGGGTTGATTCTGGAACAGCAGAATCTGGGACAGTTACCCGTTGCCCGGACACCCCGGCTCCGCCGGGATGGTGATCCCAAGGCGCCGGTTCAATTCCTGAATGCCCTCACGGTGTTCGACTCCGATTCGCTAATAATAGCCGCCGGCGCCCCCATTCAAATTGAGGGTCAAACGGTGGCGCCGGTTACGGTATATCCTTTGGCCCTGAATGCCGGCGGGACCCTGACGCTACGCCGGCGGGTTCAAATCCGATCCACCACGCCAATTCAGACCGGCATTTTGACACGCACCAATGGAACCGGTTTACCACCGGTACCCAAAGTCCACGCTATTCCCACACCTGACGGTGTGTATCAACAGTTGGGCGGCTATCTTATCATTACGCCGCCGCTGTTTGCCCCCTATCTGCAAAATCTGGTGGCCTGGAAGCAACGTAAGGGCCACCCGGTGACGGTAGTGAACATGGCCGCGGCCGGTCTCGCCACGGCTGATGATATTCATGAGTTTATTCGTAATGCCTATTTAAACTGGCCCGATCCACCACGTTATGTTCTGCTTATCGGAGATACGGATCAGGGATTGCCGGCTTATCACATTTCCAGCCCTGAGGGCGTTAGCCGCGTAACCGATTTTCCCTATTCCCTGCTGACCGGTGACGATGATTTTCCGGAAGTCCAGGTAGGCCGATTGTCGGTGGATACCGCTTACGAACTGCTGGTGGTTATTTCCAAGATCGTACATTATGAAAGCCAACCCTGGATGGGAGATAGTGATTGGTTCAAACGAGCCCTTATGGTTGCTACTACGGTGGAAGCGGTTTCCACCGCCCAGACAAAAAATTGGGTCCGGCGTAAAATGCTGGACAACGGCTATACTCAGGTGGATACGGCCTTCTATCCCGCTCAGATGACCCTGAATTATGTGCTGAATCCCATCACTAATGGCGTAGGATTCGTTAATTACCGGGGACTGGGGCATTATTCCGGGTGGTCAGGACCTTTTATGGAATCGCAGCACATTGACCAGTTGAATAACGGTTGGAAACTCCCTGTTGTAACCAGCGTGGTCTGCGGCGGCGGCAATTTTGAAGCCTCTCAGGACCCCTGCTTCGGTGAAAAATGGATTCGGGCCGGTACGACCTCGGCGCCCAAGGGCGCGGTGGCATTTTTCGGCCCCTCCGAGTTGTACACCCATGTTATGTACAACAATGCTATCGACATCGGCATTTATCACGCCATTTTTGATGAGGGAGTCGAGGAGTTGGGTGAAGCGCTCTGGCGCGGAAAACTGGAGTTATGGCGCAATTATCATCAAACCAATACCCATCCTTACGACCAGTCGCCGGAATTCTATTTCCATATTTACAACCTGTTAGGCGATCCCGGCTTGAATTTCTGGACTGACACGCCTCAAGCGATTCAGGTCATGGCGCCGGATAGCCTGGAAGGGGGGGATCGATATATTATGGTACAAGTCAATGGCGCCGATGATCAACCCCTGTCCGGTGCTTTTGTGTATTTGCGGAATGACTCCAATGCCGTTGGTTTGGAAACCGGTCCCAACGGAAGGGTAGTCCTGCCGGTCACGCTTGCCGGCGGCGATCTTAAGCTCACGGTTACCGGAAAAAATTTGTTACCGGAGCTGCGGGAAATCCCGGTGAGTAGCCAAGAACACGCCCCGGACCTGACCTGGATTCAGTGGTCGGCCAGTGGGTGGCTAACAGCGGGTGCGACGGTTTACCCCGCCCTGGAAGTGACCGGTGGGGATGCCGATCTGTCCGACGTAGAAATTAGTATCGAGTCGGATAGTCCCTGGCTGACGGTGCTCCAGGGGCAAGTTTTAATCGACCAGTTAGGCAGTGGCGAAAGCGAAACGATTGAAAACGCCTTCTCCATTCGAGTGAATGCCGCCGCACCCGATTCGGCGCGCGCACTTATCGAATTGACCATCGATTCGGGTTTGGAACACTGGACGCAGGAATTCCCGGTCATTTTACATGCCGCTCATCTGATTTGGGCGCCAATAATCGCCGAAACCGGAAATGCTCGTCCGGGTGAAACACTTACGACCCATCTTCGAATCTTTAATCAGGGTTCCCTCCCCGGTTCGGCGGGAACGGCGACACTATTGTTACCGGATGAGGTTCAGGGAACGAATTTGACTACGGCCTGGGAAACGATACCCGTTGGTGGGACCTATTTCTCACCCGAAGCAGTCAGCTTGATCCTGGCGGACTCGTTATTCCCGGGGGATCGCGTGCACCTCGGTCTGGTGCTAAACACGAATTCCCGCAGCGATACACTGTGGCGGATCCTGCCGCTGGGTACACCCGGACTTTACGATCCATCCATTGCCGATGGCTATGGATACCGCGTATTTGATAATCAGGATTTAGCTTATTCTAAAACACCGGTTTACAATTGGTATGAAATCGATCGACCCAGTGGTGGTCCCGGTCATACCCTACCCATCAACGATACGGCCCAAAACGAAGACGCCACGGTTCATATACCGTTGCCCTTTCCCGTAAAATATTATGGGCGGGTCTATACCACGGCCACGGTTTGCAGCAATGGTTGGATCGCCCTGGGAAGTTCACCCGAGGTCAGTTTCCGTAATCGCACAATTCCGTCACCCATCGGTCCCGACGCCATGTTAGCTCCTTTCTGGGATGATCTATATACCTATCCCGGCCGGGTTTCCGATTATCTGGCGCCGGATTCGTCGCGCTATATCCTGGAATGGAAGGATGTCAGCAACGCTTTTTCAGGGCAGCCGGAAACCTTTCAGGTCATTCTTAACAACAATCCGGCGGCGACGCCCACCGGCGATACCGAAATCGAATTTCAGTATTTTCGATTCAGTAATTCTGATTCATACGAAAATTTCGCAACCATCGGCATTGAAGCGCCCGATGCAACCACCGGAATTGAGGTTTCTTATGTGAATCAATATGATCCGTCCGTAGCGCCCCTTAATGCCGGCCGGGCTCTCCGGTTCACCACGGCCAAGGGGCATCGGTTGCCGGCGGCGGCGCTCACCCTGGATCACACCGAACTTGATTTTCAATTGAATCCCTGGGGCTCTGCCGGCGACTCCATTGCACTTGCCAATGTGGGCGCCTCACCGTTGGTGTATGCCATCCATCCGGTTGTGGACAATCCATCCCGGGCACAACCGGATTGGTCAGCCGTTATGGGTAATATCCCCCACACCAAAGGGGCGGATGGTCCGGTCGTTGCCGGCCGGTCAGTGCAATGGGATACCACCGATGCGTTTGGCTATACCTGGCGGGATGAAAATGAGCCGCATACACCGCCGTATCATTGGGTTTTCATTGAGACGCCGGACAACGCACTCAGCAATCCGCCCGATCCGGATGATTACGCCTTTGGTCCCATCCAGGTGGGATTCGATTTTCCTTTTTACGAAGGCAGCTATACCCACTTGTGGGTCAACTCCAATGGCACGCTTTCTTTTACTTCTCAGGCTGTTCCGTATTTCAACACGCCCCTCCCCAGCCTGGAAGCGCCCGCCGCCTGTATCGCCGCCTGGTGGGACGATTTGAACGGCGGCGGTTCCACCCCCGGACAGATTTACGCCTGGAATAACGGAATCGATACCAGTGTCGTCAGTTTTATCAATATGCCCCGCTGGGGCACCAGCAACCGGTATACATTTCAGGTAATTCTGGAAATCGATGGTACCATTACCATCCAATATGGTAATATGAGTGGACCGCGCACCAGTGCCACCGTGGGCATTCAGAATGCCGATCGGAATATAGGCTTGACGGTGCTGAATAACAGTCTGTCTGATTTGAATACCGGTTCCAGCGTACAATTTTTACGACCCCACAGTTGGTTCTCGGCCAGCCATTGGTTTGGCACCATTGATCCGAACAGTGTGGGCTATTTTACGGTACATGTATCTACGCGGGCCTTTGCTCCCGGAGTGTATTCCCTGCCGCTACAGATTGTGAGCAACGCTGAGAATGTACCCGTAGCCGATATCATGGTGAATTTGCAGGTTATTCTGGGTGACCATCCGGCGGGTGATGTGAATCTGGATTATCAGGTGAATATTTTGGATTTTAATACACTCGTTGACATTCTGCTTCAACTGCGCGCAGCGTCACCCGGCCAATTAACCGCGGGTGATATTGTGGCTGATGGGCAACTCAATATCCAGGATGCCGTGGCCCTCATCGAATTCATTCTAACTCCGTGAGCGGTCATTTAACCCGGATCGGCCGTTTCCAGATAGTCAATTGATAAAGATCCACCCTGAATATTAATCTTTATGAAATCTTAAATTGTCCCAACCGGGTAGTTTGACCTTATGTTCAGTGATGCTTAAAAAAACAATGGCGTATGATTGAAATAAACCGTCCCGGGGACGAGTGAGATTCAAATACTAAAGAGGAGAAATAGAGGCCTTAATATGAAAAAAGTGCTGTATGGTTTTCTGCTGACTTTACCACTGTTTGCCGCGGATGAAAGTTTTATATGGCCGCAAAATGGCGTTCCCGTGCGGCAAGGGGTCCATATTGAGTGGCAACGCACCGGTGATGCCAATGCCGACGGCACTATGATTTTTGCCTGGTCGGATACCCGCACCGGGGACCGGGATGTGTACGCTCAAAAAGTGAATACCAGCGGTGAAACCCTGTGGGGCGCCACCGGCGTGAAGCTATCGGATGCCATGGGCCGCCAGGAAGACCCGGTGCTGGTGACGGACGGTTATGGCGGCGCTTTTGTGGCCTGGACGGATTACCGGGATGATGAAGGCGGTGATATTTATGTCCAGCATGTGGATGCGGCCGGCGCGGTGACCTGGGCGGCGGGCGGTGTTCCGGTTGCGGTCAATTCAGGGACGCAACAATTGCCCAATATGGCGCGTGGGGCGGACGGCTATGCGTATGTCATCTGGTATGATACACACCTATCCCAGGAAACGGACATTTTTGGTACCGTTATGAACCTGGCCGGACCGAAAGACGATGTGAATAAGGCTGGCTTTCCGGTGATTGCCGCGGCTGGTGCTCAAACCAACAACAGCATTGAAACCAGTGGTGGCGAGGCCGTCGTGGTTTGGCGCGATACGCGCTCACCCGACAACGCCAATCTTTATACGCAGCGCCTGGATACAACCTTCGCCCGGATCTGGGGCGCCACCGGCAAACCCGTCTGCGTGGCTTTTGGGGATGAGAAAGCGCCCAAAGTAGTACCGGCTGACGGTAATCGCGTGATTCTAGCCTGGACCGATGGCCGTTCCAATGAGCAAGGTGATATTTACACACAATTGCTGAATGAAAATGGTGATCCGGTCTGGACTCCCGATGGTATTCCGGTAACCAATTCCACGGCTAAACAGGAGAATGTGCGGCTTAAAACCGACAGGAGCGGCATTGCTTACTACATCTGGGAAGATTACCGAAACGAATTTCAGAATGCGGATGTGTTTATCCAAAGCCTTGATTTTAATGGCAATCCGCGTTGGCAGGCTAACGGCATCCCGGTGGCGGAAGAAAGCTTACAACAGATTTATCCACGACTCACCAACGACGATTCAGATGGCGTGTTTGTGGTGTGGCAAGATGAACGGGCGGGCGGGTTTCCAAAATCCGACATTTATCTACAACACGTGCATAGTGATGGCAGTATGGAATTTCCAGAAAGCGGAACGCCGGTAACCAACGGCCAGACGTATCAATTATCTCCATTGGTGCGTGCGGACGGTGAGAACGGCGCCTTTGTTGTTTGGGGTGGTCAGGAAACCGGTAGTATCGGCATCAAGGGGCAGCATATTTCCGCCACCGGCGCTACCGAATGGGATGCCGATGGAATGCAGTTTTTCTATGGTATTGACGGTGATGCCAGTGAAGCCAAGGTGCTGCCCTGGGGCAATCACCAGTTCCTGGTCATGTGGGAAGATCACCGCCGGGGCAGTCTGGGTTCCACCGCCATGGCGCAGGTGATGGATGAAACGGCCGGTATTCAGTATGCTCTCAACGGAGAAGGGCTCAGCGAAAATAATGAGCAAAACGATCCCCGGATCGCCCCCGATGGCGCCGGTGGTGCTTACCTTGGATTTCAGTCCAATATTGAAGGGAATAATTTTCTGTTTGCCCAGCATGTAAATAGTTCCCTGCAACCCACCTGGGGTGACACCGGGTTTCCGGTATATGATCAACGCTACCTGGAGCAAAAAAATCCCCTGTTGGTGACTGGGAACGATGGTAATCTGTATTATATCTGGTCGGAAATTGTGCTCACTAATTATACCTATAATGTGTTTGTCCAAAAATTCGATCCCAATGGAGCTGCTTTATGGCAACCGGGCGGGATCGAAATTGCACCGGATGAACCCGGTGATAACTACCCCCGGGCGGCCACCGCCCTGGCGGATTCAGGGCTGGTGATAGTATGGGAGGCTGGACCCTCTTTTGAAGATTTGAATTTGTATGCAACCAAGGTGACGTCCGCAGGAACTGTTGCCTGGCGCCAAACCGTGGTAGATGCACCCCGGAACCAGGAAAATGTTGAATTGGTGTATGATCACGTCCTGGACCGGTATTATATCGCCTGGGAAGATCCCCGCAATATGAATGTGGATTTATACATGCGTTATGGAGACACGGAGGGTAATCTGTCGGATGATATCATTATCACCGCGGCCCCCAACGATCAGATTGGTCTCAGTTTGAGTATCGCGGATGATGGTAGCGGCTCCGTCTGGGCCGCCTGGCAGGATTTCCGCGATAGTCTCCAGTATGATATCTGGGCAAAAAATGTCTCGGCCGGAACCGATCCGATCCAGATTACCGCTCTGAATACCAATGAAATTATACCTTACATCCGGGCCGTCACGAGTGATCGATTCCTTATTGCCTGGGAAGATTATCGCAATGGGATTACCCAGGACCTCTATTTTTATGATAATCAGGGTCAGGCTGAATATGTCGTCCCCAACGGCACGGTGTTGTGTGATGCCATGGCCCAACAAACGGCGATACAAATCGTGCCTTATGCTGATAATTCCCCGGATTCCATGAAGTATGCTCTCGTTTGGGAAGACAAACGGGCTTCCGGTAAAACGGAATTGTTCAACATCTATGCTCAGACGTATAGTAACCACGGCCTAGGTGTGAAAAATGAGGTTCACCCCGGATCATTTGCACTCCAACCGGCTTACCCGAATCCCTTTAATGGAGCGGTGACAATTACCTTCACCCAACCCTATAGCGGCAATGCAACCCTGAAAGTCTATGATCTTTTAGGACGGCAGGTTTATAAACGAACTCAGTCTATGCGGTCCCGAACGAGCTTCCATTGGAACGGCCAGGATAACCTGGGGCGTAATCTGAGAAGCGGAATTTATTTTGTAAAAGTGAGCGCAGGCAATGAGACGTTCAAGCAGAAGATCACCTACCTGAAGTAATTTTGACGCTTTGAACGCCGGTGGAATTCCGGGTGTTTAAGCTGTCGCCCGGTTGTTGTTTCCAGCGAGTTAAGGCTCACTGTTATAAATCTTTATCAATTTTTAAATTGGTGCCACCCCGGGTGGTCAGGTTATGTTCCCCGTCGATGCGCAACTGGTAATTCAGCCTACAAGGAACACGTTTGTGCGGCGACAGATCTACCTACCCATTCTCCTTTTCCTCGGCGTACAATTGTTGCCTGCCCAAACCCTGGATCCGGCTTACCATACTTACATGGAAATCAACGCCTATCTGGACTCTCTGGCCCAGGTGCCCGCGCTCCAATCGATTCTCGGTGTGGTTCAGATTGGTCAGTCGAACACGTATAATCTGCCCCTTAAAGCCGTTAAGATTTCAGATAATCCAACGATGGATGAAGATGAACCGGCGGTACTCTTCCTGGGGCAATGTCACGCCGAGGAAATCCTGGGGGTGGAAATTACTCTGGGATTGATTGATACTCTGATCCATGGCTTTCAGTCCGGTAATTCCCACATTCGTAATCTCGTACTGAATATGGAAATCTGGATCGTGCCTACTTACAACCCGGAAGGATTGCAGGTGGTTCATGGCTACAATGATAACGGTGACTGGATTCAGGATGTGACCTACCGGAAGAACCGCACGGACAACAACGGCAACGGTATCTTTGATTTCATGCCGGGTATCGGATATGATTTTGATGGTGTGGATCTCAATCGCAATTACGGGTTTAACTGGATTCATGGGGATACTCTGGGCTTTGGCGATTATGATTATTATCGGGGATCGGCACCCTGGTCCGAATCCGAAACCCGGGCGATTCGGGAGCTGGCAATAAGCCAATTTTTTACTTTTTCCGTAGCCTATCACTCTGCCCGTACGGGTGTTCCGGAGATCATATATTATCCCTGGGAATGGTTTGAGACAAAAAATCCGCCAGGTTATCCGTTGGTAGCTGAAATCGGGCAGGAATTGGCCGGCCGGATCATAAATGAGGCTGGTGATAGTCACTATAGCGTTACACCGGGCAAAACAATCCGGGGCAACGCTCATGATTGGTTTTATTCCCAAACCGGGAGTTTGTCCTATCTGATCGAAGTGGGTACCCATAACCTGCAACCGAATCAACCGTTGATTCATGATACCGTTGAACGGAATCTGAGAGGTTGTTTTTATCTGCTGGACCGGGCGCTGGGCTATCCACCGGAAAGCAAGTCGCAGCTCCGGGGAATCGTCCGAAATGCCATGACCGGATCACCGCTTGAGGGTGCCCGGGTGAATATCTGGCGCTGGAATGTTGACCATGTGTACGTACCTCAGGAAGGTCCCATGTTCGCTCCGCGGTTGACCGATCAGTTTGGGCGCTATCGGCGCGTTTTGCAGCCCGGAACTTATAAAATCGCCATCAGCCTGCCAGGGTTTGTCCCGGACACCGTCGAGGGTGTCGGCGCCAGTGCCAGTTATCCCACGGACCTGAATTTTGACCTGACACCATTTCCGGAATATCAGATTCAATTACATTTGGGTACGGTAGATGGCGCGGATATCGATTTTCAGGTGATTTTCAAGGATGCGGGAGGTAGCGACACACTTACTTTGGCTAACGGAGATCAGACCCTGCTGCGCCAATCACCAGCTTCATATATCACCATTAGCGCCACGGGCTATTTCCCCGAAACCCACCACCTGGATTTGCATAACGGCAATACTCATTTGAGTGTGAGTCTGCAACCCGAGATCGATTTATTTCAGGACGGATTCGCCGATCTGAGTCAGTGGGAAGGAACCGGAAATTGGCTTGTGACCAATGGCTGGCTCCAAAGTCAGCCGGGAATTTTTTATGTCGATAACGCCGGCGAATCCATAAACTCCCAGCCATTTTCCGTCGCGGGTATGCAGCGAATCGGCGTTCGGTTATTCCACGGGTTTGAGATGGAGTGGGATCTGGATACGCTGGAGCTGGACGTGGTTTCGACCACGGGCGCTGTCCTGCTCCACCAGGTCTGGGCGAACCAACACTGGGAACCTTTCTCGGAAATGTTTTTTAACTCGGCGATTGATCCGGCTGATTCAGCCCGTGTCCGCTTAAGCCTGAAAAGCGATGCGAATGTGGATTTTCGGGGGTGGCGTATTGATGATATTGAAGTGGTGGGATGCCCGACCCAATTCGTGAGCGTTGCGGAACAGGACCGAGGGACGAAACAGCCGGTAATTGCCACCGCCGCGGCAAAAATTCTGGCGGTGGAACCCAATCCGATGCAGCAGTTCACCACTATTCATTTTCAGTTGCCCCGTGCGGAACTGGTTCGTATCCGGGTGTATAATCTTCTGGGGCAAGAGGTCTATCGCGCTACCATTGCAGCGGGTGGTGGCGTGAATACCTGGCGCTGGAACGGCCATAATCCGGCCGGTGAATCGGTGGCTTCCGGCATTTATTTGGTTCAGTTTCAGTCAGACTCCTGGCGCGCCACTCAAAAACTCTTAAAGCTAAAGCCCGAAAGGTGATAATGAAGTTCCAACGGATATTCTTTACGCTAACGATTCTCTTAATCATGCTTCAACCCGGTTGGGCAAAATCCGGCGTGGGACCCCTGGCGCTGCGGAAGGTGATCCAAATCCGGCCCAATGCCGCCGCGGCGTATCATTATCAGTCGTTTCAGCGAGGTGATTACCTCATCATCGGCAAGGATGAAGTGGTGGCGTCACCGTACTTACCTTTTTTTAAACGGTTCAAGGAAAGTCAGGGCTTCCGGGTAACTATTGCCGGTACAAGTGAAACCGGCGCCAGCGCAACGGAGATCAAAGCCTGGATTGCTCAATTCTATCAGACTCATAATCTGGAATATATTTTACTCATCGGGGATGTTACCGGCTGGGCCGCCTTGCCGTCTTTTACCATCGGTTCGGAGAACGATGTCACCGATCTTCCTTTCGGCCTCATTGAAGGCAATGATTATATCCCGGAAGCGATTGTGGGACGCTGG
>CAZIWX010000038.1:0-21886 GCA_964543125.1 uncultured Lentisphaeria bacterium | reverse complement strand
GCCGTTGGCGCCGGCTCCTGGTTTGGGTGGAGCACCGATGGGTTCAGTCCCCAGGAGCTCATCCCCCACAATCGTTTCAGTAACCGGAGTTTGGTCTCCGGTGTCCGAACCGGACTTTTCATCCTTTGCAGCGCTCAGCAGACTTAAAAGTTTTGCCCGGGTCGAATCGGCTGAAGGGCTGGATTCCGGGGGTGGCGGTTCGACTTCATCGGTTACTTTGGGTTCGGCAGTGGTCTCCGCGGCCGCTTCATTTTCCGGGGGGGGTGCGAGATCTGATTTTTCTGGTGCGGCAGGTTTGATATCCTCCGCCTTGGAGATTATTTCTGGTTTCTGACCGGGAAGCTCCGGCTGTAATTTTGGTTGTGGCTTAGGTTCAAGCTCAGGTTTTGGCTCGGTCTCCGCCACCGGTTCCGGGCCGGGTTCGCTCGCTTCAACTTCTCGGGCAACATCAAATGTCTCGGCCGATTTTGCCTCATCGGGCATATTTTCCCTGGTTGGTGGCCGCGAGCTTCCA
This sequence comes from uncultured Lentisphaeria bacterium, assembly GCA_964543125.1. Classification (GTDB taxonomy): domain Bacteria; phylum Fidelibacterota; class UBA8477; order UBA8477; family UBA8477; genus CAZIWX01. Next base: position 21,372 of record CAZIWX010000038.1, on the reverse strand, counting down.
GCTGTAGTTTGAACCGCGATGGGCGCTAAGCCCGGTGCAACGGGCGCCACCTTTCCTTTGTCTTCCGCTGCTGTTTTTTTCCCTTCTGCTACTGTAGCCTGTTCTTCAACCTGCCGGCCCTGTTCCCGGCTGGCTCTGAGGTCATCCATTAGAGATTGGACCGTTGGCTCACCGGTTTTCCCTTCCGAAGCTTTTTCCTTTTCGATGGGTTCTGCCGGGGAAGCTGTCCGTGCTTCGTTGACTAAATCGGATAAATTTTTAGCAGCGGGTATTTTCCCGGCCGTGGCACCCGTCTCTTTCCGGGTATCCGGGGCAGGCCTTGTTTCTGTTTCCGGTTTAGCCGTGGTTGTTTTTTCCTGCTCGGGAATTGCCGCCTTGGGCTTATCCTGGGTATCAGCTGCCGCGCGCCGGTCATAAGCATTTAATAAATTTTTCAACCGCCCACCGGGGCGATCTTTTACCAAAGTATCAGTTGCATTCGAAGATGCCGCTACCTTACCCTTTTCCGGTTTATCGCCGGTTTCGGTCTTGGCGCCTTTCGGCTTGGGCTGGGTCTCACTTTCTTCGGGTGATCCAACTTGTTGAGATCGAAGCAAATCAAGTAATCGAGTCGTCGCCAGTTTATTATTATCGCGCTTTTTTACCATTCAAAACCGTTGATCATATCTGGGTAAATTGCTTGTTCGTTAAATATCGATTTACCATTGAAGCGGTGATGGATTCCTCCCGGGAAATGATCATTTCCAATAACAGATTATGGCAAAGCACGACCATGCGTCTTGGATAACCGCCGGTTTCATTATAAACCATTTCTTTCGCATCATCCGTGAACAATTCATGTGGCGCCGGATGACCGGCAACCCGCAACCGGTAATCAATAAATTGTTTCGATTCACCCCCATCCAAAGGCTGCAATGTATACGACATGGCAATTCGATCCTTAAGATTGGGCATCTCATTCAGCGTATCTCTGAACTCCGGCTGCGCCAAAATGACAACCTGAATCAGTTTTTGCTGATTAGTCTCAAAATTCAACAATGATCTGATCAATTCCAAATGCGAAGGTCCCATTTTTTGACCCTCGTCAATCATCAATACAATCTGTTTATGGGCTTCATAGGACATGTCAATCAGAAAATGCTCGATGACATTCATGTAGGCCATAACCGAATCCTGGTGAATACGAATTCCAAACAGGCGTGCCATGTATTGGATAAATTCCAGATTGGATTCGAAGCTGGGATCGATAATGAGAAAAAACTTGAAATCCCGGCCGTATTCCGAAAATCGATTCAGCAGGTACCTCGATAAGGTCGTCTTTCCCAGACCGATTCCTCCCAGGACAATATTCAGCCCACGCCCCAAGCGCAGGGAAATTTCCAACCGATCGATGCAGTTCGCATGGTGCTTGGCATCGAAATAAAAATCCGGATCCGGAGTCATGGAGAAAGGCTCTTTCTGTAGCCCGATCAATTCATAATAATTCATTCCCTGCCGTCCCTAACTCAAGCATTGTATACGCAAGTTCTCCCAAGTGTCTAAAGTAACACATTAAAAGCGTTTTTTAAAAACCGTAATTCCATTTCTTGACGGTTTTGGTGTCTGAATATTATAATGTTCCAATTTCCGGTAAAGCGTACTACGGCCAATACCCAAAAGCACGGCTGTTTGGGAAAAATTGTTGCCGGAATATCTCAAAGCCCGGATGATGGCGGCTTTTTCCATTTCAGCTAAAGTAATCGGCTCTTGAACATTCCCCACACCGTTAAGTGCAACCTGGGTCTCGTTTTCCCGGATTTCGGGTGGTAGCGCTGCCAGGTCAATGAGCGAGCCTTCCAGATTAATTAAAATCCGCCGCGCGACGTTTTGAAGTTCTCTCACGTTTCCGGGCCAATAATAAGCTTCCAAGACTCGTTTTGCCCGGGGGGCGATGGTTTTTACGGTGGATTGACCCGGTTGATGAAATCGCCGCAAAAAAGCCATTAAGAGCGGGACAATATCTTCCTGACGTTGGCGAAGTGGCGGAATTTTAAGGGGAAATACCGATAAACGATAATACAGATCTTCACGAAACCGGCCGGCCTTGATTGCCGCCGACAGATTCTGGTTGGTGGCAGCGATAACTCGCACATTCACCTGGATTACCTCATTTCCACCAAGGCGATAAATTTCTTGCTCCTGCAAGGCTCGTAATAATCGGGATTGAGCGGTAAACCCCATGTCGCCAATTTCATCCAGAAAAAGTGTCCCCTGATGCGCTTGCTCAAATTTTCCAAGATGCCGCCGGTTCGCGCCGGTAAAGGCTCCTCGCTCATACCCGAAAAGTTCACTTTCCACCAATGTATCGGGTAAGGCCGCGCAATTGACCGCCACAAACGGCTTACCGGCACGCTGACTTTTTTGATGAAGCATTTGGGCAATAAGTTCTTTGCCCGAACCACTCTCACCCTCCAGTAGGACCGAATATTCCGTACCGGATAATTCACGGACAATGGACATGACCTGGCGCATTTTCGGAGAATTGCCCTTGAGATATTCCGGGCTGTCTCTAAGTGAGTCCAGCGATGGGTCCGGTTCGGACAATTTCAGGGATTCCACGTAGTCCCGGGCGGGCTTCACTTGGGACCGGAGTTGTTCTAGTGAAAATGGTTTGATCAGATAACTGAAAGCGCCCTTGCGCATGGTATCCAACGCAGTTGGCGCCAGTGGCGGGTCAGCGAGACAAATGATTTGTGGCAGGTGATCTCTAAAACAATATTGTTTCACCAAGGAAAGGGTGGATTTACCCTGTACGGTTAGGTCGAATAATATCAAATCCGGCGCGGCCGCGGCTATCGTCGATGCTATCTCATTGAATCGGTTTTCCGTTGAAATTACTGCATCCGGCAAGACCTCCGGGGCTGCTTCAATGACTCCCTTTACACGTGAATCACTTGTGAGTATCAGAATTTTTAGCTTTGAGAGGGTGCTCGGCATTACATCAATTTTATCACGGAGTTAAGAAATCATTCCCTTCACTCATATTCCGACGTAAATTTCGTCGTGGTGGAAAGTTACTTAACAGATCCTGATTTTCGTCCCATACGCCAGGCGTATGTGGATGACTTGCGGAAAAAAGCACCTGAGATACTTCTTGCCGTAAAAAACAAAAATCTTGATTTGGTGCAGTCCTTCGGCCACAATTTGAAGGGTAATGGTACAAGTTACGGTTTCCAACGGATTTCTGATCTGGGACGTGATATTGAGGCGGCTGCAATAGCCGGCGATGAGAGTATTTTACTGGATCGACTTCCACTTTTGATTGACTTTTTAACCGACTTGACATTTTAAATCCGCACCAACCATATCGCCGGGAATGACATTGAGTCCCGGCTTTAACGGGGGCGTTTGAATGGCAAAGAGTAGGCCACACCGCATTGTAATTATTGATGATGACGAGCATTTTATTGAACTACTCAGTTATCACCTGAAGAAAGCCGGACATCTTGTTGAAGACATTTCTTCGCTGAAGGCCATAGAACCGGGGATTGTCGACTTCCGGCCTGATCTGGTCATCTGCGATCTGGTGATGCCGATTCCGGGGATGGAAATCCTGGAGCAGGTTAAAGAAAATCCCCGAATGCATCAGGTGCCTTTTATCTTTATTTCCGCTCACGATGATCATGAGCGCAAGATCAAAGCGTACCTGGGTGGTGCGGACGATTTTTTGATAAAGCCCCTCCATATACCGGAACTCCTGGCTAAAGTAACCGGCATTTTGCGGCGCCAGGATAATATCCGGAAAGACATCTATCGCGATCCCTTAAGCAATTTGTATAACCGGCGTTTCCTGGAGCTGGAGATGCCCCGCCAGCTCAGCTTTCATCAACGACACAAAGAAAACTTGGTGGTGGGCATTTTGGACATTGATCACTTTAAAAAAGTGAACGACACCTATGGCCATCTGGTGGGTGATATAATCATTGAAAACTTTGCCAAGGCTATCGTGGACCAGGTTCGCGCATCGGATTATGTCGTACGTTATGGGGGTGAGGAATTTGTGGTCCTTTTCATTCGGGCTGAACGCCAGGGTGCTATAAATACGCTGGAGCGCTTACTCCAGCGCCTGCGAAAGGCACCGTTATATTCAAATCCCACGCAGAATATTGAGGTCAAAATCACCTTCAGTGCCGGGTTGGCCGAATTCCCCACCCATGGCACGGACGGCAAAACGATCCTTCGCCTGGCGGACCAAGCCATGTATGTGGCAAAAGAATCGGGACGAAACCAGGTTCGGGTTGCTGAGCCGGTCTAAATCAGCTCACTAAATTTTCAGTTGAATATTAAGAAGCCGGCTCCAAACCCAAACGGGTCTGAAGAACCCGGGTCGCGGCAACCAGGGGCAGGATCGGATCGGCCGTTTGCATGAGCTGGTTTAAAACCGCCACCGCCTGCTGCGCCTGTTGGAGCATGCCACGGGCCATATACATTTCCGCCAAAGTGTAATAGGCCCGCATGTCCCGGGGATGCATAACCAAGTGTGTTTCCAATGCATTCTGCGCCAAATCATATTGCTGCATGGCAATTCGCATTTTTGCTTCCCCCACCAAATAGTTATAGGCCGATATTTGACGCAGTCGATTTAAAAATATTTTCGCGTTTCCATAATCATGGCGTAGGAAACTGATGCGCGCCTGCGCGAAAAGATCCTCTGCCACGGAGTATTGGTTCATGTAATTCCGAAAACCGGTCCCGCTGGAAAGCCTTCGCCGGTAGGTTTCCAGACTGTCCGGATCATTCTTTTCCAGGTAATAGGAAAATTTGGCCATCGAAGTGATCTCACCGCCCAGTATCCTCAAGTTTTGTTCCAGGATTTGAATAATAAAACCGGCTTCCTTATCCAGGTTCATCCGAGCCAAATCCTGGACCAGTGGCACCCAGTTGGCATAATAACTTATAGGCAACATGACGCCTTTCCCCACTTCCATCATTTTACGGTAAACCCGGAAGGCCGCAATGAAGTGTCCCTGGTCTTTTTCAAGGTTGTACAGTAGCCGGTAGAGCTGAACCTGATCACGCGGCGCCGGGCGCTGCTTGAGCATCGCTTCGATTTGGGGCGCAAGCCCCGGAATATTGCCCTGCCGTGCTTTTTCCCAAATTACGGCAATCCAGTTAACAATTTGACGCGGATCGTTGGCGTAAGCCTGCTCGTACGAGTGCAGAGCCGCGGCATAATCTCCGGTCGCCCGCATTACATTGCCTTTCAACAAATAGCCCCGATCCAATCCGGGATGGTCATTGATGAATTGACTGGCATATCCCAACGCCTCACGGGTGCGGCCTAATTGTAGACAAACACCGCTCAGCGCTGCCAACGCCTCCTCGTTTCCCGGGCTCATGCGATGGATCCGCACCAGGCTGGCTAACGCCTCCCCGCGCTGTCCCCGCCGATCCAGTTGACGGGCGCGCAGGAGATAGGGTTGCGGATTATTGGGCGCCAGAGCAATCCACCGGTTCAGCGTATGTTCCGCTGCTTCCGTATTTCCCTGCACCTGAAAATAATTGTATTCCACATATTGCCGGTTATTGTCACTCAGACGGTCCTTATAACGCATGGCAGCTTCAAGATGCTCAATATAGTCGGGCCGATTCAGCATGAAACAGAGCTGCCAGGCCAGAAAATGGGCTAAAGCAAAGGTGGGATCGGCGGCCACGGCGGCTTTGATATACTTCAGTGCCGCCTCCGGATCATCATCCCGGGTAACGGTTTGCCAATAGCGGCTGTAAGCTTTAATCGCCTCCACGTTGTAACTGGTCAATTCACGTACCTTCAAATTGGGAAAGGCGTTAATCTGTTTATCAGACAGCTTTACCACGCGCTCGATGGATGGCGACATCTGATCAATCAGGTCAATCGGATTCGTACCCTTGAATTTTTCGCTCAAAACGGCCAAGCCCTGCTTCACCTCGAAAACCTGCAGGTGGACGCGCCACAGGTCGCCGTCCCGGAGGAAATCACCGTTGATCAGATATTTGGCGCCCGCGTCCTGCGCCCATTTTAGCTGGATCGAGAGGGGCACCCGGCTGGGCTGTTCCAGCTCCAGGGCGTGGATGGCCGGCCGGTTGACATATTGATTGCTGAAGGTGAGATAATTATTCTGGGTTAAGTCCTCCAGGAGACCATCCACAAACCAAAATTCCAGCCAATTATTCCGTGGATCGCCGGTTTGATTTTGGAATAAATACAGCATGATGGATGTTTGGAATTGGGGGCGAACCAGCGTGCGTTCAGTAACAGCTCCACCGACGTCTTGATACTGAACCTTCATAACGGCGGCGCTGGTGTTGCCGGTAGACAAAAATGTTGAAGGAGGGAAGAATGTCAGTATCAGAATGACAACACCAACATTAACGGAAATCAGGATTTTTTCCATGCGGGTAACCGGGTCTTTGCCTGGACTTCCGTGAAAAAACGCAATAATGCCGGCGGTGGGTACGAATGCGGCTAATAAAGTAAGCGTGGTTAATTTCCAGGTTGGCGATAAATGCAGCGTATCAACCACAAATCCGAAGAATTCCAGAAAAACCCAGCCGCCACCAAAGTAAGCAGCCAGAATGGGAAAGAATCGGCGTTCTTTCAGATCTTCCCAAATTTCGAGTATACGAGTCATTTAATTCAACCCATCCGGAAAGTTTGCCATTGTCACCGCCCCCCAGCCCGGCTGCTGCCCCAGCTACAACTTGTCAATGTAGCGGGGTCGTAAAAAATAGGCAAGCAAAAGAAAATCAGAAGTACTCCCGTTTTTGGCTAAAAACAGGCTCCGTCATTTGTAAAAGCTCGCAATCCTTTGCTCGTCGAGGTTTCAGACGAAGTTTACTTCTGCTTTCGGGGGTACCTCTGAAGGAAAAATTGCCGGGAGATAACTTTAGCCCCGGGAAATTGTAAGCTGGTGTTCAAAACGAAGTCTTCAGTTGAAGAAAAAGCTGATCTGAATCGGCACTGTTCCCAAAATCCGACCCGGCTGGTCCGCTAAAGAAAATACCGCCCAGGGTAAGATGGGTGGCGTCAGCCATTTCCCAGGAGATTACGGGTAACCAGAACCAGTCATTGTGATCCAGATTTATCACCGTGATGTTCCGAAAATCAATAAAATTTGAAATTTTATAGTGAATGACACTGGACAACGAATAGATCGTGGCGTTCGTGAGCGGCTGGAACGATAACTGATTTTGGCTAACCACGACCTGTTTTTCAATTTGGGGATCGAAGTTGAAATAGTATCTAACGATGCCTTGCAGATTGAGAGAAAAATCTTCGCCGGGAAGCCAGTCGGCCCCGAGGACGCCGTAAAAATTGTCATTGGCGATGAATGAATCAAGGCCTTTAGGATCGGCCGAAAAATTCACGGCGCCTTCACCCTTCAGCGCCCATTTATGGCCCGCGTAAATAAAATCACCACCCAGCAGATCCAATCGGTTGTATGCATACACCACGGCGGGACCCGGTGGCTTAATAACGGCTTCGACTTCCGGAAATTTCCGCCAGCCGTGATACGCGCACACCGACCAGGCCACGGCACTCAGGTCGTTGGCATAACGTAATCCAAATTGGGCCTGGTCCAGAGCACTGTCCCCTACCGTCGGCGAGAGCGGGTTAGGAATTTTATCCGGAATCATACGGGGGGCGTAAATTAGTTCTAAATGGCCCACCGCGGGATAAATTGACATTTTAACCGCCGGAATGGGAATCCGGTAATCCTCGATGTCCGAGGACATGTTGGTATAATCCCAGGGGATAAAAACATCAGTGGGATTCACCCAGTCCGCCCGGCCCCAGAACAAGTACTGCTGACCAACCCGCACATCCAGCCAATGGCCATAGTAATCAACGTACAGTTCCGCCGGATAGATTTCCAGACCAACCGTTCTCGTTGTATCCGCTTTACGATCCGCAAGATAGTTGTATCGCATAACCAGATCGCCCCGATAGCCAATACGCTGGCCGGTGCGGCCCGAAAACTGTAGTTGCAAATGGCTGTAAAGCCGATCCCAGCGGTCCGCGTAGTGCGTATTAATCCCCCCGTAGGTTTTGAGAAATCCTTGGAGATTCAGCTCCGCGGAGAGGCTTGAAACCAAAAGTCCCCAGCCTATCCCGAACAGAAACAGCTTACGCACGTTTATCTCCCCCGCTGCAAAACCCGGGGTGTAAAAAAGTCATCCCGAAGCGGCACATCAATCTCCAGACCATCAAATGTCATGCGGCTGGTGTGGTCAATAATCACATCGTGCATCACCATATCCGTTGCAAATGGCACATTTTTGATCATTTCAAATTTTTCAATGTCTAATTTTTTCTTCAATTCACCGGACGGGTCGTAGTACTCGGAGTGGTAGATGCTCAGGTTATCCTGCGCCACCCACCGGATAATCTTACCATAACCCGTGTCCTCTTTTACACGGGGAGTCTTGGGTAGCGCTTCAATTACATCGGCCAGCCGGCCATTCAGTGTTTCTGTCCGAAGCAATTTATAATTCCAGTCATCCAATTCCGGCGTACCAATATCATAGTAAGTGAAATCACTGGACATGAAATTGCCGCCGCTGCCGCTGCTGGCTATCTTTTTAACCTGGCGCAAAGCCGGCGTGTATAGGAAACGATCGTCGGGCCGCCCAGCGTGCTCAATACTCAGGAAACCCGTACCGGTAACATCTTTGGGATAGACAAACTTCATCAACATTTTGGTCAGATCGGTCTTGGGATCGGTCTTGGAATAGAACTTGATTTCCCGTTCACGGGTGTCGCCGGTATGGGTCCGCAAGGTGAGTTTCAAATCTGCCTGCATGGTGTTGAGGCTGGATTTATTCAACACTTTTTGCATAATATTATAACCGGAATTCTGGGCTATTACAAACCCGGTGAGAAATAGAACAATTTGAATAAAAATGATCGTGCGTCGCATGGAAATCCTCCCTATCGCGCTAATGATTTGGGCTTGAAAGTGAGAAAAATACCCGGCAATATGGTCAAAGCACCAAATGCCGCTGTGAGCATTGTCAGTGTAATCAACATGCCCATTTCACGGATGGCGACGAATTGCGACATGGCGATAATTGAAAAACCAGCCGCCACCGTAATCGAATTGAAAAATATCGCCAGGCCGGCTTCCCGCATGGTTGCCGGAACCGCTGCTTCATAGTCAAGTCCCTCGTGCAATTTCAAGCGGTAGCGGTGAACGAAATGAATGGCATAATCCACGCCCACGCCAATGGCGATGCTGGAAGTAGTCATCGTTTCCAGATTCAAATTGATTCTCGAAAAACCCATGAAACCGAAATTAAGAAACAAGGCAAAAAACAGCGGGATCGTGTTGAGTAGGCCGATAACCGGGGACTTGAACATGATCCAGGTAAGAACCCAAATCAAACCCAGTGAAGTCAGAATACTCCAGATCTGCCCCCTCACGATCAGATCATCCACCACGAGAAAAAGTTTCGCCATGCCCGTGATCGCAGCCGTAGTACCGGGATTGTGATTGATATGATCATCAATGTAACGGGTTAATTCCCGGTCGATGGTCCGTAGTGCCGCCTGGTCGTCGGTGTTGATCATGATGCTTATTTTGGCGTTACGGTATTTATAATCCACCATATTCGCCATATCCTGGGGCTTGCCCGACATTTCGAATAGTTGGAGATATTGGGCTACCAACTCCTCGCCCGAAACGATGTAGGCCTTGGGAACTTCCACCCATTCGCCGTTTTTTTCAATCCAGTCGGTCCCGGCAACTTTAGCTTTCACCGGTGGAACCCGGTAAAAGCGGGGGTCGTCGGCATGCAGTACTTTGTTGATGCGCTTGATGAAATCCGCCAGGGATTGAACACTACCCACATGATTCATTTTCAGCGCCAATTGTTTCAACTCGTCCATTTGCGCCAAAAGCGTGGGATCTTTAATGGCGCCGGGTGCATTTCCCTCGATTATGATATCGAACGCCGTCGTTCCCGCAAAATGCTGATTCACCAGATCGTTGGCAACGCGTACCGGATGATCCTGGGGGAAATTTTCGATGGCGGAAAAACTATGCTGTAGCCGGGAAATTCCCCAAACGGAAAAAATTGTCACAAGCACAATAAAAGGCATGAGTAACTTTTGCCGCCGCACGAGAAACGAACCCCACTTTTCCACCCACTCGGCGGTGGTCTGACGTTGTTCATGCTTGCGATACCGTTTCGGAATTTTAAGCACCGTTAGGAAGGCCGGAATCCAGGTAATGCTGATAATCAAGGCGGACAAAACGCCAAAGGCGGTAAAATATCCCAATTCGGAGATGGACTCGGCGCCCACGGTGCCCAGCGCCATAAAACCGGCCATGGTCGTAAGTGATGTCATGACTACCGGCGAGAGCATTTCAGTCATGGTGTTGCGGGTAACCGCTCTGGATTCGGGAGCGGTACTTTCACTGGCGTGGTGGTAGAAATGTGATAGAATATGGATACTATCCGCCACGGCGATGGCCATGATAAGAATCGGCATGATCTCCGTGGCGTGACTCATGGGGCGTCCCAGAATCGCCATCAATCCCATGGTCCAAATGACCGAAAAAATCACCACCGAGAGAGGCAGTAAAATGCCGCGTAAGTTACGGAAAATGAAGGCTAGCAGAATAAAGATGATACCGATACCCGACATGAAGAATACTGCCATATCCCGCTGCATTCCCAGGCTGACATAATAATTCAGGATGGGTTTCCCGGTCAGCAGCAAATCCAGATCGGTCTGCCGGTCGAATTGCTCCATTTCAGGAATCAGTGCTTTAACATAAGATTTCACACGGGCGGTATTTTTAAGAAATACCATGATTCCGAAAGCTTTTTCATCCTTGGCCAGCAGGTTTCCCAAAGCCAGGTCGCTGTTTAACAGATCATGTTTGAATCGGGCTATATCGCTATCTGTTTTCGGTGGCGCCTTCAGGATATCGTGGACATCCATACCCTCCTCAGTTCCTACAATAGCCGCAATATTGGTAGGTGAAATCACAGAATACACCGCTCCATCGGTCTCGAGTTTTTGGGTTAGATTCCAGATGGTCCGGAGATGGCGGGGTGTGAAGAGGTTCGGGCCGGATAAACCCACAAATACGAATTCCTTACTGGGAAAAATCTTGCCCATTTTGTCGTAAAGGCGTTTGGCGGGAATTTTCCGAGGCAGAGCCTGGGTGACATCCGGTTCCATCCTGGTATAACGGTTGGCATAACCCAGTCCGACCGTAATAATGGCTATCGCCAAGATGAAACTTTTAGGAAAGTGTAAAACAAAATCAATAAAACGCTGCATGAGTATTTACGCCTGTACAAATTGGAGCATAAAGCTGTTAATCGTTTCAATCTCATTCAGAAGCAGGGACACTGGAGTCTGGCGCAAAAGTTTGCTGCTCAGCCCCATGATAAAGGTCCACAGTATCTGTACAACCAATTCTTGTTTTTCCGGATGAATCATCTGCAGTTTATCCCGTAGAATTTGGTCCAGCCGGTCACGGTGTTGTTTATGAAGCGTCTGGACTTCAAGGGAGCGGACAATCTGCAGGGGTGCGCTGCGGCCCAGGGGATAGAAAATTTTCAAAAAATCCCGATGTTGTGTCATATAGGCCACGTAAAAAGTGAGCATGGTTTTGAAGATCCGGGTTGGTTGTTCGGTTTCCAAGGCCGGCATCATGTTGGAGTAATAGGCATCCATACCGCGCACATAGATTGCCTGATATAGTGCATCTTTAGTGGGGAAATAGTAGTAAAGTGTCGCCTTTCCAAGGCGAGCTGCGCGACCGATATCCGCCATGCTGGTTTCGGCATATCCCTTATCAGCAAAGACTTTGAGGGCTGCTTTGAGAATCGTCTGTTGGCGTAGAGCTTTTTCTTCGGCCTGGCGATCGGCAATCTCGCTTCGACCAAGAGGTTTGTTTTCGACCATACAGTCGAAAACTTACACCCGGAGACTCCTGCATCCAAACATTATCCGTTTCTTTCGTGATCCCTAGCGAAGCCCCCGGGCCAGGGAGATATTCGGATGAACACTTTAACCTTTCTCCCCTTTTTTTCCGCTGTCAAAAGCTTTCCCAGGGAGACCTCCAGGAAGCCGCCCGGGGGCGAAAATCAAAAACCAAAGCCGGAACGTTAACCCCGTATTTTTAGCAGTCCGTTGCAATAATAATACTAAGCATATAATATTATTAGCGTTATCTTTATATCTCCAAATGTTCGGTTGCCATTGTTACCCTTGGGTCTGCCCTTGTATGATTCACACCCGGACTCTATTTTTCACCTCCAACCAACAATCAACCCAGGGAATGATTCCCAAATGCCATTAATCCGGGATGGGAAACCAGGCGAAAAGCTCAAACGGCGGGAACTGTTCGGCCGCCGGCTGGCCACCGCCTATAAATCCTGGTATATGGGATTGTTGTTTGCGGTATTGGCCGGGTTCCTGGCCTTTTGGGTCAATCAGCTTCAATTCATTCAGACGATTGAAGCCAAAACGCTGGACTTGCGTTTCACCCAATTCCCCATTACCGATCGGGCGGATACATCGATTGTTCTGGTGGCCATTGACAATCACAGTTTGGATTATTTTGCAGCTAATGGCGTTTCCTACCCGTGGCCACGCTCTTTTTACGCACACATTACAAAATACTTCAAAGCTATGGGCGCCGGGCCGATCATGTTTGATATGCTGTTTTACCAGCCGGACGGCGACTACGCTGCTACCGACGCCGAAGAGACCGATGGTGCTTTCGCTCAAGCCATTAATGAGAACGGGAAGGTTATTCTGGGTGCTGAACTAACGCTGGATACCGCAACAGTAAAATCTAACCTGCGCGAATCCCGGTTCCAGGTCGTTCCCCGCGATATTGAACGCTTTGCCATGAAAATCAAGGCGGGACCCTTACCTGATTTCCCCAGATTTCGGGGAATTAAGGCGCCCATCGATACCTTGCGGCACCAAATTCGCGCCTTGGGGATTACAAATATTCTCACTGATCCGGATGGTGTATTTCGCCGGGTTCCCCTGGCTTATCGCTTAGGTAAGAATTGTTACCCGATCCTGGCTTTCAGCAGCTGGCTGACGCAACAACCAGGTATGGTGGTAAAAGCCTCCGGCCGGACCCTCCAGGTTGGCGTACGTTCTATCCCCATAGACGAAAAAGGCCGTTATTTGGTCAACTGGTACGGTCCCGGTGGGTCGGGCGGCGTTTTTAAATATGTTACCTTCAGCTCGGTTATCCAGAGCGCTTCGGCGCACGAATACGGTGGGAAACCATCCCTGCCTGATAATTTCTTCAAAGACAAAACAATCCTTGTTGGGGCTGAAGCTTCCGGGCTTAAAGATTTGAAGCCGACACCTTTTGCTGCTTTGGGGGATTTTCCCGGCATGGAAATCTGGGCTACTATTTTGAGTAATTTACGCCAGGGTGATTTTGTCAGCGTAGTTCCCGATTATCTCAATCTGATCAATACGATTCTGGTAACTTTACTGGCATTTGGGATTTTTTCACAGCTCCCAGCCCGATTCAGTTACCCGGGATTGCTCATCGTTCTGGTATACATTTTTAGTCTGGTTATTTATTTGTGGTGGGCGGAGCGGATTGAAGTCAATATTACCATGCCCCTGACAGGATTTTTATTTGCCTATAGCTTTATATTTTTCAATGAACAGAAAGATAAACTTTTTCTAAGGAAAGCTTTCGGAACCTACATCGCCCCTGAACTTATTGACATGCTGTACAAGAATCATACGGAACCTCATTTAGGGGGAGCGACAATGCAGGGGACACCATTTTTTACCGACATCCAGCGGTTTTCATCAATTTCGGAGCTCATGTCAGCCCAGGATCTGGTCACCCTGTTAAATGAATATCTGTCTGAAATGACGGACATCTTATTGGCGGAACGCGGTACATTGGATAAGTACGAGGGTGATGCCATCATCGCGATTTTTGGCGCTCCGGTTAAACTGGAAGATCATGCCGCCCGGGCCGTCCGTACGGCGCTTAAAATGCAAGATCGTCTGGCGGAATTGCGCGAGTACTGGAGGTCTCAGGGTGATCGGTGGCCAAAAGCCGTTCATCGGATGCGAGTACGAATTGGCATTAGTTCCGGCGAGTTAGTGACGGGTAATATGGGCAGCAAATTACGCATGAATTACACCATGATGGGCGATACCGTCAATACCGCGGCCCGGTTGGAATCTTCCGGGAAAGCCTATGGCGTCTATACTCAAATTAGTCACCATACTGCTAAATTATTGGGATCGGAATTCACCTTGCGTGAATTAGGCACCACCCGGGTGGTTGGCAAAAAAGAAGCTCTTACCACCTTTGAAATTCTGGGATACACTGAAAAACTATCCATTGAAGATAAGCAATTATTAAAAATCTGGTCTTGGGCAATGGAGGCCGTTCGTCAGCAGAATTGGACCCGGGCCCGGCAGCTATTTACCCGGACGGAAGCTTTGGAGCAGCATTTTGAAGGTCGGCCAACAACACCCAGCGAGGTTTATCTGAAAGAACGAATCCCCTTTTGGGAAACGAATCCGCCGGGTAAGGATTGGGATGGCGCCTGGGACCTGACTTCAAAATAATGCGGTTTCCGTGCTGGATAACACGTCTATATAACCCGGCCAGGAACACGCTTACGGTTACACTGGCACGGCATTTACCAAGGGACCAAAACGAGGAGAACATGGGCAATGTTAAAACGAATTTGTTTGTTGATAATGTTCATTGCATTCGTATTTGCAAGTCAATCCCACACGATAAAACGTAAACGGGCTGTACTGCGGGAAGGTCCGGGAGCATTTTTCCCGGTGGTGGCCGAGCTGCCCCAAGGAACGACGGTTGAGATCTTGGAAAAAACCGCGGACGGCTGGCTAAAAGTACAACTTCATGATCTCACCGGGTTCGTGTCGCAGCGCATCCTGGAAGGCAAAGCTGCGAAGCAGGATATTTTTGCCGGGCTGGCGCAGCAACCGGCATCTCCGGAGATTGCGCAATCAGGTGTTTCGGCTGCCGTGAAAGGATTTGCCGAAAAATTTGCCAGACGCCTGAAAGGAGATCCGGCTTTTCTCACCCAACTTTACAGCTATCACCTAAATGCTCGCGATTATTTTGCTTTTCGTAAAGCGACCTACGCCGACGTGAATCTCCGTAAAATTCAGCGCAAAGTAAAACGGCCCAGGAGAAAAAAGGCGCCGGAGTTCACTTTTTCAGAAGAAGGTATGGGCCAGGGCATCGCCGCTAAAATCGCATCTCAGGGCTTATACCGCAACAAACCGGTTCAGGACTATGTAAATGAGGTCGGGCAACTGGTGGTTGCCGCCAGCGATGCCTATGATGTCGGTTTCAAATTCTTTATTCTCGATTTACCGTCGGTGAACGCTTACGCTTGCCCCGGTGGAATTATTTTCATCACTAAAGGCGCGCTGGAGCACATGACCTCCGAAGCTGAATTAGCTTGTTTCCTGGGCCACGAAATTACCCATGTGGCGCGCAAACACGGGATGAAGGAGATGGAAGAGCGCAAGGAAATGATTACCGCGGACCAGGCCTTTATGAACCTGGATGCACCGTCAGATCCTTCCCTAGCTGAGGTTTCCGATGAACTGGACAATATGGCTTTGGAAAGTTATGACACGATCTTTGGTGGCCGCTTAAAGGGCTATGAAGAGGAAGCGGACCGGATCGGATTGCTCTATGCAGCGCGAGCCGGATATGATCCCCATGCCATGCTGAATTTTCTGCACCGCCTGAATCAGGGTCCGGATTTGTCCAACAATGAGCACTATACCAAAAGTCAGAATATGCTGCGTCTGGATCGAATAAATCGCCAATTGGATGATCGAAAATGGCCCAAAGGGTTATTCACTCAATCCAGCCGTTTTAGGCAGGTTAAAAAATTGATCCGGTAATATTTTGGGTCAATTAGTCTTAAACTCGAGATCTAACCGAACCACCTCGGGCACACTTCCCAGCCGGATGGGTGGGCCCCAGGTGCCTACGCCGCAGGAGACATAATACTGGGTATTGCCTTTGCGTAAATACCCCCAACTTTGTTCGTAAAGCTTTTGGGTGATATAATTCAACGGCCAGATCTGCCCATGGTGAGTATGACCCGAGACTTGCAGATCGACATTCGAATTCTCGGCCTCTTCCAGACCAAATGGTTGGTGATCCATCAGAATAATCGGTTTGCTGTGATCCAGGGGTTCAAGCAACTGATTCAACGGTAAACGCGAAACGCCGGTGAATAGATGCGCGGACCGATCGGTTCGGCCGACAATGTAAAATGCGTCTTCGATCAGCGCCAGATCATCCTCCAACATTGTTACACCGGCTTCGCCCAGATATTTTTCCACCAATTGCGGGTTGCCACTGATAAACTCATGATTACCCGTCACGGCATAAACACCCAACGGAGCCTTAATTTTTGCGATTTCGGGAGCCATGCCGGGTTCCATTAAATTGTCCACGTCTTCGTCCACCACATCACCTACCAATAGGACTACATCCGGCTTCTGACGGTTGATCGTCGCCACGATTTGAGCTAATCGCCGGGTATTGATGATCATTCCCAAATGGATGTCAGATGCCATAACAATCCTGAGTTTAGCTCGAGTAGGCACCTGTTTATTTATTTCAATGTCCAACTTGCGCACGCGTAAGGTCCGGGCGTTAAAATGGCCAATGATCATACCAAGCACTGCAAAACTCAGAACCCCCACCCGCCAATATTGTTCTAACACTTTGTAGGCTGATTGGGTATGCAACCAGTTATCCGGTAGAATCAAACTTACCAGCCGAACGATATCACCCGCTAATAATCCCGCTAGGGACAACACCAAAAAGCCCAGGAAATAAGCTCCGGCATAGATCAGGGCGGATGAAAAAGTAGATCTGAAATAGGCTTCGATTATTCGACCGGCGGGATAAGCCAGCATCCACGCAATGATAATCCAGGCGATGGGCAAACCGGGGAGGTGGAATGTCAGCAAAATATTGCGGATGTGCCATAGCAGGTAAAGATTAAGCACTGCATAAAGGCTCAGCGCAATCACAATGAATAGTGACATAAGCAGCCTCCGGGATAGTTTGGAACGACGGTGTAAATCGATTTCGTTCATAATATCAGGTTGTCATTTCTATTATTCAGGGCGATATGATAACGTTCCGGATGGACCTCGTAAGCAATTTTTTCATGGAGTAATCGGGAATATTAATGTTTGAGGTCGCTCCGAAAATTAGCTGGCGACCCTTTTGCCGAGCCCTCCCGCGTCTTCCTCCCAAGGGGATGAACAGAGCCGGTCCGGCAGTCGAATTCCTTGGTTTATTTAAATTCCTTTTACCTCTCTTCTATAAGGGAGGAAACCGGTGAGGTCGAAATTTTTCTAACGCGCTAAGCCGTGTATTTCTTGCGACCTCGGAGCGGACTCATGTTTTAAAAAAATTATTCTGTTTGGGCCAATTTGCCGCCCTGTGCCAATGGCAAGGTGATGTAAAAAATATTTCCATTGGGGTGGTTAGGTTTGACACCAACCTCTGCTTGGTGGGCTTCAGCAATACGCTTGACAATCGCCAAGCCCAGTCCACGTCCGTGTTTTTTCCCTTTTGCCAACTGAATATGGCGATAAAACACCCGTTCGCGCTCAGCTTCAGGGATTGTCTTGCCAAAATCCCGGACATCAATGGTTACCAATCGTTTCCCCCTCCGAATAGCTTCCACGACGATTTTTCCACCTCGTGCGGCATATTTGATCGCATTACTGATATAATTGTTAAATACTTCCGAGAGGATCGGATTTCCAATCACCATTAACGGACGCTTTAGTCTCAGATCGAGTTTCATACCGGCTGCGCGTAACGGAATTGCGAAGCTGGCAACCACGCTTTGAATAAGTTCAGCTATATCCAAGAGTTCAGTATCAATTTGGCCTTCGGTCATGAGCTGCGCCAACGAGCTGGCACTACCAATGACTTCCAGCAGATTGTCGCTGGCCAGGCGAATCACCTGTAGCGGTTCTTCCCGGGGCATATCATGGATCAATAATTCCGCCATCCCGCTAATCGTAGCCGCCGGATTTTTCAGATCGTGACTGATGATATCCAGCATCATTTCCTTCATGGAATGTGCTTCCATTAACTCCCGTTCAGCCTTTTTAGCAGCCGTAATATCGCGCATGACGAAGGTTGTCTGACTATTTTGATCGGTGACTAGCAGGGAAACTGACAGCGCAATTTCAAGGGTGTTGCCCTTTTTGTCCCGGGCTACCAATTCTAACACCTCACCCAATTTCTCGTCCGCCCCAGTCCGAATCTTTTCCTGAATAGCCATCAACCCTTCCAGGCTTTTCTTGCTAAAAATTACCTTCAGCGTCTTACCTCGTAATTCGCTGACAGTAAATCCAAACAGGCGTTCGGCAGCTTGGTTCCAAATCGTGATAATGTTATCGTCACCAACCGTTACGATTGGATCAAAGGCATTATCGATTATCTGCTGATATCGCGCCTGGGAGGTTTCAATCGTCCGGCGAGCCCGGTGCCGTTCGATCACCCGGGCAATTTCACCCGCAATCATCGCCAGGACATCCCGGTGCCGATCAGTAAATACGACCTGTTTATCGTAGGTCTGAACCACCAGCACGCCGATGACTTTATCCTCGATATTCATGGGGATGCCGATCCAATATTGTGGGAGAGTACCTATTTGTTCAATCCCCTCGGCCCGATAAATCGCCAACACACCCCGCCGGTTCACTAACATTGGGCGGTTATTCTTAATGACATAGCCGATCATACCCCGCACCGGAAATTCGCCCTCTGGTTGGGTATCCTTTTCATCTCGAAAAAAAGAATACCTAATCGTATGCTTTTCAGTATTATGGAGGGCAAGTATAAAATTCTTAGCATCCATCAGGTGATTGATGATACGGTAAATTTCCTGATAGAGATCCTGAATTGAGTCAGTAAAATTAGCTGCCCGGGATATCTCGTAAAATATCTGACGCTGCTGCTCATCCATTCGCTGCTTCGTGATATCACGGAAAAGGCCGTAGGACCCAACCACCTTCTGATCATCATCAAAGAGAGGCGACACACTGGCACTGACTACAACGGGACGGCCACTAACATGGCGCATGGTAAATTCGTAAGTTTCAGAGAGCCCCTGTTGCCGACGTTCCGTGGCTTTTTTAACAATTTCCATATTTGTTTTATCAACAAAGGAAAAAACGGACTGGCCCATCAAGTCTTCGGCTTTGGATAAACCAATTTGGTGCGCCATGCGGTCATTGGTCATCTCAATGATATTGTCGTTATTGACTACCATGAAACCATCATTCATGTGGGAAATCAAATACCGGTACCGCTGTTCGTTGGAAGCCAGTTTTTCCCGCAGATCAAGATTAGTCATGGCGGCTGAGAGTTGAGTACAGATACCCACCAGCATTTCCGTTTCCCGCGGTGAAAAGGAATCTTTCTGCTTGTGTTGAAACACGGCTACACCGAAAATCTCACTCTGCTTTTTCAGCGGCACGTAAAAGGTCGCCCCCGCCATCTTTGGAGAGCCCAAATTAATGGAGGATTTAACACCTTGCATGTATTGGGCAAAATCCCGAATTAACACCGGTTCGCCGGTTACGGCAGCTTTGCCATGCCCGGTACTCCGGGGGTTGCGATGCAAAGGCTCAGCTTGGGCAACATCAACTTCAGCGCCATTTTCCATCAAGTAAACCGTGCGGAAAACATCATTCTGCTTGTCCCACACAGTGACCCAGAAAGCCATCAAATGGATTATTTCGGCAATGGCCCGATAGACTGTTCGATAAACGGTTAAGAGTTCAGTGGAGGTGAGTAAGCCGGTGCTGACCTGCTGTAAAGTTCTCAGGTATTTAGCCTGGCCCTTGTGAACAAGTTGTTCTTCTTTAAGCTTGGCAATCGCACTGATGGCGGAATGCTCTTCAAAGGATGTAGCACTTTCCAGCGTGGAAAGCCGCCGGATTGCAGCCTGATAAATTGAACAGACCGGCAGTAAAATATCCGAGTGGATCTGCTCGGCCCTGGTGAGCACCCGTTGGAACTGAAACAGAAAAAATCCATCCGGGTGCTGCTTGGGGGTATATCGAATCAGGACGATACTCTTGGTCTTGGCTTGAACCGGGTCTTCGGTTAACAGCCGGCAGAGCGCCGTGACTTCCTTTTTACCGGTAATCAGATTGACTGTACCTCGGGCAATATTCGTTAGTATCGGTAAAAGTAATTTAGTCGGAATCCGGTTCAGGAAATTACCGGGTTTTTGCTCTTCAAACCACCAGTCAGGTAATAAAAAATGACGACCCGAAGCTGATTGAATAAATAATTCAGCCGAATCAAAATTACAGCTTTGTTTTAAGAGCGTATTGGCTTTATGGATCGCATCTGAAAAGGGTGTAACTTCAAAAAAGACCCGCGAAATCTCAGCTATTTGAGATCTGTAACCATTACTTGGATTGTTTTGAGTTTGCGCCGCTATTTCGCGCCTCCACTTTCCGCTCGATTTAGAACTGCCCTACATCAATCAGTGCTGTTACCCTAATTATAACCTTTTTCCCGCTTGAAATCAGCCGGTTTGTCCATCTTTCGAAGCCCCTTTCAGATCGTCGGGCCTGTTCCATTAAATCCGGGTGGCGGCCAAAGTCCCGGAACCGCCTCAAGTTCATCCCTCGACAACTGCGACTTAAGTTGTTTGACAGTCGCGTCTGAAGCCTGAATTACGATCCGGTCTAGCTTGGCATACTGCCTGGCAGCTGCAATATCAGCCATCGAAAGATCGGTTTCCCGCCTCAGAGCCGCTTGACAGGCTTCCGTTTTTTCATATTGAGAACGCTCCAACGGCGATGGAATTTGAGCACCCGCATTGTATAGCTGATCACGTACTTCGAGTGAAAATTCATCGGACACCGCCCGATAAACCGGTTGATCAAAAACATTCTGCATAAAAAAGAGGGTCACAAAAGTGATCAGAGCAGCGGCAATTGGTGTGTACAGCCATCCTAAACTAATTTTCGCCAGGGTTTTGAATTGGATATTCCGGCCGCCGTGAGTCACGCCGATTCCCACAACCGCCCCGATAACTAACTGGGAGCTGGAAATCGGGACCAGTGGAATCCCAGGTAAGCCATGGGCCAACATCCAGTCGTGCAGTCCCTGGCTGGCAAACAAGAACAAAACGATACTATGTGCCAGCACGACCACCAGTGCGGCCTGGGGCGTCAACTTCACGATTTTGGCGCCCACGGTTTCCATGATCTTTGCTGAATAGGTTAGAATGCCCACGGCGATGGCGATTCCGCCCAGGAGGAAGAGCTGGTGG
>CAZIWX010000037.1:0-22367 GCA_964543125.1 uncultured Lentisphaeria bacterium | reverse complement strand
GGTTTCTGCAGGTAACATGTTTCCAGGGGCAGCACCCGGTCAAACCGCCCCGGGACATGCAGGCCCAGGCCGAAATCACCTCTGGGAGCATCCGGATTTTCCATCCACGGCCGGGGCGTAAATGAAAATTCCATTTTATTGCGATAGTGGAAAATGTCCGGTGCTGCCAGGGCCGGCTTGACCCTGATAGCCTTAAAGCCACCAACCCGTTGTAGCAAATCTCCGACCTGTTGCGTTTTGATCGTCAACTGGTCGTCGTAACTCAGGTTCTGAAGCAAACACCCGCCGCAGGTCCCAAAATGGGGACACTTGGGTTCAATCTGACCCGGCGCCGGCCGGAGAATCTCCAGCGGATAAGCCTCCGCGTAATGCTGTCGTTTTTTACGAATCCGGATGCGCGCTTTCTGGCCCGGCAGCGATCGTTCCACGAAGAGCGTCAGACCATCAACATGGGCCACACCCTTCCCGCCGTAGGCCAGAGATTCGATCTCAACCTCCAGTTCCTGTCCGCGCTGGATGGTCATTGTTAAAATTCTTCCAATCTTATTTTACCTAAGAAAAAAATCCCGAGTCTGAAATCAGCCCGGGATTCGATTGAGGGTTAATTTTCCTAGGGGGGTTTATCTACAAACTCACTATTTTCACACTGGCTGAAGCGCCAATGCGGCTGGCGCCGGCCTTGTACATGGTCAGAGCGTCTTCGCAGGAGCGTACGCCGCCGGCGGCCTTCACCCCCATATTCGGACCGACGACACGCCGCATCAAGGCCACATCTTCCGGGGTAGCGCCGCCTTTTGAAAAACCGGTGGAGGTTTTTACAAAATCAGCGCCGGCCTGTTGACATAACACACAGGCTTTGACTTTCTCTTCGTCGGTGAGCAGGGCTGTTTCCAGAATCACCTTCAACAACCTGGGTTCGCCCGCTGTTTTTACCTTGCGAATGTCCTCCCGGACAAAATCGTATTCACCACTCTTGAGTTTACCCACGTTGATCACCATATCCAGCTCTTCGGCGCCCTGCTCCACCGCCCAGCGGGCCTCGGTTGCCTTGACCTCGCTGGGATTGGCGCCCAATGGAAATCCGATAACGGAGCACGTATGTACGCCGGAACCGCGTAATTCATTGGCACACAACGGGACATGCACCGGATTCACACACACACTGGCAAATTCAAAGCGCCGGGCTTCGTCGCACAACTGCCTGATTTCAGCATCGGTGGCATCGGGTTTTAGAAGCGTATGGTCAATCAGGCGCGCCAGTTCCGGTTCCGGGCATTTGGCCCCGATATGAGCCCCCACGCGCACGGCGCCATTGCCTACAATGTGGCGAACGGTTTCAAAATCCCGTTCCGGGCAAAGATTTTCTTCACAGGATTTATAAGCCCAAAACTCCCCGGTCGTGTTTTTTACCGGCGCCTGACGGGCTTGAATTGCCCGGTTATTCACGAGTTCATTAACAATTCGGTCAACATCAAATTCAGGGTAACTCAAAGCGATCTCTCCTTCGTCATCAGCCACTAAAATAGGGTCTTGCTTTCCATAATGCCACCGGGTAATCCAACCGAAAGCCCCCCGTTTTCGGCCAAAAACAGGCACCGCCCCTTATAAAAATTCGCAATTCCTTGCTCACCAGGCTTTTAGACAACTTTTCCTTTTGCAACCGGGAAAATAAATGCGGTGTAAAACAGCCCAATATCAATGCTTTAGGGCCAGGACCAGGACCAAACGCCTCCCGGGCCGGGCAGGACCGAATTTACACCTACTCGTCCAAGATCTCACGCACCTTCCGGGTTAGATCCACCGGTGAAAAGGGTTTCTGTATAAAATGCGTGCCGGCTTCCAGAATGCCCTGATCCGCAATGATATCATCCGTGTACCCGGACATAAACAAAACTTTTAGGCCTGAAGCCAAACCGGCCGCCTTTTCGGCTAATTCCTTGCCGCTCATACCGGGCATCATCAAATCGGTGAATAACAGATCAACCGGTTGCTTTTCAGCTTTCAGAATTTCCAGCGCGGTCGCCCCGTTGTCCGCCGCCAATACCCGGTAACCGGCGGCCTCCAGGCTGGATTGAGCCACCCCCCGGACACCCGCGTCATCCTCCGCCAGCAGAATCGTTTCGGTTCCGGTCACTAAAGCCGGTTCAGGGGCTTTCCGGTTGGTTTCCGGCTTTGCCGCCACCCGGGGCAGATACAGCTTAAAGGTCGTTCCCACCCCCTTTTCACTGTAAACCGTGATATGACCCCCGCTCTGCTTCATAATCCCGAAAACGGTGGACAACCCTAAACCGGTGCCCGCTCCGAATTCCTTGGTGGTAAAAAAGGGCTCGAAAATCTGGTCCATGATTTCCCGGTCCATGCCTGACCCCGTATCGCTGAGCATCAGTTGTACATACTCACCGGCCTCGACCTCCAGCTGCTCGGCGGCGTAAGCTTCATCCAAGGTGATATTGTGCGTTTCCAGGGTGAGTTTGCCACCGTGGGGCATGGCATCCCGGGCATTGATGGCCAGGTTCATGATCACCTGTTCAATCTGACCCGGATCAATCTTCACGGAAGCCAGGTTTTTCCCGGGTTTGAAAATCAATTCAATGTTTTCACCAATGGTCTGGCGCAGCAATTTTTCCGTACCCTGCACCACCGTATTCAAATTCACCACTTTCACTTCCAGCAGCTGTTTGCGGCTGTAGGCCAGCAGTTGCCGGGTCAGGGTGGCCGCCTGTTGACCGGCTTCATAAATGTTCGTAATCTTTGTCCGTGTCCGGGGCGCGGTCTCCGGTGACATTTCCATCAATAACATTTCTGAATACCCGTTAATGATACTCAGCATGTTGTTGAAATCATGGGCGATACCGCCCGCCAACCGGCCTACGCTTTCCATTTTTTGCGCCTGGCGCAGTTGATCTTCCAGTTGCTTTTTCTCGGTGATGTCTTCTTTCACACCAACGAAATGCGTAATGGTCCCATCCGAGTCGATAAGGGGGGAGATAGAGGCCGATTCCCAGAACAATTCGCCATTTTTTTTCTTGTTGCAAAACTCCCCATGCCATTCCCTACCGGAAGTGATTACCTGCCAAAGGTCCTCGTAAAATTCTTTTGATTGAACTCCTGATTTAAGAAACCGGGGATTTTGACCCCTAATTTTGTCCGACGAGTAACCCGTGATCTGCTCAAACTTGGGGTTGACATACTCGATTGCTCCGTCAGGGTCAGTGATGACGACACTGGCCGGGCTTTGCTCCACACTCTGGGACAATTTGAGTAATTTCTTTTCCGCTTGTTTGCGTTCCAACTCAGCCCCGGCACGGTCGGCAAAGATTCCCATCAGATTCTCAATTTGCTGCGGCTCCTGGAGAGGCTTGTCATCCAGGACACCGATATGACCGATAACCTGGCCTTCGTTGTCCGTGATCGGAAGGCCCAGGTAACCCTCTGCCCCGACTTCCACCAGCCAGTGGTCATCCGGGAATGCGGCCTGTACGCTCTTAGGGAAACACTTGATCTTACCCTGAACAACTTCCGCGCACGGCGTGTCCGACAAAAGCCACTCGAAGTTTTCAGCAAGTCCTTCACCGATCCAGATCGCCAGGATGCTCGCCCTGGCGGGTTCGGTCGAGACCAACTCGGCTGCAAAAACGATCTTCACGTTCAAGGCCTTGGCCATCGACTGCACCAGCGCCGGGAAGAAATCCTTCCCCGTCGCGCGGGCGCTGAATCGGGCAACCATCTGCAGCCTTTCTTCCGCCCGCACCCGCTCCAACTCGGCCCCGGCGCGGTCGGCAAAGATTCCCACCAGATTCTCAATTTGCTGCGGCTCCTGGAGGGGCTTGTCATCCATGAACCCCACATGGCCAATAACCTGGCCTTCGTTGTCCGTGATCGGAACGCCCAGGTAACTCTCGGCCCCGACTTCCGCCAGCCAGTGGTCATCCGGAAAGGTCGCCTGCAGATCTTTGATAAAGTACTTGGTTTTACCCTGGACGACTTCCGCGCACGGTTTGCCCGCCAAGAGCCAGTCAAAGTTTTCAGCAAATCCTTCACCGATCCAAATCGCCAGCGCGCGCGCTCTGGCGGGTTCGGTCGAGACCAACTCGGCTGCAAAAACGATCTTCACGTTCAAAGCCTTGGCCATCGACTGCACCAGTGCCGGGAAGAAACCTTCACCCGTCGAGCGGGCGCTGAACCGGGCGACCATCTGCAGCCTTTCTTCCGCCTGCACCCGCTCGGTGACGTCTTCCACCATCCCTTCGTAATATTGGACGGCGCCGTCCGCATCCCGGATCGCCTTCGCGCTTTCACGTATATAAATCACGGCCCCGGCCTGTGTTCTCCAGGCACTTTCAAATCCCGTGATCTGACCTGCTTGTTCAATACGCTTTTTGAAATCATTTCTTGAGTATCCGGGTTCAAAGCCTTCCTGTTCCAGATTCCGGGCACGCAATTCTTCAAAAGATGAATATCCAAGCATTTGCACCAAGATAGGATTCGCAAGCAGGATGCTTCCATCCGGCGTAGTGCGATAGAGACCAACCGTAGAATTTTCAAAAAGACTCCGGAAACGTACTTCGCTTTCCTGCAGGGCTTCTTCCGCCTGCTTGCGTTCGGTGATGTCGCGTGCAAAGGCACAGTTATACTCCTGGTCTCCAAACTGAATGTAATTAGCGGCGATTTCAACCGGGAAAAAGCTTCCGTCCTTTTTCTGATGAACCGATTCAAGAACAAAAGATTTCTTTTGCCTCAATTCCTGCAAATGAGCCGGCCAGGCTGCTGGCGGGAATTCAGGATCGATATCGTACACAGACATGGTCAGCAGCTCTGCACGAGAATAGCCCAGGGTTTTGCAGGCCGCATCGTTTACGGAGATGAAACGTGCATCCGGGTCTATCCAGTAAACTGCGTCCATCATTTTATCAACGGAAAACTGGGTCAGCTCTAACGCTTTCTCCACCTGCTTGCGCGCGGTAATATCGCGGATAATAGCAATGAATGTTTTTTCTTTACCGGTCTGCACTTCGGAGAGAGACAGTTCAATTGGAAACCGGCGGCCGTCCCGGCGCTTACCGGTTAGTTCCACGGTTTTTCCCAGCGCCGCCGGTTTCCCAGTTTTAAGATAACGCCGGATACCCGCTTGATGCTTAGCTTTGTATTCATCCGGAATGAGCAGAGTTACCTGGCGGTCGATGATTTCGGCCACCGGATAACCAAATATCCGTTCGGCGGCCTGGTTGAAAAACTGGATCATCCCTTTGGCGCTGATAGTGATGATGGCATCGGTAGCTGTTTGGGCCAAACTGTGGAAACGTTCCTCGCTTTTTTTTAGGGTCTCAAGGCTTTGGAAACGCTCAACAACGGTGGCTAGGTTATCGGCAAGGACCCGGGCAATATTCATCTCATCTGGTTTGAAAACATGAACCTGGTTATAACCGGTCATGAATTTTCCCAACAAGCGGCCCTTGCCAATCAAGGGCACGAATGTACAGGCGTGTATACCCTCCTCCAGAATGGTTACCTCCAGCTTTTCGGTCAGCCCGGCGTCCGTAATGTCGGATATGAAAATCGGTTGCGCCTTAACATCGGAAAGCTCCCAGGGAAAGTGCTCTTCCACGGCTTTGCGGTAAGCCACGGATAAACCTTTCCAGGCTTTAAACCGGACCACGCCATCCGGATCAGCCAGCAGGATCGAAGCCCGATCCGCTTCAAGGACCGTCATCATACTCCGGATGGCGGCTGAATATGCAGCTTTGGGGGTAGTTGCGCGATTTAGCTTTTCCACAAATTCATGCAGCTTCTGCGTCTGCTCAAAATGGGAAGTAAGCGCCGCTTCCGCCTGCTGGCGTTCCGTGATGTCCCGGATAGTGATAAAAACTACTTCTTGGCCGTTATAAATAGTCCGGTTAAGGGTGATTTCCTCCGGGAAGGAGACGCCATCCTTCCGCTTACCCCACCAATCAAAGCGCTGGGGTTGCCCCTTAATCGCCCGTTGGAAATATTCCACTCTTTGACCATCATCTGTTTTTTCCTGATCTCCTAATTTAATGGTTGAATCAGCCACCAATTCCGCTTTGGAGTAACCGAACAGTTTCTCCGCCGCCGTATTGCAATCCAGGATTTCCCGCCGGCGGTTTTGAATAAAAATGGCGTCCGTCGTGAACTGGAATAGATTATTCAAGTTTTCCCGGGAACGACGCAGCTCTTCCTCCGTCTGGCGCCGCTTTACCTCCAGGTGCATTTTTCCCAGCACCCCCTGAATAGTGTGGGGCAAATGCTGAATGTGGCTGGGGGTCTTGATAACATAATCGGCCGCGCCGCGCTGCATGGCTTCCACGGCCACCTCTTCAGAACCGGTGCCGGTCACGATTATCACCGGTGCCGCCGGAGCCTGGGCCCGAATGATATCCAGCACCTGCAGACCATCAAACCCGAGAATGTTGAAATCACTAAGAACCAGGTCATAGTCGTTCTTCGCTATCAATTTATTAAATTGGGCGCGGGAGGCCGCCTCGACGACCTTGAAGTTGCCCGGTTCTTTTTCCAGCGCATCGCGGACCAGTTCGCGGTCCAGACGATTGTCATCGACATATAAAATGGTAATGGGTTTTTTCATGGCTCGGCTCGATGTAATTGGTAGCATGTCATTTTAGAAACCGCCGGCAAGCTCAGCCTTCCGGCGCTCCGATATTCAGGGAGATCCAATAATCGGTGACTTTTTGCACCACCTCCAAAAAGCCATCGAATGACACCGGCTTAATCAGATAGCTATTGGCGCCATTATCATAACTGGCGATCAAATCGCCCTCCTCTTTGGATGAGGTAAGAATGATCAGGGGAATACGTTTTATCCCGGGCGTGGATTTTACCCGGCGCAAGACTTCATGACCATCGATGCCCGGCATTTTCAGATCCAGCAAAATAATATCAGGCATTGGATAGTCTGACCGGTTCTCGTATTGATCCACACCAGCGAGGTAATCCAGTGCAGCCTGCCCATTTGTAACCACTTTAACGGTATTTTTCATGCGCGCCTGTGCAAAAGCATCCAAGGTTAACTCGACATCCATGGGGTTATCCTCTACCAGAAGAATTTTTGCTTGTCTCATTTTAACCTAAGCTCCAGTATGCAGTGAGTTTAAATAAATTCGTAAGTCGCTGTATTAAACGACTTCCCCGGTTGACGGCAGGCGGGCGGGTCAAAACCGAACCCGTGGCGCCGGCTTTACCTCTCCGGTCAGAAGGGTCAAGACCAATCAAATTCAGTATCTTTGCTCTACTTTGCATCGTTTCCCAGGTCTAATTTAACATTAAATGTGCTGCCTTTACCGGGTGTGGATTCGACCCACAGAGTACCTCTTTGCAATTCCACCGCCTTTTTTACGATGGCCAGACCGATTCCGGTGCCGGGGTATTCAGCTTGATCATGCAGTCGCTGAAATATTTCGAATATCTTGTCATGATATTCAGGAGCGATGCCGAGACCTTTATCGCTGAAACGGATGATGACCTGATTCTCTTCGATCTTAGGGGTGATTTTGATTTGCGGTGATTTTTCAGGTTTGTGGTAGAGTAACGCATTATCAAGCAGATTGGTAAATATCTGAAGCAGGAGGGTCCGGTCACCCAATACAGCGGGAAGGTCCGCCGTTAAATCAAGCCGGGCGCCCGTTTCCGCTATGCGTTCGGAAAGCGTATCCATAGTCAGCTCTAATATGCCGGCCAAGGGTGTGGGCACAAGGGCCACCGCCTTTCGACCCAATTTAGAATATTTCAACAGATCTTCGATGAGTTGCCCCATGTGGGTACTGGCTTCCAAGATGTTATCGAAGTAATGCCGGCCTTCAGCGTTCAAACGGGCCCGGTGCCGTCGGGAAATAATTTGGGCAAACCCGTTAATTGCTCGCAGCGGTGCCCGCAGATCGTGAGACACCGAATAGGCAAACGTCTCCAGTTCTTTGTTGGCGGCCTGCAATTCCATTGTGCGCTGTTCCACGCGCTGCTCCAACTCGGCAGCGTGACGCTCGATTCGTTCGTGTAGGTAGGATTGCTGAATTGCCAACGCTATTTGGGAAGCAAGCGTTTCCAACACCCGTTGATCAGATTCGGTATATGCTTTGGGTTTGGTCGTTTCTACATTCAGTACGCCAATAATGCGATTCTCAGCCTGGAGCGGTACGCACAATTCGGAACGGATGCCCTTTCTCAGGGCAAAGTAACGCGAGTCGGAGCGGACATCACCCAGGCGGACGGTTTGGCCGGTTTCCGCCACCCAACCGGTAATACCCTGACCTACAGTAACGCGTTGACTTAATATGTAGTTTTTATCCTCTTCTATATACTCGGATCCGCGCCCCTGATCACTTAATGCGAAGGGAATCAAAGTGCCAGATGATTCGTCAATCGACAGAACAGCACCATATTCATAAAATAGGTTCTGCTCCATGATAGCGATCAATTCTTGTGCAAGGGTGTCAGGAGTGTGGGGGTGCTGCAATTTTCGGGCTGCATTGTAAATAGTCGTCAATTCTTTAACGCGGCGCTGAAGTTCCTCCTCCGCTCGCTTGCGCCCGGTGATATCATGTATTACTCCCTCCAACAGTTTAGGACCATTATCATGTGAGGCAGCTTGAACTCCCCGTTCCCATACCCACTTCTCTTTTCCGTCCGCCGAAATAATACGATACTCCAATTCAAAATGTGCCCCCTTATTTAAAGCCTCTTCAACATGCCGCTTTACGAACTTCCGGTCATCCGGGTAGATCAGTTCATTATAAGAAATGTCTTTATTGTATATAAGCTGATCAGGCTTGTAACCGGTAAGTTGTTCACAGGCGTCATTAACAAATAGCATGGTCCAGTGTTTATCGTTTTTACACTGATATGCCATGCCGGGCAGGTTGCTTAGTAGAGTTGAAAGCCTGGCTTCACTATCCTTTAAAGCTATTTCTGCTTGTTTTCGCTCGGTGATGTCCAACATGATACCTATAATTCGAGTTACCTTTCCACTCTTATCTCTCTCTATTGCATTTGAAAGACCTTCAACATAAACCCATTTACCAGATTTATGTCTTAATCGTACTATCGTATGGTATTTTGGTTTTCGTCCTTCAATAAAATCAGAGTACTCTCTATTCAATAGGGAAAGATCATCCGGATGAACCTTGTTAAACAACCAGTCTAAAAATTTCTTATAGGATGGCAGTTCCGAAAGTTTGTATCCTAATATTTCTGCCCATCTCTCGCTATGGTATAATTCAGGTCCTATAGGTACGGAGTGCGAATAAATTCCAGCTCCGCTTGCTTCAATTGCTGCTTTTAATCGCAGTTCATTCTCTTTTAAAATATTTTCCATTCGCTTGCGTTCGGTAATATCCTTGCCAAATCCAGCGACAGCAACCGGTTCGTTATTTGTGTCATTCAACAGTGTTGCCGAGTATAGTATATCTGCTGTAGTGCCATCCTTTTTTCTAATCGGTACCTCAATATTTGATAAACTCCCCTTCTCCAATACTTCCTTAAAAGTACTGGAGAATAATTCCGGTTCAACTGCCGGCATCATATGGGGTTTTCCAATCAATTCCTTTTCTTCATACCCCGTTTTTTCGATTAGCGCTCTATTTACGGAAAGAAAGTTGCCCTCCAAGTCTATGGTGCAGATTAAATCCGACGTGTTGTCAATTACGTTCTGTAGAAATTCTTTCGTTCTCACAATCTCTTCTTCTATCTCAATATTATACATGGCAAAGGCAATATCCTGGCTGACTTCTAAAAGAAGGTCTACTTCTTCTTCATCAAATCCATCCGGATTAGTAGCATATACATTCAAAACTCCAAATATCCTCTCACCGTAAATGAGGGGTACCGCAGTTGACGAAGCATAGCCGCGCTTCATTGCTTCCTCTCTCCAAGGTGCGAACCTGGAATCAGCGGCGATGTCCCGCATGACAAACGGTTTTTTGGTTTTGATTGCCGTTCCAGTGGGGCCATTGCCCGTTTCGGAATCGTCCCAGGTGACTTTTATGGATTTTAGGTAACCCTCTTCAAAACCGGCATGTCCGACAGGCAAAACATTTTTAGTATCTTCTTCAATCAAACCTATCCAAACCAAAATATAATCACTGGTTTCTGCAAGATTATCACATGCTCTCTGCAATAGTCTTTTCCGGTTCTTTTCATGAACAATAAGTTGATTGATGTTTCTAATGGACATCAGGACACTCTGAAGGTGCAGGATGTATTCCTCTGCATGTTTACGTTCGGTGATGTCATGCACCGAGCCCACCAGGTGGGTGCAGTTCCCCTCTTCATCGAAAACGGGGGCGATACTCACGATGCCTGTTTTCAGCCCGGCCGGATAGGGGGAGGTTTCTTCCCAGTACACGATCCGTTTTTCCTGAATCGCCTTTACATAATTGGAGCGCACCAACTGCAGTGATGGCTCGGGGATAACCTCACTGATGGTTTTGCCGACAACCTGTTTCCTCGTCAGGCCGGTGGCTTTTAGAAAAGCGCTGTTCACCGTCAGAAAACGGTAACGCGGTCCCGGCTCTACTCTCAGGTCATAGAGGATGTCCCCTATCGAATCGTAAATGAGGCGTAACTGCTGCTCCCGCAGGCGGAGCTCGTTTTCCGCCTGCACCCGCGCGGTGATATCTCTGGTGATGCTCAGAATGTATGGAACGCCTTCTATATCAATCACCGCCGCCGACATCAGTCCGGCTTTGATGCGCCCATCTTTGGTGCGAAATTTCGCTTCCAAATTTTCCACCAGGCCCTGGGCGCGTAAATCCTGTGCAAGCTTTGCCCGGTCTTCCGGGTTTACCCAGATATCGAGTTCGAGTGAACTTTTCCCCAGCACATCTTCCTCAGTAAAGCCCATAATTTGGCTGAAGCCCTGGTTTATTTCAACGTAAACGCCGTCGCTCAAACGGTTGATGTTGATGGAATCAGGGCTGGTGGTAAAAGCCGTACGGAATTTCTCCTCGCTGCGTTTTAGATCTTCTTCTGCCCGCACCCGCGCGGTGATATCGCGC
Organism: uncultured Lentisphaeria bacterium; assembly: GCA_964543125.1. Classification (GTDB taxonomy): domain Bacteria; phylum Fidelibacterota; class UBA8477; order UBA8477; family UBA8477; genus CAZIWX01. The sequence goes on along the minus strand of CAZIWX010000037.1, from coordinate 11,343 downwards.
ACCGCGCCCAAAGCGGCTTCCTGCCCATGAAAGGTCAGCGGGGTAATGCTCATTTCTATGGGGATCAACACACCGGATTTGGTCACCAGTCGGGATTCATAGCCGCTTATCCCCTGGCGCCAGGTTGATCGATACTGCTCGAGAAGTTGGCCGCGTTCCTGCGAGGAAAGCCCCTGTCCCCGTTCTCCAACTTGAAAGACATCCATCCCCAGCAGTTCATCCCGGGTGTAACCCAGCATTTTACATGCGGCGGGATTGACGTCAATGTAATTGCCTTGCATATCAATCACAAAAAGCCCATCAACGGCGCTGTCGAAGAGTTTCCGATAACGTTCTTCGCTCTCCTGCAGCGTTTTTTGTGCGGCCCGTTCTTCCGTTTGGTTACGGAAGATCAGCACCACGCCATTGACGTCTCCCTGCGCGTCGCGGATGGGCGCGCCACTGTCGGCGATGGGGCGTTCTGTACCATCGCGGGCGATCAACAGCGTATGATTGGCCAGTCCGGCGACCACTCCTTCGCGCAGCACCCTGGCGACCGGATTTTCCACGGGTTGCCGGGTCTCTTCATTGAGGACCTGAAAGACCTCCGCCAGCGGTTTGTTGATTGACTCCGCTTCTTTCCACCCGGTGAGTCCCTCAGCCACCGGATTCATCAAGGTTATTCGGCCCCTGACATCGGTAGCGATCACGGCATCGCCGATGGAGCGCAGGGTTACTGCCAGGTGTTCCTGGCTTTGGGCCAGGTCCCGGGTACGGTAGCAGTTCAGTTCCGCTTCAGTCTTCTTCTTTGCGGTGATATCGGTGAGAAAAACCGTGAGGCCCGTGACCCGGCCGGTGTTATCAACAACCGGGCGGTAAACATTCTCATCGTAAAAACGCTCTGGGCGCTTACCGTACTCTTCTACCAGCGTAAAAGACTTGCCCGACAGTACCCGGTCAAAATTCTTTTTTGCTTTCTTTTTGTCATTGGGGTCTTTGATAATCTCCAGCATGTTCATGCCGAGCTTGATTTCCGCGCCCTGGATTTTTTGCATCAACTGCTTATGCTTATTGTTGAAAGCGGTGTAACAGTACTTCCGGTCCAGGGCGAAAATGACAATATTTTTGGGACTTTCTATGATGGAGTATAGCAGGGCCAGGGACTCGGTTACTTTTTGTGCTGATAAATCAATCCGGTTACCGGTTATGGGTTGTTTGATTTTCATAGCAATTTTTCCGTAATAAAGATTAACGTCACGTCCAGGCTATCTCCCGGCCGCTGGTCCAATTAGATTTTCCGGTATATTTTGCAGCACGCCGTCCTTTTACCGAAACTACCCTCGTATTTTACGGGGAGTATTTCCGCTTCTCCTAACACCAGGAGCCCATTTTTGCGCAGAGAGCGGTGTAATTTTTCAAAAATTACTTCCTGAAAGTCCGCATTGAAATAAATAAGCACGTTTCGGCAGAATATAATATCGAAATCACCGAAAATGCTTTCCGGCGGCGAAAAATGGCTGGTCGAAAGTAAATCAAAATGAGAAAAAGAGACCATCGCTCTGATTTCAGGCTTTAGCTGATAGCCGCCCGGCTGTGTGTCAAAATAGGCCTTGAGCCTTTTTACCGTGATGTTCTGAATGCTTTCAGGGGAATACTTTGCCTGGCGGGCGCAGCTGAGACTCTTATTGTCAATGTCCGTGGCAAACAGAGACAGGTTGAAAGTTGGCGGCTCTTTTTTAAAAAACTCCTGGAGCAGCATGGCAATTGAGTAGGGTTCTTCTCCCGTGGCGCAGCCCGCCGACCAGATACGCAGGGTAGGTTCTTTTTGTGCTTGTTTTTCCTGAATCAGAGCCGGTAGAATAATTTTTCCAAACGTGTCGAAAACCAGCGTATCCCGAAAGAAGCGGCTGACATTGATGGTGAGTACATCGATGAGATGGGATAATTCCGCGGTATGCTGCTGCAAATACTCAAAATATTCCCGGTAACCAGAGCTCCCGGTTTTCGCTACCCACCTCCCGATCCGTCGCTTCAGCATGAAGGAACGATTACCACCGAAATTCAACCCCCTTTTAGCCTGCAGGTATTTTAAAATGAAATCGAATTGGGGGGAGTATAGGTCAGTCATCGTAAGGATAGTTCGCGGCAAGGCTTGTGGTCAAGGATAAGTTAAGTAAATTTTTTTCTTTGCAAGCTGTTTTCCGCGTAAGCTCCGCGTCGTTATGAAGGGGAGGCGTTTTTGCCGCAGATCAGCCCGGGAGCAGCTTGCCTCCGGGTTTTGAATATCGAACACCGATTAACGACCCTAAAATCTTCGTGGCTTTCTGAACCAGCTTATACCAGGCTTCGTTAATCGCAATTCAGCATTCAATTCCAAAAGCCGGTTTAAAATTCCGCCAGCGTCAGCCGTTTGAGCTGGTAATACGCCAGCCAATAGTTCTTGAGATTCTGGATATAATTTTTACGGGCGGTGTCTTTTTCCTGTTGCGCGCGGAGTAGATTGGTGATATCCACCCGGCCGATGAGGTAGCGGTTTTTGGTCACTTCAAACTGGCGTGTTCCAATGGTATCCGCCTTGGCTGAAAGGATCATATTTTGCTGCAGTTGATTGAATTGCTGAATTTGATACAACACAGCCTGTTCGAATTGCCGGGTTTGATAGTCTTCATTCAGCCGCGCCTGCTGTTCACTGGTTTGGGCGGCTTGCACCCGGGCCTTACCTTGCCCCCAGGTTAGCAACGGAATTTCGAAACCCACGGTAAAGCGCTGCTGGCCAAACGCATTTGAATACACCGCCGCAATACTGGTATCGCTTTTATTGTAGCCCCAACTGGCAGTAAAATTAGCCCCGAAACGGTTATCGGATTTAGTCTGGCGCAGATTGCGCTCGGCCTGCAGCCGTTGCAGGCTATAACGCAACAGGGTGCTGGTGTGCGCTTTGGCCGTGCGGATCAGGGCCGCGGTATCCAGGTTGCGATCTTCCACGGCGGGTGGAGCTGATAATTCCAAGTCCGTGTCCAAGGGCACATTCAGGGTCAGTTTCAACTGCCGCCAGGCCCGCTCAAGCTCCAGTTGAGAACCGGTCAGACTGACTTCGGCATTCATCCGGGCCAGCTCGGATTGCAACAGGTCGTTTTCGGCGATTTTGCCTACCGAATAGCGTCCCCGGGAAATGGTGTAAATAGTGTCATTCACGGCGAGATTCAATTGCGCCAGATTCACATTGATCCGGGCGATGTACACCTCGAAAAAGCGCTGCGCCACGGTTACATCCACCGCCGCGAGAGATTCCCGATAGCGTTGTTCCGCCAGGCGATACTGCAAATCTTCAATCCGGCGATCCCAGCGGGTGCTGTTGAATTTGAACAAGGGCTGGGAGATGCCTAAAATTACCGGGGCCGACTGCCAGTAGAAAGTATGGGGCGGGCCAAACAGGTCAACCCGGTTCAAGCCGCTGGAAACGAATAGCTGACCACCGGTAAGGGCGATTTTCTGGCTCAGACTCAGGCTTAACCGGCTGTAGGTTTGGGACTGATCCCGGAACAACACGGAGCCATTATTCTGGGTAATGGAAGAGATCGCCCGCACCAATCCGGGCAGATCACCGGTAAGGGAGAGTTGTGGTAGATAGCCGGCGTTGGAGGCTGCGTATTGCCAGGTCGCGGCATCAAAGGTTTGTTTGGCCATTTTGGCGTCCGGCCCCTGCCGGTGCGCCAGCTCAAGGCAATCCTGGAGCGAAACAATCCGGGGTTGGGCAATCGCGGCTGCCATAAACAGGCTCAAGCCCACCCACCGGTAAAAAAATAATCGACTCATTATTCGTACCTCAGGGAAACAATCGGATCTTGTTGGGCGGCGCGTTTGGCCGGAAAACTACCAAACGCCAATCCCACACTGAATGACACCACAAAGGAGACCAAGATGGACAGCCCGGACACAATGGTGGTGATATGGGTGAACCGCTCAATGCCCCAACTCATGGTAATTCCGAGAAAAATTCCAAAAATACCGCCGGCCAGACTAATGGTAATGGCTTCCAGTAAAAATTGCAGGGTGATGTCTTTTGGGGTTGCACCCAGGGCCAGCCGAATGCCGATTTCCCGGATACGCTCCAGCACCGAAGCCAGCATGATATTCATGATGCCGATGCCGCCCACCACGAGTGAAATGGAGGCAATCGCACCCAGAACAATATTGAAGATATTTTTAGTGCGTTGTTCCTGTTTCAGTAATTCCTCGGGAATCACAATCTCATAATCGACCACTTTATTGTGCCGGCGCTGGAGCATGCGGCTCATCACCTCCGATACAGGTTGGATATACCGGGAATCCTCCACCCGCACCACCAACCGGTCGAGCTGATTGTAATTCTCGGCGCCTGGGCCGCTGCTATTATCATTATTCTGACGGGCGGATTTCATTATATCCTGCTTGGTTACCAACGCCCGGTTACGGTAGCGTAACAGCACCGTTTTCACCGGTGTATAGATGTCCATATTGAAATCGCGGATACCGAGATGCTGAATATTTTGTTCCGAGATCTGGCGTTCTTTCAGGACGCCGATGACCGTGAGCCACAAGTTACCGGTTTTGATTCGTTTTCCCAGCGGAGGCTCCCGGGCGAAAAATTTTGTGGCGATGCCCTGTCCGATTATACATACCGGAATGGCATCGTTGAGCTGCTTTTCGCCAAACCAGCGGCCCCGGGCTAATTCGAAATCACTGGTGTTGAAATAATTCCGATTGACGCCCACCAATTTTCCGGAACGCTTCAAGCCGGAGCGCACCACCGTGGTTCCCAGGACAATTTCGGGACTGACGAACTGCACCCGGGGAATATTTTCCGCGATGGCGGCGGCATCCGCCAGGGTCAGGCCCGGTGAGAATTTTTTATGCTTCGCTTTGTCGGCAAAAGTATTCTCCACCTTGCCCTCTTTTTGCTCAATAACGGGTTTTACAATGATGTTGTTAACACCTAATAATTGCATCTGGGAAAGGATTTCCTGGCGGGCGCCATTACCGATAGCCAGCATGGCGATCACTGAAGCCACCCCGAAAATGATGCCCAGCGAAGTCAGAAACGCACGGGTTTTGTTTTGAAAAATGGCCTCGATCGCGATGAGGAAATTAAAGGCAATACGGTTGGTCATGCTGCGTACGAAGGGTGGCGCTCAGCCACAATTATGGTTTGGGCAAGGCGATCAGCGGCAGGTCATTATCGTTGGGGGGAATGGAGAGGGCCAGCTTATTCTGCGGGTCAACCCCGGCCGTAATAATCGCGTCGTTTTCATTCATCAAACCCACCCGGACCTCCTGTTTCACCCAGCCGGCAACGCCCTGATCGCGATAGACATAAGTTAGCGAATCCTGGGTGTGGAGACACTCCAGCGGGACAAACAGAGCACTGTCCACCCGGGCCACGACGATGGTGTTGGAGGTGGTCATGGCGGGTCGCAGGGTGGAATCCGATTCATTCACCTGGATACGTACTTCAAAAACCTTTGAGTCGGAATTAGGGCGTTGTTCTCCAATGTTGGCAACGGATGTCACCTTGCCGGTAAGATGTTTTTCCGGGTCGGCATCCAGCCCCAGTTCCACCTTTTGACCGGCTTTGACTTTTTGAATATCCACTTCGTTCACATAAGTCACCGATTCCATGACGGAAAGATCCGGGAGCGTCGCCACCGTCGGTGACCAGGCCGAGATCTGGGAGCCTTCAGCCCGTTTTTTACCGCCCCATTCCCGCACATAAATGACCATGCCTTTTTCGGGTGCGTGGATGGTGAAATCCTGTAATAGCTGCCGATAGTCCCGCAAATTATTTTTGCGCTTGGAAAGTTCCGCTTCTACTTCCCGCATTTTAGCTTCAGCCTGGCGAATATTGGTCTTGTAATTCTCTTGGGCCTGCCTGGATGCCCGTTGGGTCTTTTCCAGGTCAAGTTCGGCCTGGCGCACAATGGAGGGTGCTTCAAATTTTGACTGCTCCATGTACAGCCGTTTCTCTTCCAAGGCATAATGCATATTGACCAGGTCATTCCGGGCATTCGCCAATGAGAGGGTGCAGTCCAGCTTGGCTTGTTCAAATTGGGATTCCGCCTTATCGATGGCCAATTGGGCATCTTCTATCTTGCTGGTCAATTCGGCCTTGTCCAATTCCGCCACAAAATCACCGGAATCCACTTCGGTGCCCTCTGGTATCAGTTTTAAGATCTTCATGTTCCAGATGCCGTTTCGCCGGGCGTTGGTGGGACCCTGAATGTCGATGGAGTTTTTCGCCTGGAGTTCGCCGGCGGTGGTCACCGTTACCCGGAAGGGCCCCACCGTGGGCTGAGCAACGATGTTCCGCGGAGCTTTTTCCTTGGATGAATTGATATACCAGGAGGCCCCCGCCAGGATAAGCATTATCGCTAGGGTGATGATTATTTGCCGCTTATTCATACAGCACGCATTTATTTAGATCATTGATCACTTTAAGACGGATTCCGCGCTGCAACAACGGGACAGGCCACCCAATGTTCCGGTTGCTGTTCCTCCAACAGGGGTATGGCTTCCGCACAGGCGGGCTGAGCCAGGGGACAACGGGTCCGAAAACCACAACCGGAAGGCTTGTTCAGGGGTGTGGGCACATCGCCTTCCAGGACGATCCGGTGTTCCCGCCGGCGGCGGGGATCCGGGCGCGGCACCGCCGACAGCAGGGCTTTGCTATAAGGATGCCGCGACTGGTAATACACCGTGGAGCTTTCACCCAATTCCACGATGTTGCCCAAATACATCACCGCAATTCGGTCGGCGATATGTTCCACCACCGATAAATCGTGGGCAATGAACAGGTACGACACGCCAAATTCCGCCTGTAGATCCATCATGAGGTTGATGACCTGGGCCTGAATGGATACGTCCAGGGCTGAAACCGGTTCATCGCAGATAATCAGGTCCGGATTGGTGGCCAGTGCGCGCGCAATGCCGATGCGCTGGCGTTGTCCGCCGGAAAATTCATGGGGATACCGAAAGGCCTGTTCGGGTTGAAGTCCGACCTTCTCCAGCAGCCACCCCACCCGGCCGCGCTTTTCCGGTTCCGACATGTTAGTATGAAGTTTGAGCGGCTCGGAGAGGATCTGGGCCACCGTCATGCGCGGATTTAGCGAAGCAAACGGATCCTGAAAAATCATCTGGATTTTTGAACGGTATTTCCGGAGTTCACGGGCTTTGAGCCGGGCAAAATCCACGACTTTGCCGTTGAAATAATAGTTGATTTTGCCCTCGAGCTCCACATCCGGATAGAGCTGCCGCAGAATGGCGACCAGGGCCCGGCCGACGGTGGTTTTTCCGCAACCGGATTCTCCCACCAGCCCGATGGTTTCCTGGCGCTTAATGGCGAAGGAAATGCCATCCACCGCCTTCACGGTGGCCACCCGCCGCGACAAAACACCCCCAAAGATCGGAAAGTGGACCTTCAGGTTTTCAACTTCGACTAATTTTTGTTGATCCGGCATATTCAGTATCTCAACCCACCCTCAGGCGACGGCCTGCTTCCGGCCGCTCAGAGCCAGCTCGTCAATTAACCGGTGACACCGGACGAAATGATTGGGCCGCACCGCTACCAATTCCGGTTCGACCGTATCACACTTGTCCAGCTTTACATCGCAGCGGGTACAAAATTTACAGCCCACAGGTAAATTCAAAATATTAGGCACCATGCCGCGAATGGCTTGCAGGCGCTCCTTTTTCTGCAACTCCGGCCGGGGGATCGATCCCAGGAGACCCTGAGTATAAGGATGAAGTGGAAAATCGAATAATTCCGTGACCTCCGCGATCTCCTGAATCTTGCCGCCATACATGACAATCACGCGCTCGCAGGTTTCGGCGATTACAGCCAAATCATGGGTAATCAGCACAATTGCCGCATCTTCGCGCTGGTCCTTGATCGCCTTCATCAACTCCAGAATTTGAGCCTGAATGGTCACATCCAATGCCGTGGTGGGTTCATCGGCAATGAGCAGGGAGGGCTTTTTCGCCAGCGCCATGGCGATCATGACCCGCTGCCGCATCCCGCCGGAAAATTGATGCGGATAATCCTTGAGCCGCTTCTCCGCATCCGGAATACCCACTTGCGACAAAAGGTTAATGCCAGCCTGCCGGAGCTCCACATACTCCTTGTGATACCGTGCCGAAATAAGTTTATCGCCGAGTACAAACAGATAACCCAACAGGATCGGAATGATTCCGCCCACGATTATCTGGAGGAGAACGGTTGCAGGCTGAAAAGACCATCCGGCGGCCAATTGTCCTAAAAACAACACCAACAATCCGGCCGCCCCGGAGACTTTGGCCCGGCTCATCCAGGTGGCCCGCTGAAAACTGGCCGCCAGGTCAATCACCCGGTCTTTTAACATTTCTCCGAAGGATTTGGCCTTTAACGATTCGATAACCTGCATTCCGATGGTATACACCGGATTCAGGGAAGTCATCGGTTCCTGAAAGATCATGGCGATTTCCCGGCCGCGAATTTCCCGCATCCGGGTGTACATTTTTTCCCGAAACCGGCGTTCCCGTTTTTTACGCGGCGAGGTGAAAAATAGGCTATACATCAACCCCACATCCACCAGCAGGCTAACGATAAATGGAATAAACCCCGGAATGGGCAGTGCCAGATGCAGGATGATCCAGACCAGTAGAAAGAGCGTTGCAAAGCCCACGCGCTGACTCTCATTCAGCTTGTTGAAAAATCGATATTGGGGGATGGCTTTGATCTGATCCAGCTCTTCACCATCGAAAATAACTTCGCCTTTAAATATAATTCGGCCTTCGGTTACTTCGCCGGGTGGATTGGGAATCAACTGAATGAGGGACAAGAGGGAAACGGATTTTCCCGAACCGGACTCACCCACCAGCCCCAGGATTTCACCCTTGAAAATGTCGAAATCAACCCCATCGACCGCCTTGGCGGTTTTACCGCCGATATTGAAGTAGGTTTTGAGGCCTTTGATTTCGAATAGTTTATCCCGCATCAGCGCAACCTTGAGTAAACCCGCGGGTCAAAGGCCTCACGAATGGCCTCGCCGATAAAGACAATCAGCAACAGGGTAATGAATTGGGCGCTCAGCGGCGCTAATACCATCCACCATTTTACCATGTTTTGCAAGCCCACCGAGACCATTTGTCCCCAACTGGGTGTGGGCGGCGGTAATCCAAACCCCAGGAAGTCCAGTCCGACCAAGGAACTGATCCCGCCAATCACCGCAAAGGGAAAATAGGTGATGATCGGTACCAGGGAATTGGGCAGAATATGTTTGAAAATGATCTTGGTGTGGGATTGGCCCATGGAAATCGCCGCCGCTACATAGTCTTTGGTTTTTTCACGATAGAATTCCGCCCGCATGTAATAGGTCATCCCGATCCAGCCAAAGAGGGTCAGGATAAAAATCAACAAAATGAAATTCGGGCGCACAATGGAGCTGATAATAATCATGACGAACAAGAACGGCAGGGTTGCCCAAATTTCAATGAAGCGCTGGGAAATCAGGTCGAATTTTCCGCCGAAATAACCCATCATGGCGCCAATGGAAACGCCGATAACATAACTGGCGAGGGTGAGTAGAATGGCAAAGGAGAGGGAAATATTAAAGCCGTACATGAGGCGCGAAAAGACATCCCGTCCCGTGTTGTCGGTTCCAAACCAGTGGACCCGGCCGGGTTCCGCGTACATCTTATTTCCTTCGACGGTTACATCCTCATACGGTCCGTAGGGATAAAGCGGCATGATCACCCAGGATCCGGGTTCCTGATCCAGCGTTTTCCGTAATTCGCGGTAGTTGGCCTCACCCGGAACATTTTCGTCAAAGGTAGCGCCGGGGATGTAGCCCTGAATCACGGGAAAATAATAGTGGCCCTCATATTTCACCAGCAGGGCGCGGTTGTTGATCAGGAGTGGAAAAAGAAAAGAAACGGCATACGCCGCGATGAGAATGATAAAGGAATAATAGCCGCGCTTAAGGGATTTGAACTTGAGCCAGCGCTTTTTCAGAACCGACAGTGAAATTTGGGCCGGTTGGCCGGTTGTTTTTAACGTTCTAATCGGTTCCGGCATTCTGGTTATCTCACTTAAACCGAATGCGCGGGTCGACCGTGGCCAGCGCAATATCGGATAAAATATTTCCTATCAGCCGCAGCAGTACCGCGATCACCAAAAAGCCCATGACAATGGGATAATCACGATCCAGAACCGCCTGGTAGCCCAGCTTGCCAAAGCCATCGATGTTAAAGACCAATTCGATCAGGTAGGATCCCGCCAGGAGCAGACCAATCACGTTGCCGATATAGGAGGCGATTGGAATCACCGAGTTGCGCAGGGCGTGGACCCAGATCACCCGTTTTTCGCTAATACCCTTGGCGAAAGCCGTGCGAATGTAGTCCTGGGACATATTTTCAATGATGCTGTTTTTCATGAGCACGGTCAGTGTGGCAAAACTGCCAATGGTCCAGGCGATCAGCGGTAAGATGGCATGGTATAACTGGTCGATAATCTTGGCCCAGAGGGTAAGGTATTCCCAGTTTTCCGAGCGAAAGCCCCCCAGGGGGAAAATGTCCCAGAAGGAGCCGCCGCCAAACAGGATCAGCAGCACGGCGCCCAACGCCCAACCCGGAATGGAATAGGCGATGAAGACCACGATACTGGAAAAAAAGTCAAAGGGCGAGCCGTGGCGCAGGGCTTTGGCAATACCCAGGGGAATGCATACCATATAACTAATGAGAAAACCGGTGACGCCAAAGAAGATGGACACTTTGAACCGGGGCCGCATGACATCGATTACGGGCTGCATGTAGGTATAGGATTCGCCCAGGTCGCCGGTAAGAACCCCGGAAAATTTAGTCTTATAGATCAGGACCCGCGGTGTACCCCCGGCGCCGGCTTCCAGGGGACGGATCAACCAGTCCGTGTTTAGCGTACCATCCGGGTTGACCATTTTAATCTCATTCGCGTGCCGGATAACGGTTACCCATTCGCCACGCCCCATGTTTTTCTTTACTTCGGCGGCGCCGCCGGCAAACTCGACATTACGCGTATCATACTCCCGGGGCCATAGTCCCAGCCAAATCAGGTAGCGTTGGATGATGGGTTTATCAAACCCGTAAAAGCGTTTGAGCTCTTCCATGGCTTCAGCCGGTAATCCCGCGCCGCCACCGGAAGTCAGCTCGGCGGCGCCGTTGCCGCCGGCCTCGCCCTGGGTCATGCCCCCCATCTGAATTTGACGAATGGCTTGTTCCAAAGGCCCGCCGGGAGCCAGTTGGAGAATGATGAAAACGAGGATCGTGGCGCCAAAAAAAGTGGGGATCAGGAGTAACAGCCGCCGGATAAAATAAGTC
>CAZIWX010000036.1:0-22852 GCA_964543125.1 uncultured Lentisphaeria bacterium | reverse complement strand
GGCGCGAAGCCTTTAATGACTTGATCTCCCGTGCCCTGCTCTTCAGTACCGGTGCGGTGGTGGCTGAATAGGCGGATCGATTTGGGGCAGCCGGTTTTTTTATCAGCTGGGAATCGGATTGATTAAAAAAGCGCTTACAACCCGGCCGGGGCTGTAAGCGCTTTTTTACTATCACTGTTTAATGATATGTGGGCTGAATATTCACCTTCTGCAGGCGGCGGGAATTGGTCACCACGTTGATGGAACTGAACGCCATGGCGATTTCCGCCAGAACCGGGTGCATTACGCCCAGGATAGCCAACGGCACCATGACCACATTATAGAAAAAAGCCCAGAACAGGTTCTGCTTGATCTTGCGGAAGGTGGCGTGGCTCAGTTTTACTGCTTTTACCACGGCACTGAGTTCGCCTTGCACCAGGATAATATCACCGGACTCGATTGCCACATCGGTACCGGTTCCAATCGCGATACCCACCTCCGCCTGAGTCAGGGCCGGCGCATCGTTGATTCCGTCTCCAACCATGGCTACAATCTCCCCCTGTTGCTGCAACCGGCGAATTTCATTGGCCTTGTCTTCCGGCAGCACATTGCCCAGCACCCGTTTGATACCGACTTCATTCGCGATGGCGTAAGCCGTGCGTTCATTGTCACCGGTGAGCATGATCGGCTCCATTCCCGCCTCCTTTAAGGCTTTAATTGCTTTTTTGCTGTCCGGCTTCACCCGATCCGCGACAGCTATCATTCCGGCCAAAGTGGTATCAATCGCCACCAACATGACGGTTTTGGCCTGATCTTCCAACTTGGATTTTTGTTGGCGGGCAGCGGGAGTTACCTCAACATCATAAGCTTGAAGCAACTTTTCAGTCCCTACTAAAACCCACTTCCCATTCACTATACCTTTGACGCCCTGCCCGGTGACGGCTTCGAAAACATCCGGTGCGGTTAAATCACCATCCGAAGCTTTAGTATATTCCACGATGGCCTGCCCCAACGGATGTTCGGAACCGCTCTCCAGACTGGCGGTATAATAAAGCAGTTGCGGGTTAGTCGAATCGTTGAATACCTGCACATTCGTGACGCCCGGCTTGCCTGCGGTAATGGTGCCGGTCTTGTCCAGCACAATGGTAGTCACATCTTTCATCATTTGAATAGCGGCGCCTTTGCGAATAAGGACCCCGTTTTCAGCACCCTTCCCCGAACTGACCATCAGCGCTGTGGGTGTGGCCAAGCCCAAAGCACACGGACACGCAATCACCAAAACCGCAACCGTGGCGAATAGTGCCAGTGCCCCGGCACTCATCCCCGGGTTTACCCAGGGAATGAAGGTCGCGGCCCAGGTGGCGATTGCGCCGAAAAAGTCCGGGAATAGCAACCAGGCACCCAGAGTCAACAAGGATATCAGAATCACGATTGGTACGAATACACCCGTAATCCGGTCGGCAAATTCCTGGATGGGAACTTTCGAGCCCTGCGCTTCTTCCACCAGTTTGATGATCTGGGCCAGGAAGGTTTCCTTGCCAATTTTGGTGGCCCGGACCTTCATCAAACCGTTTTTATTGATGGTGGCGCCGATGACATTATCGCCGGGATGTTTGGAAACGGGCATGGATTCTCCGGTGGCCAGCGATTCATCTACACTGCTGGTTCCGTTTTCAACCACACCATCGGTGGGGATTTTCTCCCCCGGCCGAATGACCATAATATCCCCTTTTTGCAGCTGGCGGACGGGAATTTTAATCTCGGATCCGTCCCGTTCCACCGTGGCTTCTTTAGCGCCCAGAGTCAGTAATTTTTTAATGGCCTGGGATGCCCGGCCCTTGGCCATGGTTTCGACATAACGGCCGGTGAGCTGAAAGGCCATAATCATGGCGCCCACACCGGCAAAATTCTGAAAGGCCGGTCCATAACCCAGTTCATGCAACAACGCCACCGGTCCGGTTGCCAGTGAGGCTAACGTGCCCATGGCGATGAGCACATCCATATTCGGCACCAGGTGTATGGCGGATTTCCAGGCGCTGCGCAGGGTTTCCCAACCGGGAATAATCAGGGTCGCGCCTGCCAGGAGAATCATGCCCACATCATAGGCAACCGGGCCCAGGAAGACAAAGTTGAAGATCATCTCCGGCAGCATCCACAGGATAACCGGAGCGGTGAGGGCCCAAGCCAACCACATCTTCCGGCGGGCATTGTCGATTTTTTGCTGATCCCGGTCCGCCTCACCTCGCTCCAGTTCTTCCTCACCTGGTTCGGTTCCGTTAGAGGCTACCTGATAGCCGACCTTGTCGACGGCCTGAGCGAAATCTTCCGCGGTTGCGACCTGTGAATCGTATTTCACCTGGGCGGTTTCCGTAGCCAGATTGACGGTGGCAACCTCCACGCCCGGCAGACTGCTTAAGGCCTGTTCAACCGTGGCAACACAACTGGCGCAGTGCATCCCTTCAATGACCAGGGTCCGGGCGGTCAGATTCTTACGTATACTATAGCCCACATTTTCCACCGCCTGGCGCATGGCAGCCAGGTCCACTTCTTCCGGATTGTACTCGACCATTGCGGTTTCCGTGGCCAGATTGACCGACGCCAGATTAATTCCATCCAATTTTTTCAAGGAGCTTTCCACGGAAGAGACGCAACTGGCGCAATGCATGCCTTCAATTTGAAGGGTACTTTTCTTATGTTTGGTTATCATATCGATACACTCACTTTCTTCTGACTAACCATGTTTACGAAATTTGGAGATTACCAACATGACCTCATCCAGCTTTTCCCGTTTCAACTGATGATCATCACTAATCATGGCGGCGCTGACACAGGTGTTTAGATGACGCTCCAATACCTGATCTTCAACTTTTTTCAGAGCAGAAACAACCGCCGCTGTTTGAGTCAGAATATCGATACAGTAGCGGTCTTTTTGGATCATACGCTGAATACCACGGATCTGTCCCTCTATGCGTTTCAGCCGTGTCATTAATTGGTTTTGTCGGGTCGTTGTCATTTTACTTTTCATCTCCTTTGCTTGCCTGGCTGTCGAGTAAACCTGCATACGGTATACCCCCGGGGGGTATATAACACCCGGAATTTATTCTCGGACCTATTTTTCAGGCGAATCAGACCAATGGCTATCAATCATAACCGGCATAATTACAAATAGTTATACTTCATAATTATCACACCCGGAGTGGGCTGAAAAATATTTTTAACCGGGTACATTCTGCTCCGATATCCCGGGCAGGTTGAAGGTTATTCAACAACCGTCATAATTGACTTGTAGAATATTCTACTACGTGAAACGGCATTCTTTTTCCGCCGGTTATCCGGATAAACACCGGAAGTAATTAAAAAACAGCTGGATATTTCCCGGAGACCGGATCAAGGATCAAGCCATTGGATTACATTGGTCTTGTTCTTGATCGAAATTACAACCGGAAATGGTGTGAAACGATGTATCAAACAACAATACTGCAGAATCAATGAAGGAGTAATCATGACCAAAGATCCTGTTTGTGGCATGCAGGTTGATCCACAAAAAGCAACCATTCGGACCGAGTATAAGGAGCAATCTTATTGCTTTTGTTCGGAGGGTTGTAAAAAAACTTTCGAAGAAAATCCTGAAAAATATGTCGGTGCTGAAACTGCAAAAACCGGCGGCCATTGCGCCTGATACCCCGGAGTTTAGGAATTCTTTGACATGCTGGTGGCAGATGGGTTTCCCCCCACCCATTTGTTCACCGGCATGTTATCTGGGTTCCGATTCGACGAATCCCACGGTTCACCATCTCGGGGAAACCGGCGGTTCGAATCCGGGGATGATCCATGAAGCTCGGCACTATTCCTACCAGAAATATCACTGGTTTCGGAAAAGATGATTTTTACCGGTAGCGCAAACTAAAGCAAACCAAGCGTACACGGCAAACCCCTGGGTACGCCACCAGAAAGATTTTCCATGGCATTAACAAAAAAAATGACTCTAAAAACATGGCTCCTTATGCTGGGGATCGTGCTACTTGTTACCTATTCCTTCAGTTCATTGATTCCTTTAGTGAAAGCTGGGAATTCCATTAACCAAGTATCCACCCCGTCCGACACCGCAACCATGCAAGAAGCGGTAATCGCGGTGGCAGGCATAACCTGAAATCCTCACTGCGTAAAACGGGTGCGGTCGGCACTCTCGAATCAAGCGGGTTTAACAAAAGTAGTAGTGAGTTTCAACCGGCGCGAAGCGGCGGTACGGTACGATCCAAAGGTCACGGATATTACTAAATTGATCAAGGCCATTAACGCCACCGGCGGCTATGTGGGGGCTTTACGCTATGGCCCGGTCCCGGCCGGCGAGCCATTCAGCCGGTTACTGGCCGTGCCGGAGGATAGCTTATCTGATCCGCCGCCGAAAATCTCCCACGCGGCATTTGCGGTACTCAATTCGGCCCAGCTACTGAGAACGCTGAAGTATGAACGTCAGCTCAGCCCTCAGAAGAGTTTACCAGTTCCAGAGCAGAAGGGGACCGCGATTTATGCCTCAGTGTGGAGTAAAATCCCAAACAGCATCCCTTTTGAATGGCAGAAAAACGCCACTTTACAACTGCCGGGCAGTCAGGAAAAGCTGGTTCCTATCAATTGGATCACGCTGGCTAGGCACATTGAAAAAAACCAAGCCGGGTCAGAAATCGGCCTTTTATTCTTTCCCGGTCATTATTCATCCCGTCAGCTACGGCATGCGCTATTGGAGTTAAACAATTTTTCGCCTTCCGGCGCCAGCCGGGTTTATTTGCTACAGGAAAGCCAGCCGTAACAGCCCGCAGATATTAAATAACTTTTGATTGTATGATTTAACAATCTGAAGATTTGGGCGGGGAACCACGAACAAAACCAAGTTTCAGTGTAGCTTCAAGACCCTCGTTCCGAGAATCGGGGCAGGCAACTTGGTTTTCGATTCAGTCCTATTGAGCGGAAACCGGTTTAGTCCGCGGGGACCTCGGCCGGAAACCGGTTTATGTTTGAAACCAGATTTCAGGACAATTCCCAAGACTCTCGTTCCGATGATCGGGGCCAGCAAATTGGTTTTTGTTGCTATTTCCCGGCGTCTTCGGCAAAGCCACCCGATCTTTTGGTAGGGCTGCGTTATTTAAGCTGAAGTCCCGAGCTTAGGATCTTCCGCTTGAGAAGAGACCAAGGGGTGTGCAAAAACGAACTTTAAGTGCTGAATGATAATAATAAATGACCAATCCCGGCGCACATTGACACAGCCCCGGACCGGGCTTCACACCGGTACAAATTCACTGGAATGCAGCACATTCGGACTCTACATTGTGTCCATGCTATTCCCGTACACCGTTAAATTCGCACCCTATCCAAAACCCGGCCGGGAAACAGCATGACGTATTCCGTAACGGGTCCCCGGTTAGAAAAATGGTGGACGGACTGGGTTTTTTGGCTGGTTGCCTCCTTCATTATCAGCATCAGTTTTCTCCATTATATGACCACCCTCTCTAACAGCATCTATCACGATATTTACCGCCGTCTATACTATATTCCCATAATTATTGCAGCGTTCCGTTATGAGTGGACGGGTGGCATCACTTCCTCGGTTCTGATCAGCCTGATCTATTTGCCCCACTTGATCCAGCAGTGGAGCATAAGCCCCGAACAAGGCTGGAATAAGCTTTTCGAAGTGATTTTATTCAATGTCGTGGGAATTCTCTCCGGCGTACTGGTTACCCATCAGGCTCGCGAACGCCGCCGGTATGAACAAACTGCTATTCAACTGGATCGAACCTTGGGTGAGTTGGAAATTCAATCCAAACGCCTGATCGAGACGGAGGAAAACCTGCGGGTTGCCGACCGGCTGGCGGTGCTGGGTGAATTGACAGCCTCCCTGGCCCATGAAGTCAGGAACCCGTTGGGGTCTATCCGGGGGGCCGCCAACTTATTGGCTGATGACAAACTGGCAACAGACGAAAAACACGAAGTCGCACTGATTTTGCAACAGGAAGTGGACCGAATTAACCAGGTTGTGGAAACCTACCTGGGTGCTGCCCGATCCAGTGCCAAAACAAAGGACGCTTTTGAACTGACCGAAATCATCAACGCGGTTAAAAACCTGCTGGCCGAAAAAATTCGCAAACAAAATATCACCTTTTCCCTGCGCCTGCCGTCTGAACCAATCCAGCTTACCATGGATATGAACCAGTTGTATCAGATTCTTTTAAATATTTTACTGAATGCCATAGATGCCATGGGCGCCGGCGGCACCATTACGCTTAAAGCCCGAACCCGGCGGGATGTCCTCCAGATAACGATCACCGACAATGGGGTGGGAATGTCCCCGGAAATCCTGGAGCAGGTCTGGAATACCTTCTTTACCACAAAGCCCAATGGAACCGGGTTGGGGTTGCCGATCGTTCAGCGTCTGGTAGAAGAAAATGACGGCCGGATCAAGTTGGAAAGTACACTCGGGCAGGGAACCATTATCCATCTCGAGCTACCATTGGGGGGTTCTCTGTGAATATGAGTTTAAGTTCGCCGAAAATCCTGGTTATTGATGACGATTTCAGTTTGGGCCGTGTCATTTACTACGAGCTGCGCGAACGAGGGTTTAGTGTAGAAACAGCCCGGTCCGGTGAAGCGGGTCTGGAACTATTTAATCGACAATCTTTCGATGCCGTACTTACGGATTTGCGGATGAAGGGCATCGCGGGCATGGAAGTCCTGAAAACTGTCCTGCAAAACGATCCGAATGCGATTGTCATCATCATGACGGCTTTTGGAACTATGGACGACGCCATGAAAGCGGTTCGTTTCGGGGCAGCCGATTATATCACTAAACCATTTGCCACCGATCAACTGGCTTTTGTTATCGAAAAGGCGCTGCGTATTAAACGCCTGGAACAGTCAGCCATTAATCTGCGCCAACAGGTGATGAAACAGACGCGATTTGAAAATTTAATCGGGGCCAGCCAGCCAATGCAGACAGTCTATAAAATGGCCCAGAAGGTGGCGCTTAGCGACGCACCGGTTCTCGTTCTGGGTGAAACCGGCACAGGTAAAGAGGAATTAGCGAAGGCTATACACAATAACGGCCTGCGATCCGACGGACCGTTTGTTCCGGTGAACTGTGGATCCATCCCGGAGCATCTGATTGAAAGTGAGCTGTTCGGACATGAAAAAGGGGCTTTCACCGGCGCTATTCGGCGTCACAGCGGTAGTTTTGAGCAAGCTGATAATGGTACCATTTTCCTGGATGAGGTGGCCGAATTGCCTTTGCTAATCCAGGTGAAATTGTTACGAGTCCTCCAAGAGCATGAAATTCAGCGGCTGGGCAGCGAAAACCGTATTTATCTCAACCTCCGGGTGACCGCCGCAACCAATCAGGATTTGAATCAGATGGTTGCGGATGGGGTATTCCGGGAAGATTTATACTACCGGTTGAATGTGGTGAACATTACCCTGCCACCCCTGCGGGAGCGGGGCAGCGATATCGACTTGCTGGCCGACCATTTTCTCAATGAATTCGACAAGTCCCACCAGCTGCGTTTTACCGAAGAAGTTTATGAACGCTTCAGGACCTATGACTTCCCGGGAAATGTCCGGGAATTACAGAATGCGGTGCAACGTGCGGTCGTTATGGCTGAGAAGGAGACCATCACCCTTCAGGATTTACCTCCTAAAATACGAACCTCCCTGTCCGGGCAAACCACACAGCCGGTGAATTTAAGTCAAATGACCCTGGACGAAGTAGAACGGCTTGCAATTCGGCAGGCGCTGGAGCAGACCAACGGCAACCAGACCCAGGCTGCCAACCGCTTGGGGATTCCCCGGCATGTACTCCTCTACCGGCTGAAAAAATATGGGATTGATTTTTTCTGACAAACTTTTCGTAGCCTTTAAGCGCTAGCGTTGCACCGGATTGGAGTAACTCCCGCCGGTGTCTGAAAATCATTCCGTTTTAGCAGAGACATTGATGCAGTCATTTTCGACAGCCATAATTAGCAAGTGTAGAATATTCTACACTAAGTGGACGGCTTCATTTTTATAAAGCTATAATTTATAGCCACTTATCAGTTTGACACAACCTATGGAACATGGCTTGCACCCTCCAGCATGACCATGCAGGCAATGCGTTCCATAAGATTCATCACCCGGCCGGATCAAGGCTCAGCCGGTGACCATTATGGAATCCAGGTCATCTTCAACACGGTACCATTGACCCACTGATAAGGAAACCATGATGTATCAATTTGGCTACAATCTGTTGCAATTGGTTTTGGTGATTGCCGGATTCACTCTGCTGCTGAGTGTTTGGGGCTATCTGAAACGGCGCTCCAGCTTTCTGGATGCCGGCCGACGCGGCGCCCGGCTCAGTTTCTGGCTGATTACACTGACCATTGGCATTTTGCTTTACGCATTGTTGGCGCATGATTTCCGGGTGAAATATGTAGCCAGTTACACCAGCCGCTCTCTACCTGCTTTCTATATCATTACTGCTATCTGGGCCGGTCAAAAAGGGTCGCTTTTATTTTGGACTTGGATTTTATCGGGTTTCAGTGTTCTGATGGTCCGGCAGAACCGGCATAAAAATGAGCAATTGGTTCCTTACGCCCTGGCCACCCTCATGGGCATTCAGCTATTCTTTTTAGTACTCATGGTATTTGTGGCCAACCCGTTTGAAACCCTGGCCTTTACCCCCCAAGACGGTCAGGGATTGAATCCGTTGCTTCAAAACTCAGGCATGGTGATGCATCCGCCCACCCTTTATCTGGGCTACATCGCCTTTTCCGTACCCTTTGCTTTTGCCATTGCCGCCCTGTTAACGCGCAAGCTCGATGCCCAGTGGATTACAACGACTCGGAAATGGACGATTATCGCCTGGTTTTTCCTGACCTTTGGCAACCTGTTTGGAATGAAGTGGGCGTATGTAGAATTAGGTTGGGGCGGATTTTGGGCTTGGGATCCGGTTGAAAACGCCTCGTTGCTACCTTGGCTCACCGGTACGGCTTTTCTCCACTCGGTCATGATTCAGGAGCGCCGCGGAATGCTCAAGGTTTGGAATATGAGTCTGATCACCATTACCTTTTTGCTAACTATTCTGGGGACCTTCATTACCCGCAGCGGGCTCATATCTTCAGTTCACTCATTCGGACAGTCGGGCGTGGGGCCTTATTTCCTGTGGTTTCTCGTTACCAGTATAATATTTACGACCTGGCTTATTATCAGCCGGTGGTCAGACCTGCGGTCGGAACATGAACTGAATTCACTGCTCTCCCGGGAAAGCAGCTTCTTGTTGAACAACGTCTTGCTGCTGGCCATTGCTTTTACCGTGCTCTGGGGCACCCTCTTTCCCATAATCTCCGAGGCTGTAACCGGGGAAAAAATTACCGTGGGAGCGCCCTTTTTCAACCAGGTGGGAACCCCCATTTTTATCGCCCTGCTCCTGCTTAGCGGCATCTGTCCCCTGATTGCCTGGCGCAAAGCCAGCGCGAGCAATTTTCGCCGTAATTTTCTACAGCCTCTGCTGGTTAGCGTCGCGGCAGCGGTCACGTTCTGGTGGATGGGTATTCGCAATATTTACATTTGGATGTCTTTCACCTTCTCCGCTTTTGTCCTATACACGGTCGGTATGGAATTTTGGAAGGGAATTCAAGCCAAGCTGCGGCATGGCCAGCAATCGTTTATAAGTGCTCTGGGGCATATGATCACCTCCAACCAGCGCCGCTACGGTGGCTACGTTATTCATGTGGGAATTGTTATGATTTTCGTCGGAATCACCGGTTCGGTGGGATTTAAAAGCGAACAAAAAGTAGCGCTGGCCAAAGGAGAGCAGACAACCCTGAAGGACTACACGGTTCAACTGGTGGATTTCACTCGGCGGGAAGATCCGGAAAAGGTCAGTTACGGCGCCCGGCTCAACATCTACCAAAAGGGCCGTTTGTATACCTCCCTCACACCGGAAAAGAGTGTTCACCGGACCAGCCAGGATCAGCCGCTCACCGAGGTAGCCCTGCATCAAACCTTTAAAGAAGATCTCTACATCATTTATTCCGGTACCGATGACGATGGTAAAGCGGTACTGAATATTTATATCAACCCACTGACAGCCTGGATTTGGGCCGGTGGTATAGTCTTGGCTTTCGGGACTTTGATTGCTCTCTATCCATTTAAAAAACCCAAGAGGAACTATGAAACAACGGCATCAAACATGGAGCATTTACAGCACACTGATCATCGCGTTATTGCTCCTGCTTAAAACACAACCGGCACAGGCGGCAGAGAATCTATCCGATGTAACCAATAGTCTCATGTGTACTTGTGGTTGCACAATGGTTCTTTATTCCTGTCAGTGCGGTACGGCCGACCAAATGAAGGCCAAAATTCAACAAATGATCAACGACGGTAAAACTAAACCGGAAATTCTTAAAACCTTCGTAAGCCAGTATGGCCAAAAGATATTGGCCGCACCACCCAAAGAGGGATTCAATCTGAGTGTCTGGGTCCTGCCTTTTGCGGCACTGGCAGTTGCCGCGGTTATGCTCTACTTCCTTTTGAAAAGCTGGTCTGCCCGGGGCGCCAAAGCCGAAAAGCAATGGCAACAAAAAGACCTCAGTAAAGACGAACAAGCGCTTATTGATCGTGAGCTACACAAAAGAGAGGATTAGCAATATGTTTACCTTTCTTTATCTCATCGCCATCAGTCTCAGCGGGTATTACCTCTTAGCGCCCTTTTTTCGGCGGGAACAACCCCTGCCGGCTGGTTTTTCACCCGACGGCACACAGACTTTAAACCACGAAAAACAATTGTTGCTGACGGAGTTGCGGGAAATTGAACTTGATTACAATATGGGTAAATTAAGCGATACCGATTATGCCGCTCTGACGAAAGAGTACAAATTCCGGACCGCATCCGTGCTCAAACAACTGGAAAACCGGGTTCAACCCACAAAAAAAGCCCGGAAAAAAGTCAGGTGTCCGGCCTGTGGAGCAGCTTACACACCAGGCAACAAATATTGTTCAACGTGCGGAGCCCGTTTGAAAGGAGGTCGATCATGAAACTCGGGATTAACACCCTTCCCGGACATTTTGTGGCCTCTTTCCTAAGCCTGCTGCTTATGAGCGGTTTAAGCCAGACGGCTGCCGGATATGACATCAACGGTCATATTCAGAATGGCACCACCGGACAATCCGTAGTTAACTACCCGGTGGCGGTTTATCTCTACCAGGATGGCAAGCAGGCTCTTTTCGCAACGGATACCACTAACGACCGGGGTTCTTTTCAATTTGCCGGGTTGGATTCCAATGTCAATTATGGGCTGTCGGTGATCTATCGGCTTGTGAAATACGAAGACCTGAAGTGGGCTAATCCTCTGCCGGCGGATCAGTCCCTGAGCCTCACGGTTTACGATACCACGCACACGGATACAAATATTCATATTTTGATGGAGCACAGCCTTATAACCGAGGGTGAAGGCAAGCTCTTCGTACGGCAAATTATGCGGATTGACAATTCGGCTAACAAAACCTTTATCGGAACCGTCCCCGTTGCCGAGAATACTTATAAATCACTGGTTTTTATGTTGCCGGTGGATGCAACGAATGTCCAGGCCGGGGATGGATTAATGTCCTGTTGTGTGGGACTTAAGGGCCAGGAATTTTACGATACAATGGAAGTGCCGCCGGGTGCCAAAGATGTGACGATCTACTATGAGATACCTGTAAATGGTGGGACCTACCTTTATCAAACCCAGGCTCCTTATCCCATTGACTCTTATATAGCGCTGGTCAAGCGGCAAAAGGCGCACGTCCAAAGTCCGATGTTGAATTTATTAAAAACAGCAACCGACGATTCTTATATGCAGTTCGCTGCCAATAAAATTAAACGGGGGCAGATCATTCCCATCCGGTTTGATAATTTTCTCCAGCCACCGGCTAATTATGGTCCCTATTTCATCGGCCTATTTGTTTTGGTTGTGCTGGGCGGCATTTTCTTTGCCCGGCGGAGTAAACGGCAGACCCGGGATCGAGAGCAACCCCGGTCCAAGCCCCAAGCGACGGCTCCGGTGGACCCGGTTTGCCACCTGCCGGTCAATAGCAACCAGGTTAACTATCAAACCATTTACCACGGTGAAATTTATTATTTTTGCAGCGAGGCCTGCCAGCGTGCTTTCGAATCGGAGCCCGCAAAATACATTTCGGCTTTGCCCGCACCCGCCCATTGATGCGCCGGGCTCCAGTAACCCGTGACGAATTTCTATTTTAAATACTGCGCTGCTTCCAGGGCAAAATAGGTCAGGATAATGTCTGCCCCGGCACGTTTCATGGCGGTGAGGGTTTCCAGCATGACTTTGGCACCATCAATCCACCCTTTGTCAGCAGCAGCTTTGATCATGGAATATTCCCCACTCACATTGTAGCAGGCCACCGGCAGGTTGGTCATGTCTTTTACCCGGGCAATCACATCCAGATACGCCAGCGCCGGTTTAACCATGATAATGTCCGCCCCTTCAGCGCTATCCAGATCCGCTTCCTTCAATCCTTCCCGCACATTGGCCGGGTCCATCTGGTATGTCTGCCGGTCACCGAATTGGGGGGCCGATTCAGCCGCTTCCCGAAACGGACCATAATAAGAGGAGGCATACTTTACCGCGTAACTCAGGATGGGCAGGTTTTCGAATTCGTTCTCATCCAAGGCTCCACGGATCGCCTCCACCATGCCGTCCATCATGCCGGACGGCGCCACCATGTCCACTCCGGCCCGGGCGTGACTCACCACCTGCTGCTGTAAATAGCCCAGCGTGGTGTCATTGTGTACATCATTGTCATGAATAATCCCGCAATGTCCGTGATCGGTGTATTCGCACAGGCACACATCGGTAATGATATAGAGTTCGGGAAAATTGGCGCGCAGGAATTTGACCGTCTGCTGGATAATGCCGGTGTCACTGTAAGAATCCGACCCGGTGGCATCCTTTTTGGCTGGAATACCAAACAAAATCACCCGTGTAATCCCGGCATTCATCAAGTCGGCGATGTGATGCCCGACCTTGTCCAGTGACCATTGGTAAATCCCCGGCATAGAGGGGATTTCGTACTTTTTGTTTTTGCCAACGGTAACAAATACGGGCATGATCAGGTCATCCAGCGTGACCCGGGTTTCGCGCATCAGACCGCGGATGTTAGCATTCCGCCGTAAACGGCGGGGACGATATATCAGTTGACGGTGTTCCAAATCCATTGGTTGCTCCTTCGTTAGTCTGTCAGTCCTTTGTTTCCGGCTCGATTCCCAGCATTTTCACGCTCACCTCCGTGGCATTTTTAATGGTGTCGGCCACTGAAATACCATTGCGATAATTGCCGGTGAAATAAAGCCCCGGATAGCGTGTTTCCAGCGCACTCAGGGCGTCTTTGTACTTGCCGTAACCCACATCGTACTGGGGAATGGCTTTGGGCCAGAATTGATGATGAACATACACTGGCTGGCCACACACACCCAGGGTCACATTGAGATCGTGCAACGTCATTGCCATCAATTCGTCTTGGGGTTTCTCCGCCAATTCCGGTTGCCGGGCCCCTCCAATAAAAACAGTCAGAGTAACATAATCTTTCGGCGCCCGGTTGGGAAACAAAGTAGACGTAAACAACGCACCGAGAATGTCGAATTTTTCCACTTCCGGAATCAACATTCCGAAGCCGTCCAGAGGATGGGACACATCTTCACGCTTGAATCCCAGGGTCAAACTGGCGACCGGTGGGTAATAAATCTCATTAAACAGGGCAAAATCGGCTTCCGGTTGGCCATTCACATTCAGTTTGGGTAAGCCGTGGGCGGTACCGGCCGAAACTACCTGATCGGCAAAGATTTTCCGGCGGGTATTATTTTGATCCGTATACGTCACCTGCCACTGATTACCGGTTTGTGTAATGTCGGTTACCCGGGCATTTTTCTGAACCACCGCACCCAGTTTGGCGGCCAGTGTTTCCGGCAATATTTTCAGACCCCCTTTGAAGGAAAACATTCGTGCAGCCGGCTTGGACTTCTCCTGACGCTTTTTACGTGCTCGGGCGCCCTTAATCTGACCCCTCACCAGACCACCGTATTTCTGTTCCAATTCATAGAGCTTTGGAAAGCCGTGCTTTACACTCAGGTGTTCAGGCACACCAGCATAAACCCCCGCCACAAAGGGATTAATCGCGTAATCCAGAAATTCCGCTCCCAATCGCCGAACCACGAATTGGGCCAGCGATTCTTCGTAGCGATTGTCCCAGGCGCTGGTAAAAAGTTCTTTCACCATGACAAATTTGGCTTGGGTGCTAAAGAGTGGCGTGGTAAGAATTGTTCCCAGCGAACCGGGCATGGGAATCGCCCGTTTATTCCGCACCAGAAAGCGTTTGGACGACGCATCGGCAGCGTAAATTTTCTGATCGTCAAGCCCGGCCTCGGTCACAAGTTGCGTTACCAGGGGTGAGGTTTCCAGAATCGTATTAGGACCCAGTTCCGCCAGAAATCCTTCTGATAAAACAGTCTGCATGGGGCCGCCGATCTTATCCCGGGCTTCTAAAACTTTCACCTGCCAACTGGCATGCCACAGTTTGAATGCGGTGGTAAGCCCGGCGATACCACCGCCGATGATGATCACGGATTGTTTCATGCTTTTACACGCTCCAGTATAAGTTTTTCAAGTCCCCTGATAAACTCATTCAAATTTTGCACCGTATGCGCCCGCTCAAATTGCTTAATGCCGATTTTTTTTGCGTATTCCCGGGTTTTGATGTCCAGTTCATACAACGTTTCCACATGTTCGGAAACAAAGGCAATGGGAAAGACCAGCACACTGTCCACCCCCTGGTGCACCAAGGAATCCAACGCCTCCTGAATTTTTGGGCCCAACCATTTTACGGGTCCTATCTTGCTCTGGTAACATACGGAATAGTTGTACACCCGCCGCAACTCATCCATGATCAACTCCACATTGGCGTTGATCTCCTGCTCGTAAAGATCACCGGCGGCCACGCGGCTTACGGGAATGGAATGGGCGGAAAAGAGGATATGGGGTGGTTTATGAAATTTAGACAGGGTTGCCCGGATTTGTTGGACACAGGCTTTGTTATAACCCGGTTCAGCGTAGAAGCGCTCAATGACGATCGGTTTCGGTAAACCCGTTGCCTGGCGCTTCCATTCATTCACGATGGACAATGTCGTAGTGGTTGAAAAGTGGGGGTACATAGGCAGCAGAACAATATCGTCGAAATCACCGTTTCGGACTTCGGCTACGATTTCTTCAAAAAACGGATGCCAGTAGCGTTGAGCTGTGAATACGGTAAAATCACCGTGGCGGTTCAGCCGCTGTTCTAATTTCAGTGCCTGGGTGACGGTATTTTCGTGCAGGGGTGAACCGCCGCCGATGGCAGCGTAATATTTTTTGGATTTGGGCGCCCGGAAAGTAGCGATCAGGGACGAGAAAAAGGATTGACCCAACCTGCCCAAAGGGAAGTTGAATATATCCGGATCAGCAAAGAGTTGCTTCAGGAACGGACGGACCTCACCGAGATTCGAGGGAGCTCCAAGATTGGCGACGATTACAGCATGTTTCATGGGAATTCACCCCGCCGGCTCAAAGGACGCCAAGCAGAGACTAAAATATTTAATACCATGATAGCAACTCGGAATTGTTAATGATTAGCTCGGTTGACTGTCAGAGAACCAATCTCTTTAAGCCATTCTTTAATAATTGGATATTAAAATTAATTAGGCCGGCTAAGCGCTTTTTCATCAGCTTTAAATAGCTTAAAACCCGAGCCGGATGGATGTCGAGTAATCGCTCAACAGATTTTAATGCGACACTTACTTCCTGGTTGACGAGTAAATCTAAGCGGAGTTTGGAATCCAACTTCCGAATTCCGTAGACTAATGGCAGCTCCACTTGCCGGAGATTTAGTAATTCGTAAACGAGGGGCTTTTTAAATACTGATTCCCAAAAAACCGGCCCCATCTCCCGACGGACTGCAATCGCGGCATCGATTACCTGCTTCTTAACAGCCTCGATCACACTTTCTAGTGATTTGAATTTGGCCATTGTAATAAGCTCAATAATGATTATCCAATTGGGTGGTCATAAAAATTAATCTTAGTGCTCTGGGTGGTGAATGAATTTTAAACGGTCTTTGAAAACCGCCCTTCCCCCTGACCCAGATATTCATCAAAGGTCATGGCAATGTTGCGAATAAACAACCGGCCCTTGTTGGTGACGGTCAGTTTGGCATTATTCAACACCAGCAACTCATCGGCCACGAACTCGTCCAGGTTATTCAGCTCTTTCTCAAAATGCTGTTCAAAGTCCACCTTCAGGTTCTTGGACAACCTGGCATAATCCAGCTCCAGATCGCACATCAGGCGCATGATCACCGTGCGCCGCAGCTGGTCTTCTTCCGTTAGCAAATAACCTTTTTCAAAGGGCAAACTGGCTTGATCCAGATATTTGTAATACTCCGGGATGACCTTGGTATTTTGGGCATAGATATCGTCTAATTGACTGATGGAAGACATGCCAAAAGCGTAAATATCAGCACCGGCTTTGGTGCTATAGCCCTGGAAATTCCGCTGAAGTGATTTTTCACGCTGGGCGATGGTCAGTTCGTCATCCAACTTGGCAAAATGATCCATGCCAATATACACATAACCCGAGGATGTGAGTGTCTCGATGATCATCTTCAGCATCTGGAGTTTTTCTTCCGGGCCGGGCAGATCGGATTCCTTGATCAATTTTTGATGCGGTTTCAGCCAGGGCACATGGGCATAATTAAACACAGCCAGCCGGTCCGGATCGAGTTTCAAAATGGCGCTCAGCGTTTTCTCAACTGATTCCCGGGTCTGCAGAGGTAACCCGTAGATCAGATCCAGATTTAACGATTGAAAACCTAATTCCCGTATCCAGTCTGTAATCTCCTGAATCATTCCCCGGGAATTGATGCGGTTAACCGCTTTTTGTACTGCCGGATCAAAATCCTGGACGCCCACCGAGGCCCGGTTGAAGCCCACCTCTTTCAAGGCCTGAATATGGTCTTTGGTGAGTCCCCGCGGGTCCATTTCACAGGCTAATTCAGCGTTATCCGCGAATCGGAAGGTATTTAAAATCTTATGGCCCAGCCGGCGAATTTGATCCGGCGACAGGTAGGTCGGTGTGCCGCCGCCAAAGGCTTGCTGTACTACTTTTCGGTTCGGATTGAGGCGGGATTTGACCAGATCTAATTCCTTGAACAGGTATCCCAGATACGCTTCAATTTTATCTTTATTACGGGTGATGACCGTGGTGCAACCACAGAAATAGCACAGGGTATCGCAGTAGGGAATGTGGAAATAAAGCGACAGGTCCCGGTCATTGGTTTCGTTATTCGCGCGGATGATTCGCTCCCAGTCCGCCAGGCCGACTTTCTCTGAAAAATGAGGTGCCGTAGGATAGCTGGTATACCGCGGACCCGGTTTATTGTATTTCTCAACGAGCTTAAGGTCAACTTCCAGGGTCATGAAATTACCTTTGAATTTTGTGAAATTGAACACAACCCTATAACGCGTATGGTATTACAATATTGGTTACCAGGTAGCATTTAACTTATCCCCTTATAATTCTGAACGGTCTCCACTAATGTCGCGACACATTCAAGTTTGGCGCCGGGTAAAATTCCGTGCCCCAAGTTGAAAATATGGCCTGGCCGGCTCTCCATGGAGTGTAATATTTTCTTTGTTTCCGCGCGAACCACTTCCGGTCTAGTATTCATCAAGACCGGATCAAGATTGCCCTGAACCGCCACTGCTCCACCCAGACCATCGTAAAAATCCGCAATGGGAATCGTCCAATCCACACCGAGAACCGCTGCTCCGGTACGTTTTAGATCACTTAACCAATGATGCGAGCCCTTGGAGTATACAATCACCGGAATATCATCCTGCAAGGCCTTCACTATCCGGGCCAGATATTGTCCGGATCCCCGCCAAAAGGTATCATAACTTAGAATGCCACCCCAACTGTCGAAAAGCTGGACCGCATCCACCCCGGCCGCGACCTGAGTTTTGAGGTATTTGATCACCGCCGCGGTCACTTTATCCAGCAATTCAGCCAACAAACCCGGTTCCGCATAAAGCATCGTCTTGATCCGGGCGTATTCTTTGGAACTGCCACCTTCGAGCATGTAGGTCGCTAACGTCCATGGTGATCCGGCGAATCCAATCAAGGCAGTTTCGCCGCCTAATTGCTCCCGTACTAACTTTAGCGCCGCCGGCACATAGGCTAATTTTTCCTCCACGGCGTCCAGGCTGAGCCTGGCAATGTCACTGGCCGTGCGTACCGTGAAATCCATCTGGATACCGCCCCGCTCCCGAAAGCTGTAGGGCTGCCCCATGGCTTCGGGAATCACCAGGATGTCACTGAAAATGATGGCTACATCGAATCCGAAGTGCTGAATCGGTTGGAGCGTCACTTGCGCCGCTAATTCCGGCGTCTGGACCATTTCCAAAAAACTATATTTTTCTTTCAGCGCCCGGTATTCGGGTAAAAAGCGTCCGGCCTGGCGCATGAGCCACACCGGTGGTCTATCTAAAATTTGGCGCCGGCAGGCAGCCTGGAAACGTTGGCGTCCGGTCATTTCCATCAGTTAGGACAGCTCCTTAATCATTTTTAGCAGCAACTGCTGAATCTCCGGCGAATCTGCTTCCCAATGCACTCTACCGTCCCGTGATTCGATCTCAGCCGAGGTGCTGGGTCCGATGGAAATCCAGTGTGCTTGCAGACCGGACAAGTCGTTATGGCCGATACTTTTTAAAAATCCTTTTACGGTAGAAGGTGAAGTAAAAACGACATATTCCTGATCCTGATTCGCGAAGCGCTGTTTCAGATCCGGATTGTCCAGAATCTCGGTATGGTATACCGGAAATTGTTTGAATTCCCAGCCATTCCGAGCCAACCAGGCAGGAAATTCCGGGCGTGGTTGCTCAGCGGTAAACAACACGACCGGCCGTTTGGCCAGGGTAGCAAAGGTTTGGGTCAGACCCACGGCATTTTGTTCAATCGGCTGGGTAGCCGGCCGGTTGAAGGTCATTTCCACCTGGGTGGCCGTCGCCGCTCCCACGGCCCAGATGATGGATTGGTCCAACTTCAGCGCGACATGAGCAGTATTAGCCCCTTCAGCCAATCCAATGACCCCATTGCGGCTCAGGAAAACCACATAGGGTTGTTGTTGCATCCGGGACGCAACGGACTCAAAATCCGCCGGTGTGAAATAACTGATCCGAATCGTTGGATGATGGTAAAGCGCCACGTCCCCCAACTGTGAGCGATCAAGCCGTGGGGCGCGCAATCCGGTGAATAAGATAGTTGGTGTTTGACTCATTGACTTGATCAGGTTCCTAATAGTTCTTTCGCGCCGAGTTCGATGTAGCGTTCCGCCAGTTCAAGACCCAGCGTCTCCGGGTCATCCGGGGAACTCGTCAACGACTCACGAATCTGTTGGGTTCCGGCATAATTGGAAACAAACCCGGTCAATCTCATCTGATCGCCGTCCATGCGCGCCCAGGCTCCCAGCGGAACCGAACAACCGCCTTCCAGTTTACGCCCGAACGTCCGTTCTGCCTGGCAGCAACGAAGAGTCTCTTGATGTATTATTACGGACAGCAACTCCCGCACATCCGGCCGATTGGCATTCACTTCCAGTCCGATGGCGCCCTGGCTGACAGAGGGAACGAAAAATTCAGGGTTTAAAAATGCGGTAATCCGATCGTCCATTTTCAGGCGTTTCAAGGCTGCCGCGGCCATGATGATACCGTCCCAGCCATGCTTTTTCAGCTTCCGTAAACGGGTATCGATATTGCCCCGTAGATCGGTGAATTGCATTCCGGGTTTCAGATTTAAAATCATTGCTTTACGCCGCAAGCTGCCCGTAGCGATTACACCGGCTTCAGGCACTTCATCAATAGACCGCCATTTCAACGAAATGAATGCATCGCGGGCATCCGCCCGTTGGGGTGAACCCCCGTAGACCAAACCATCCGGTAAGGTGGTAGGTAAATCCTTCAGACTATGGACGGCTAATTGGATGTCATCCGCCAGGAGTTCAGATTCAATCTCAGCCGTGAACAGCCCTTTATCGCCAATTTTGGGAAGCGGGACATCCTGAATCGCATCCCCGCGAGTAGTGATTTTTTTAATGGAGACAGCCAGTGCCGGATGCGCTTGTTCCAGCAGTGATTTGATATAATTCGACTGCCACAGAGCCAGTTGACTACCGCGGCTTCCGATCACAAGTTTCATGGGTTAACAACCTGCCATTTCGATCTCACCCCAATTACGGGATACCAAGCTCTCCTGTCCGGGCAACCAGCCGATCTCAACCAAATTATTTATGGGAAAAACACCCGGCAACATGGATTTATATCACCCCAAACGGGGGCCAGAGTGCGGCTGTAAGCGTCCGGTGAACAGGTCTTAGCTGCATACCAGTCAATGGGTCTCGTCTTTTGGTTTGGTTTTTCCTAATTCATGCAGCCGGAAAATTTCCCAGATCGTATTAATCTTGGACATGTCCAACTTTTGACCGTTGGCCATATCGCGTAAATTAAGGATTGGAAAGTGGAGCAGTTTTTTCACGATGGATTTCGATAATTGCTCCAGGTGCTCAAACTCCTTATCATCCGACTTGTGGACGTATTTTTCCAATTCCTGTTGGCGAATTTGATTGAAATAACCGGCCAATTTGGAAATTGTAGGCACGACATCCAGCGACTTTAACCAAGTCATGTAATCTTTATTAATTCCGGCAATGATTTCCAGTGCATCCGGAATCTCACCCCGTCGTTTTTCAAGGTTTTCAGCAATCACATTATTCAACTGATCAATGTCATACCGGAAGATTTCGTTCAATTTACCGACTTCCGGATCCACGTTCCGCGGCGAACTGATATCCACCACCAGAAGTGAGCGGTGATTTCGCAATTTCATGACCCGCTGCATCAGTTCCAGATCAATGAGATAATGCTGAGATCCGGTGGCTACGACCACCACATCGGCCTGAATCAAGGCCTCTTCCAGATGATCTAACGCCAGGTGTTTACCATTGTATTTCTCCGCTAAAGCCCGGCGTTTTTCCACTCCGCGATTGGCTATGACAAACTGGGTTGCCCCGATCGCTTTGAAATGGGTTGCAACGAGATCGTTGGTTTCGCCGGCGCCTAGGAGCAAAATTTTTCGCTTTTCAAAACTGGAGTAGATTTTCCGCGCCAACTCCACCGCGGCCAGACTGATAGATACGGCTCCTTTACACATAGCAGTGTTGGTGCGAACGGCTTTGCCGGCCCGAATGGCTTCCTGGAACAGCCGGTTAAGCAGCGGGAATTGATACCCGCTGGAAAGAATCAGGTCATAACTGGATTTTACCTGCGAGAGGATTTGATTCTCACCCAGAATCATGCTTTCCAGTCCACCGGAAACCGCGAATAAATGGTCAACCGCTTCCTCATTGAACAGAATCAGGGGTTGAGACTCTTCGTTGGATAAATCTATTCCCCGGCGTTGCCGGTATTGCCCGAACAGCCAGGTCCTCAGTTTCTCGGGTTGACTGCTAACGAAATAGAATTCGGTCCGATTACAGGTGGTGATTACCGCCATTTCCTGGATGGCCGGTTCATCATTCAGGCCGGCTTCAATAAACGCCAGGGCCACATCGGGCGAGAGTGAAACCTTATCCCGCAACGCTACCGGTGCGTTTTTATGACTATAGCCGATTTGAACGATTTGATTTTTCAGCATAGGATCAGGAAAAATGATGGAAACTGGTACCCACCATGTTGACGATTACAATTGACAGGAAAAACAGGATGAATCCCCAAAACGCCCACCTGCTCAAACGCAGACCGGACAAATTTTTTCGCCATACGATCAACCAGCCAACCGCGTAACTGATCCAGGCTAAATCGGTGATGATGATCTTGGGGTCGGCTTTAAAAAAATATCCTAAAATTTTATATGCCCATAAATGGCCCAGGAAAATGCCCAACCCCAAGGTGATCAGTCCGGCCAGTGAGGCCGTGCGTCCCATCCCTTCCAAGGTTTCCAAGGCTGGCAAACCTTCGTAGATGGCGCCAAATCGGTGGGCTTTGATCTCCTTGGCCAGCATCCAATACATCAAACCGTAAATGGCTGAAACCGCCAGGGCTGATACTCCCAACAGCGTGAGCGTGGTGTGAATCCCGAACATGGGATTGGAAAGCAAGTCACTGTGTTCACCATTATTCTCAATGAACATGGATGAAACAACCTGAAACAAAAAGACAATACTGAGGAAAAAGAGTCCGGTTTTGCCTTCCTTGTTAATACCCTCGATGATCAGGTAAATAACCGCCACATCAAAGGCGACCAGGGAAAAAGATTCGAAGCTGTTGGTAATGGGAAAATAGTGAAAATAAATGCCTTTCGTGACGAGGTAACCCAAGTGGACCAGAATTCCCACAAACAGGAGGCGTAACGCCCATTTGCCGGTTGCGGATTGTTTGGTGCTGAAATAGAGCGCATAAAGTACTAACGCCAATCCATAGAGCAGTGGAAGCAGTACATTCAGAGCTTTAATCGTTTGCGTCATGGGTTTCCTCTAACATTCGTCCAAATATAGCGGATAGCTGGTGAGATAATAGGTCATTTCAAACGGATGCCGGTTCCTAAAAATGATAAAACCCGTCTCATTTACACTCGGCTTTAACCTGAAAAATGGCCGCCGGGGATGACTTTTATGGCATTTTCGCTGCATCTAGCTACTTCTATAGGCAAAGGTGTTGCCAAACGATTGGCCCAACGATTAATAAGCGAAATGATTTCCGGGTGGATTGGCT
>CAZIWX010000035.1:0-23578 GCA_964543125.1 uncultured Lentisphaeria bacterium | reverse complement strand
GATGCCTCCAGGTTTAGTCAGGGGGCATTTTTGTTTTTAGACGCCTTGCGCCCAAGCCGGGGAGTAAGTGCCATGCAGTCAAATTCGGCAGTGTTAAAAATTCATCGAATATTTCTGTCCATATTCATTCTGGCCGGTTTCAGTTCGATTCAGGCGCAGGTGTTGATCAAGGGTAAAATTTTATCCAGCGCAAGCCATGAACCCGTACCGGGCGCTAATATTCGGGTTGCGGATGCGCAAGGGGGGACTATAACCGATGAAGCCGGTTATTACCGTTTGCGTATCGAACAACTCCCGACCGATCTGAAAATTACACACATTGCTTACCAAACCCGGACGATTCACGTTGTGAGCGGTGGGAATCAGGATTATTTCCTGAAACCAAAAGTCCTCAGCGGGCAGGAAGTGCTGATCACGGCTAATCGCGCCATCGCGGGTCAGACGCCGGTTGCATTTTCCCGGGTTGATCGCGGGGAAATCCGTGACCGTTATAACCATCAGGATGTCCCTATGTTTCTGAACGAACAACCCGGTGTTTATGCCTATTCCGATGCCGGAAACGGCGTGGGTTATACCTATGTTAATATTCGGGGTTTCAAACAGGATCGAATCGGCGTCATGCTGAATGGCATTCCCCTCAATGACCCGGAAGCACATGCCGTCTATTGGGTGGATCACGGTGATATTCTGGCCTCGGCGGGCGAAATTCAGATTCAAAGAGGTGTTGGAAATGCGCTCTATGGCGCAGCCACCTTTGGCGGATCGATCAATATGGTGACTCGGATTCAGGATTTGCCACCGGGAGTAACGGTTAATTTCGGGTATGGTAATTATTTGCAATCCGGCGCCCGGTTGTCGTTGCCCAGTGAAAAAGCCTCAGTGTCTTATAGCCGGGCTGCACGGGTCGGCGGGTCCTTAATGAGTGTTTATGGCCGGTTGAGCCGGCTGAAATCCGCTGGATATCGGCTGGGGAGCGGGACA
The DNA here is from genome assembly GCA_964543125.1 of uncultured Lentisphaeria bacterium. GTDB lineage: Bacteria > Fidelibacterota > UBA8477 > UBA8477 > UBA8477 > CAZIWX01. The sequence continues at coordinate 22,597 of CAZIWX010000035.1, read as the reverse complement.
AACCAACTTTCGGGACATTTGGCGCTGGAATGGAATCAGCCCACAGCGTCCACCCGGTTTGAACTCTTTAGCGGTGCTGAAGTAACCCATTTTGCCTGGGATGGCGTTATTCCTTATTACGGATACGATTTGAATAATCGGTCTGACCGGCGCTACAACTTTTATGCTGATCCGCTTTACAACGGGGGTTTCAACGATGCTAATAAGGATGTATTCCGGCAGTGGATATTTTCATTAAAGCATTTACGGCAATTGGGGAACGGCTATCTCGGAACCACCCTGTACTATGTGGATGGCAGGGGTTACTACGAGCAGTATAAAGGTGAAAGTTCAATAGCTGCTCTGCCCGCATTTTTACGCCTGTATAATCTACAGAATATTGTTGATACCAGTTCCACCCGTTCAGCGGCCATCATTCGGCGAAAATGGTTAGACAATGGTTATTTCGGTGTTATTTCGCAATACACGCTTAATCTGGGAGCTCTTACCACGGCTACCGGATTTGATTACCGCGACTATGCGGCTCACCATTACGGACAAGTTCATGCGGGATTGTCCTCCGGCATTGAACAGGTTCGGGATCTTGATTATTATAATGATCACACTCAAAAACGCAGTTATACGCTATTTGAACACACGGTATACCAGGTTGAAGATAACTTAAGTACGCTGCTGAACCTGCGGTTACACGGCCATCGTTATATCATGGACCAGGGTATCAGGGGTGCTTTTGATGGGAGTCACGATTTCAAACTGAAGTATGATTTCTTCGACTGGCAAACAGGATTTCATTATCAATTAACGCCTCAGACGGGCAGCTATGCCAGTGTGGCCACATCTCAGCGGGAACCTGCCGCCGGTGATATTTTCGAGCATGACGATCCGGATACACCGCCGACGGTAATAACAGAATCTGGTTCCGAGTACGCCCAGGCTCTGGTTAAGCCCGAAAAACTGATTGATTATGAATTAGGTGTTGATTGGCACAACCCAACAACCACCCTGAACCTGAATTTATACTGGATGGATTTCAGGAACGAGCTGATCCCGGTGGAATTTCGTTATAATGCAGGTTCGGATCGGATTCTTCACGCCAACGCCAAGGGCACCATCCACCGCGGAATCGAATTAGCGGCAACTTATGAGCCGCTGAAATGGCTCAAGCTGAGCGGCAACACAACCTTGAGTGACAGCTACTTTAAATCCTTCCACGGAGATTCTCTCGGCTGGGGCGGCTGGGGCGGTATCGCCGACTACAGCGGCAAGCGGATTCCCGGCGCGCCGGCGTTTATGGCAAATCTCAGGCTCAAATTTCAATTCCAGTGGGGTGCTGTCTGGCTCAGTTCACGAACAATCGGCAAACAGTATATCGATTTCATGAATCGTGAGGATGCTGCTATTGCCGGATATACCATATTCAATTCAGGTCTGAAATACCGGTTGCCGCTCCTCACCCGGCATCAGCTCACTTTCTCATTCTGGGTGAACAATCTTACTGATAAACTTTACGAAACTTTTGGCTATAATTATTTTGACGATCCCGCCACCCGGGTGGATGTTTATTGGCCGGCCGCGACGCGTAATTGGTTCGTGACTATGTCAGCCCGTTTTTAAGTTCAGTAGCCAACCATGTATTGACGCATCTATTCTGGTTCTTTTGCCGGAAGCTTCGTCAACTATGATTACCCTGACCAGGGTTGGGCTGAAAATTTTCGCCTTGTTAGCGAACACTGATTAACGAATGTAGAATTATGAAGGTTTGAGAAACCATCTTTAATCATGTTTCCTCAAATGACATTCAGCATTCAATTTGTTCTCCGTAGCCGGTCTGACCGCGGAGCACCTGACCATGCTCACAGGACGCGGGTTTTCAAAGAGTAATAAATAATGCAGCCCTTCGGTGCAATCCCGTTTGATGCGCTGCCTTTGGGTTTATATTTGCGCCGATGCGTAATAAAAATATCCGTAATTTCTCCATTATCGCCCACATTGATCATGGCAAATCAACGCTGGCCGATCGGATGCTGGAATTGACCCATACGGTGGGCAGCCAGGAGATGAAGGCTCAGGTCCTGGACTCCATGGATTTGGAGCGCGAGCGGGGTATTACCATCAAATCACACCCCATTCAGATGAATTACACCGGGAATGACGGCCAGCATTACATCCTGAATTTAATTGATACGCCGGGACATGTTGATTTCACTTACGAAGTTTCACGGAGTCTGGCGGCTTGCGAAGGGGCTTTATTACTGGTGGACGCCACTCAGGGAATTGAAGCTCAAACGGTGAGCAACACCCTGCTGGCACTGGAAAATGATCTGGAAATCATTCCGGTTATCAACAAAATTGATATGCCGGCTGCCCAACCGGAGCAAGTCAAAGCTCAAATAGTGGATTTGCTGGGGTGCGCCGAAGATGCGGTGATCCTGGCGTCGGCCAAAATGGGTATCGGCATCGTGGATTGCCTGGAAGCGGTAATTGCCAAGGTGCCGGAACCTGATTATGATTCCGAGCGGCCGCTGCAAGCCTTGATTTTCGACAGCACGTATGACGCCTTTCGGGGAGCTATTGCATACGTGCGCATCATGGAAGGTTCCGTGAACGTGGGTGATAAGATTAAATTTTTTGCCCACCATGCTGAATACGAAGTCACGGAATTGGGGCATTTCCGGCTGCATCGCCAGGCCGCTAATAACCTGAGTGCCGGTGATGTGGGTTATATCATCGGCAGCATTAAGGATATTTCGGATGTGAAGGTCGGCGACACCATCACCAGGGTGCGAAATATGGCCGATAAAGCGTGGCCGGGCTATCGGGAAGTCAAACCCATGGTATTTTCGGGGATTTTTCCCATCGATGCGGACGATTATGAAGATTTGCGGCTGTCCCTTGAGAAACTTCAACTTAATGATGCCGCGTTAACCTGGGAACCGGAAACTTCCTCGGCTTTGGGGTTTGGTTTCCGGATTGGTTACCTGGGATTGCTCCACATGGAAATTGTTCAGGAGCGCCTCGAACGGGAATTCAATCTTAGTCTGATAACGACTCAACCTAATGTGGAATTCAGGGTAACTCTCAAGGCTGGCGGTAAAATCATCACCGTGGATAAACCCAGTGATTTGCCGGCGGCGGTTGACATCGAAAATATTGAAGAGCCCTATGTTTCGGCCGAGATCATTACACCCGCCCAATACATCGGGAATCTGATGAAGCTGATTATCGATAAACGGGGGATTTACAAAACCACCCATTACATGGATCAAACCAAGGTTCAATTGCACTGTGAACTGCCGCTGAGTGAAATTATTTTTGATTTTTACGACAAACTCAAATCCACTTCGCGGGGTTATGCCTCCTTTGACTATGAGCCCGTTGGTTTCCGGGCGGGTGACCTGGTTCGGCTGGATATTTTGATCCAGAACGAACGCATTGATGCGTTATCTCTCATCGTTCATAAAGACAAAGCGTATGATCATGGGCGAAAATTATGCGCCAAGCTCAAAGAACTAATTCCCCGTCAACTTTATGATGTGCCGATTCAGGGCGCCATTGGAACCCGGATCATCAGCCGTGAGACGGTAAAAGCGTTGCGTAAAAATGTAACTGCAAAATGTTACGGCGGCGACATATCGCGTAAACGGAAACTCCTGGAAAAACAGAAAGAAGGGAAAAAGCGAATGAAACAGATCGGTACGGTCGCAATTCCCCAGGCGGCTTTCCTGGCGGTCTTAAAACTGGATTAATAATTTTTAACTAAACTCTCTAATCCATGACCTTCCCTGACTGGCGAACCTATCTGGCTGAGTCACGCAGCTTCTATTATAGCCTGTTCCTGGTTTCGCCGTTGCTTATCATCTACGAGGCGGGAACAGTTCGGCTGTTTGCCAACCGGCCGTTTGAGCTGCGTAATGCGGCGGATGCATTTCTGCGATTTATCCTGGAGCAAGTGGGGATTGAACCCGGCCACTATTTTTCCCTTATATTTTTTATCGTCTTGGCTTTAGTGCTTTTCATGGGGATTTATCGCGAAGGCTCCCGGCCCTTGATATCCATCGTTTTTCCCATGATGTTGGTCGAGGGCCTGATCTGGGGTTTCGCGCTGGTTGTGGTTCTGCAATCCATTGCGAGCTTGACTTTGGGAGTAACACCGGATCAACAAGGGTTGACTCAGATTAATTTGGCTTTGGGAGCCGGGCTTTACGAGGAGCTGGTTTTTCGAGTAATCCTGATTTCCGCCATTGGAATGATCTTTAAACACGGGTTTAGCTGGAATAAGCGAACAGCCTCATGGGCGGGGTTGATGGGAGCGGCTGCCATTTTTGCGGGTTTTCACCTTTTCACGGAAGTTTTTGAGTGGAGTGCTTTTATACAACGCTTTGCCGGAGGCCTTTTGCTGGGTTTGCTATATCTCAATCGCGGGTACGGCTTGGCGGTTTACGGGCATGTATTTTACAATCTGATTATTCTATTTTATTTGTAGCTGAATATTTCTCACTTCCGGCGATTCATTTGTATATTCCTACATGCAGTTACAACATCAATATCGTCCAGCTCGGGTTGCCGGAATGTTTTATCCCGCCGAGCCGCGTCAAATTGCCAGGCTTTTAGCGGAATGGTCCCGGAACGGGCCAAACCCAACCGGGGTTGGTATATTAAAAGCGCTGATTGTTCCGCATGCGGGCTATATTTACTCCGGTCCCGTCGCCCATACAGCTTACCAACTGTTGAAAAATCAAGCCTTCACCACCGTGATTCTGATCGGACCGTCACATTTTGACGGATTTGAGGGCGTCACTATTTATCCCGGCGCCGGTTATACCACACCATTGGGTAAAATTGACATTGACCATGGCATCGCTCATCAATTGGTGGAAGATAATCGTTTTATTGAATATTCGGAGCTCGGACATGGCCGGGAACATGCCCTGGAAGTCCAATTACCGTTCTTGCAGCACTACTTGCCGGGTTCCTTCAAGATTCTGCCGCTGGTTATTGGCGATCAGTCATTGAGGTCATCCCAACGCCTGGCAGCCGCGCTAAAGCCTTATCTTTCCCATAATATGCTATTGATTGCCAGTTCCGACCTATCCCACTATCATGAATACACCCAGGCTAAAGAGCTGGATCTGAGATTTGCCCGGGCCTTGGTTACGGGGGATGCCGTGAGTCTGTGGGAGGGGCTTCAACTGGGGCGCTTCGAAGCCTGCGGCTTTGGTCCTATCCTGACAATCCTGGAAGCAACCAAACATCTCGGCCACCAGCGCAGAGTCCAACAGCTTGATCTACGCAACTCAGGCGACACCGCCGGAAGCCGGGATCAAGTGGTGGGCTATTTAGCGGCCGCCATCACCCAAGTTTAATTCATGAACTTAACGCAAACCCAGAAGATCGCTTTACTAAAACATGCCCGGGTAACATTAATCCAAAACCTAAGCCGGGATGATGCCCGGGCTTCGAATATCCCGGGTGAGCTAAATGAGGTTGCTAATATCCATACGGGGTGTTTTGTTACTTTGACCCAAAATGGTGAGCTAAGGGGCTGTATCGGCCAGATTGAAAGCACTCAGCCGCTGCCAGTATTAGTGGGTGAGATGGCAATTGCGGCTGCAACTCATGATCCGCGTTTCCCTAAGGTAAAAGGATCTGAATTAACGCGGCTTAACATCGAAATTTCGGTGTTGACGATACCGGAGCCGGTTACCGACGTTGGGAAAATCGAAATCGGCCGTCACGGGTTGATTATCGAAGATGGCTGGCATCGTGGCTTGTTATTGCCGCAAGTCCCGGTAGAATGGAGTTGGAACCGGGAAGAATTTCTGATCAACCTGTGTTACAAAGCCGGATTAGCCGGTAACGCCTGGGAAAAGACCGGTGTTAAACTGTACTGGTTCGAAGCCATTGTCTTTTCTGAATCAGATTTTAATTCAAATGCTTGAGCTGTAACCTTATAGCGCGTCTTATAAAATAATCTGGAACCGCACCACCCGGTTCAGCGTCACTATTACAGAATTAAAAATCCCATGAGATCATTTTTACAGGCCGGCATTCTATCGTTTTTTTTCAGCGCAACCATTCTTTACGGACAACCTGTTACTCCGGTTCAGATCACGAAACTGCCGGCCGGAAATTATTTAGTCCTTCGGAATTCGCAATTATCCGTCTGGAAAACCCTGACCGGCTGGCAATCGTTAGCAGGTCGGCCTTTGGGACAATTGGCCATAAGACGTGCGGATATCATTCAAGAACACGGCTTGAACATATATCGCTATCTGCCTGATAGGCAGGTAATTATAACATATAATGACCACCTCGTTGAGTTGGATCGAATCTCCTTAACCCAATTAAATATATCAAAGCCCCTAAGCACTTTTGCCCTAAGCCGGTGGGGTGATATCTGGTATGTTTTTGATGATGGCTCGAGTGAGATTGCTTCTGTTCGCGATGGCGCCCAACAGCACGTCCAGCGTGCCCGGTCAACACCCATTAATCAAATCTGTTCGTTTGCCCACGAAATGGTTTTGGTGGGTGATAAGGCCATGGAAAGTTATGATTTGTTCGGCAATCGGCTGGCTGTCATACCAAAACCGTCGGATGCGGGCCGCTTTGCCGGATTAACCGCGGAAGCGGTAATATTTATCTCGCCGGGTAAAAACCAGGTGGTTTTGCTTAGTTTGCGCCCGGGCAAGGTGATGCGATATCAAATCTCGGACCCAAATATAACGATTATATCGGATTCCTCGCGGAAACTCCCCTATGGCTGGAATTCCAATACGAATAATTTTAAGCCGTTGACTCTTATTGAGACCACACCTTGAAATGGATTTACAAATACCTGCTGGCCGGTTTAATACTCACCGCCGGACTGAGTGCCCATACCGCCGGTGCTGATTCAATTTTCTCGGCTACTCCTTTCACGGCCTCCGACAGCCTGATATTTCTTATCTTTTCAAATGATACGATTGTTATACCGCGATATTCGCAACCGTTCATTCCCGTCTATCATCCGAATCATCAAGCGGATACCTTAAAAAAATCAGAAAACACGGCTAATTCCTCAACTTCCAATGATTTGTTGGCCCACGGGTACATTTCCCGCGGGATTCAACTCGGTGATGCCCGAGGACTCTCACTCCAATCAGGAATGAACCTGCGAATTCAGGGGAATTTTGGACCCGGCATCACGCTTTCCGGCGTGTTGAATGATCAAAATTCACCATTACAACCCCTGGGCAATACCCAAACCCTGAACGATTTTGATAAAGTGTACATCCGAATGGAGGGACCGAATTTTTCCAGCCAGATCGGCGATATTCAGCTTTCGGCACCGGAAACGAATGCCCTGGCAACTTTTGATCGCAAAACCAATGGGATCTGGTTCTCGGCTAATCATGGGAAATGGCATAGTTACGCCGGCGGGGGCTTTTCGTACGGAAATTACAACCGGCAAACCATTCAACCGGTGGATGGTAAACAAGGACCTTACCTGCTCACCGGCCGGAATGGTGAATCTTATATTCTGGTATTAGCAGGTACGGAGAAAGTGTGGCTGGACGGCCTCTTATTAACACGCGGCGAAACCAACGATTACACCATCGACTATAACAGTGCTGAACTCAATTTTACGAATCAACACATGCTATCGTTGCAAAACCGGGTGGTGGTGGAATTCGAATATGCCACTGATGCCTACCTCGGCGGCTATAGTTTCGGCAAACAACTCGTCTCCCTGCAGTTCGGCTATGGCGATACCACATCCGGTTTTTCCTGGGGTGTAACCGGGAATTTGATCCAGGATGATGCGCACAATCCGTTGGGGGATATCTCCTCGGATTCGCTTAAAACCGTCCTGCAAAATATTCCTGCTCCCGACGGGCAAATCTGGCTCTCAACAATCGTGGAAGATTCTTCGGGCGACTATAGTCTCGCAGGTGACACTCTGGTTTACCAGGGAGCCGGGAATGGAACCCATCGCGCCCGATTTACTTTCGTTGGCACCGGCCGGGGAAGTTATGAAAAACTGCAAAACGCCCGGGGGGCTATCTACTATAAATATTCAGAAGCTCGGGGTTCCTTTATTCCCTCCCGGGCCTATACCGCTCCGGATCGGCAAATCACCTCCGGGTACCATTTGAGCTACAATTCTGATCGTCTGAAGACCTGGTTTAAGGGTGCGTTAGCAGAATTCAATCCCAATACCTACGCCGCCCAATCCAATCCAAAGCGTTCACCGGGCTGGCGCGGGGGGATTCGATATGATTTACCAACCGCCATGGGAAAAATTGGAGTTCGCTATGAAGGTGAAAATCTGGCGGCCGATTTCAAACCTTTTCAGCCCGCGCATCAAGCGGAGTATTATCGAAATTGGCAGATCAAACCGCGCGATAGGGAATCGGATGTTTTTCATCAAATCAATTTGAAATGGAGCAGGAATAATCGCTCCGCGGCATCCATTGATATCGCCCAATTCCGGCGTGAACGACAGCTCGTTGGCGTGCGCTATTCCAGTGTGGGCGCCATCGCCGACACGAATCATTGGGGTGTGACCTGGAATGATCGGATTTTGAATTTTCAAGATCACCGCAGTTGGCAACGCCATAACTGGCAGGTCCGGTGGAATTTCAAGCAGTGGTTCGTGGGCGGCAAGTTTGAAAGTGAAGCGGGACAACCGGATACTCTGAACTACCTGAACAATTCGCATGTGACGAATGGTTTTTTACTAGGATACCGGTTTTCGACTCAAAATGCTATCCTGGCCGACTATCAACGCCGCACCGATATTCAAATTGATTCCGTTGCCAACCCCCGGTTTCTGGCATGGCAGGTAACCGGATGGACCGAATACCGGGATGACTATGGTATCAAATTAGTTTTTCACCCGGGTGAATTCCTGCATGGAAACGGCAAGTTGACTTATCGCCGCCGCTATAGCGATCCTGAACAGCCGGGAATTTACAATGCCTTTGTTTTAGCCAATAGCGATATTGCCGGGGAACTTCTGGATCAACGGCTGAATTATCAGTCAACCTTTGAATTAAACGAAGAACGGATTCCAAAATTTGAGTATTACTATATTTCCGTAGATACCGGCTATGGCAATTACAGCCTGGATCCTGTGTATGGTTATATCCCTAATCCGGGAGGAAGCTGGCTGCAACAGCAGGCCTACACCAGCCAGGAAGAGCGGGTTCGTTCGATTCTTAATCATTCTGCGATACGCTATAACGCTAAATTACCCCGGCTATTTCCTGCCGGGTTTTCCAACGCACCGGTAAAATTCCGGGCCAATATTAATTTGAATCGTAAGGCTCGAATTGATACCAATCTGGTTTTACAAAATCATTTTGCATGGCAAACCGAGATTAAAGTAAATCCCATATCTATCTGTAAATCATTCTATTACAACAATCGATACAGCGAATCCTCGAACCAACTTTATGTTTTTGGAGGTGAGGATGCGATACAGACAAGCCAGGAATTGGGCAGTGAATGGGATGTTTTCAGTAGGGGCGCGACCATAATTAGGATTACCCGCCGAACTCAATTTCGCTCCCTGGTCTATAACCCGATTCAGGATGAAGATTGGGCCGCCTGGGATTTTCAGGCAGGGCAGCGTTGGGAGGTTGATTCCAAACAGGAAATCGATTCTCAAATCGGATATTCCCACGTGGTCTCGAACGGAACCGGAGATCAAATTAAAGGACTGGATATCTTGTTTAAACATCACTGGTTCATTTTACGGCGTGGACGGGTTGAACAAAGCGCTAGTTGGGGACAGGTTACTTCGGATCAGACCAACATTCCATATTCTATTTTGGAAGGACAGCAGCCGGGGCAGAACTGGGAATACAAAGTGAATGGCAGTTATCGATTCACTAACGCTTTTCAGCTTCAATTGAACTACAGCATTCGAAAACGAGGGTTACGCAATACTGAACAATATTTCCGAATGGAAGGGCGGGCCTATTTTTAAAATACGCTCGATCGGCTTCGGCTTAATTCTGATGGCAGCCGGCTTATTGTTGGGCCAGCAACGGGTCCAACTCAAGATTTTGGCGGCGGATTACATTATTCGGCCGGCGCAGGTGGATGTTTTATCCATCCGGGCAAAAATGGATAGTCTTAGCCGGGAAATGGTCGACCGGGGCTACCTGAATGCGGCCTGGCGCCTTGATACACTAGCGCGGCGGGATTCGATTCCAACTCTCGTGGCAAGGCTTATTCCGGGGGTTAAAACAAACATTGCACAGGTTGTATTCACTGATCTGAAGCAAACCCGGCCGGAGACGCTGGAACGCGAATATTTTTTCGGGTCTGATTCCGGGATGCCGGTGGATCATATTCCCGCGGCTGAATCGCGGCTGAATCGTTTGGGATACATTACTTTTACGCCCAAAGGAATATTTCGTGATGACCATAAGCGATTTTTAACGGTTTACCAAGCTCACGAAAATTCAGCTCTGCAGATTGATGGTTTGATCGGCGCCGAGCGGCCACCTGATGTAGATTCCGTGCGTTGGATCGGGCGGTTTCATCTGGATCTTCCGAACCTGCTGGGTACCGGCCGTAAAATCAGGATCCAATGGGAACGCACGCGGGCTGATCAGGAAAAATTCAGTCTGTCTTACACCGAACCCTGGCTTGCTGATCAACCTATAGACGGGTCGATTGGATTGATGCGGGAAGTTGTGAATGGCCAATACATTACCGAGAGCGGGCAGCTTGATCTGGACTGGCGAATTTCATGGTGGCAGGATCTGGTCTTGAGCTGGAATCAAACCCATAATACTTTGACCTTTGAGGGTCGTCAGATGCATCCCGAGTGGTCGAATGCCAGCCGGGGGACCTTTGGTCTGGGGTATCGCATATTGCCTCCCAATATCATCGAGAGACCGTTTTATGCCGGGAGCATGATCTATCGGCTGGAATTGGCACGCAGAACGAATGCGATCAAACAACTCACGGTGCGGATGATTGGCCGTTGGCCTCTGACGCGCCAATACCGGGTCACCCAACGCTTTTCGCTGGGTCATTATCAAAATGGCAATGCCAATTCAGATCCATCCCTGCTACAGCCCATTGGCGGCGCCCGGTCGGTTCGCGGATATTTTGAAGATCAATTCCGCGGAACCAGTGTTGCGGCCTTGCAAAATGAATTTGCGATTGGTATTGGAAAACGGTCCAGAGTATTTATTTTCAACGATTATGGGTGGTTTCAAAATACCACGGAAACGCGCTGGCTACACGGGTATGGTCTGGGTGCCCGTTTAGAGACAAATGCCGGTCCCATCATCATCTCGGTGGGGAAAAATCCTGAACTACCCTGGCAAAACGCTTTAATACATTTACAACTTGCAGGAATTGATCGAAGATGGATCGAGAATTAATCAAAAAGAAAATTCAGGATTACCTGAAACAACACGCTGATCAGGTGCTGAAACAGCGCGCCTTGTTCAAGCGCCTTAAATTAAATGAGCAGCATTATCGATTATTTAAATCCGCACTGGAGGATTTATCCAAGACCGGAGCAATCCATCAAACCGGTAACCACCAATATGGGCTGATACGCAAACAGGCCCATATAACCGGAACGCTCTCGGTCAACAGCCGCGGTTTCGGATTTGTAGAAACCGGCCAGGCCGAGGACATCTTCATCGGAGCGAGAAGTCTGCGCAACGCGTTGGATGGCGATCTGGTCCGGGTAGAGCTGCTTCCGGGGAAAACCGGCGTTAACCGTGAAGGCCGTATCACCGAGGTGATTCACCGGAATCGCACGGAATTCGTCGGAACATTTACCATGGACCGGTTTGGGTGTTGGGTGACTCCCAATGATAAATCATTTCAACGGCGCTTTTTAGTTCCTTTTGAGCGGACGGCCGGGGCCAAAGAAGGGCAGGTGGTTCTGGTTGAGATGGGGGCTTGGGAGAATGCGGATCAGGAGCCGGTTGGCCAAATTAAAGAAGTTTTAGGTACACCGGGGGATCCGGGCTTAGACGCCATTTCCATCATCCGGACTTTTCAGCTTCCTACTCGCTGGAGTCAGGCCGCGTTAGCCCAGGCGGAAGGTTATACTGAAAAATCCATCCAAGCTGAAATCGGTCAACGTAACGATTTACGTCACATCGATTGCTTTACTATTGATCCTGAGTCAGCAGCGGATTTTGATGATGCGGTTAGTATCAAAAAGTTGGACCGGGGTTGGCGCCTCGGCGTTTACATTGCCGATGTGTCGCATTATGTCACACCCAACAGTGCCATCGATCGAGGTGCCCGGGAGCGGGGGACCAGTGTCTATCTGGTTGACCGGGCTATTCACATGCTGCCGGAAGCATTGGCTTCTAATCTGTGTTCCTTGAAACCGGATGTTGACCGGCTGGCCATGGTGTGTAGCATGGACCTGGATCAGGAAGGACAAGTGCGGCAGTATCAAATCGAACCGGCCATTATTCGATCCCGTAAGCGTTTTACTTACAGTCAGGTACAGGAAATTCTCAACGGTGCGGAGGATCAATACGCTGATGATTTAAAGCTCATGGACGAATTACGCGCGGTTTTGTATAAACGGCGTAAAGCCCTGGGATCGGTAGACATTGATTTGCCTGAGCCCAAGTTCAAATTGGATGTAGCCGGATTTCCGGTAGAAATCAAAGCTTCGGAGCGGCTGAACAGCCATCGGCTGATCGAAGAATTCATGTTGTTAGCCAACCAGACCGTGGCGAGGCATGTGGAACAATTACAAGATCCACCCCTCCCGTTTGTATACCGGGTGCATGATATTCCACAAGCGTCGGACCTGGAACGATTCCGTCAAATCTTGAGCCGGGTGGGTGTGCCATACCGTTTCGGGCGCATCGTAAAACCGATCGATTTTCAAAAAGTAGTAGAGTTGGTCCGGGAAAGCCCCTACCGGCATTTCATTGAAAAAGTTGCATTACGATCCATGACCAAGGCAATTTATACAACGCAAAATCGAGGTCATTTCGGCCTGGCCTTCGACTCCTACACTCATTTCACCTCGCCGATCAGACGGTATCCGGATTTAATGGTTCATCGATTACTGAAAAAATACCGGAATTCCACGGGGATTAAAACCGCGCCCAAAGTCAATAGCTTGGAAAAAATTGCTAAATACTGTTCCACCCGCGAAAGAGTCGCTGTCGAAGCTGAGCGGGAGCATATCAAGATCAAGCAACTCCAATACATGACTCATCTCGTTGGACAGACATTTAACGGAATTATATCAGGCGTAATGCACTTCGGTATTTTTGTTGAATTAGTCGACACATTCGTCGAAGGGCTCGTACATATTCGTACGCTGAAGGATGACTGGTATGAATACGTGGAACAGCAATTTGCTTTGATTGGGCGGCGGACGCGGAAGAAATTTCAATTAGGTGATCCGGTAACCATTCGAATTGCCTCGGTTTCGGTGGCTGAGCGAATGGCTGATTTTGAGCTTCTGGATCATAAAAATCAGATTGTGGTGAAATCGAATCCCGTCTATCCACGGAAACGCCATTCTAGATGAAATTCAGCGGGGGAGTGTGACTGCTTGAGTAAATTGAGGTTGATAGCGCTGGCTTTGGTGATTTTAGTATCCGGCTACGGCTGTGCAACCAAACAAAAGCCAGCCACGGGTGCGGATGATGAAATCGTTGTAATTGCTGACGCGGAAAATTGGCGGGTCGTACAATCTTATCTGGAAGAAGCCTTCGGTAAAACGGTTTATACTCCCCAAAATGAGGTTCTCTATACTTTTAAATGGGTAGTGCCGGGTGACTTTAAAATCTATTACCGGCGTAAAAATGTTATTTTGGTGGGGCGCTTGGAAGTCAGTAGTAGTTTGACTCCGATTCTGAAATCCATGTTACCGGATACCCTGCTCCAGCGGATATTTAAGTCTCCGGGCGCCTATTACAGCCGCCGCAATGCTTATGCGGACGGACAGCTGCTCATGGTGTTCCTGGGGCAAACCGATCAGGATCTTCAAGCCAGAATTCGTCTGAACCAGGAGGCGCTGCTGGCCCGGATGGAGCAGGTGACTCAAGATCGGATGACCCGGTTTATCTATCGAATCGGTGAACAGACCGAAATGACCAAACAATTTTATAATAAATATGGTTGGTCGATGCGCATTATGCATGACTACCTCGTGCTTAAGGACGATCCCAAAAATGATCTGGTCTGGTTAGGGCGCGATTATCCCTTCCGGTGGGTGGCGGTGCACTGGGAAACGCCCCCCGATTCATTCGACCTTGCCGTGTTAGGGAAGCGAATGCTTGAAAAGGTCTGGGGTGGACTGATTCCGGATGTACGCCTAAGCATGAAATATTTCGATATGCGGGAAACCTGGCTCAATAATTTTAATGCCCTGGAATATCGCGGCCTATGGGTGCATAAAACGGAGGTGAAAGGCGGACCTTTTATCGCTTATGCTTTGTATGCGCCCCGGCAGGACAAAGTGTTCTTGCTCACCGGCCTGGTATGGGCGCCGGACCGTGCCAAATTGCCCTATATTCGTCAAATTGAAATGATTCTAAAGACTTTCAATTTGGATTTACCGAAGCCGAATTAATGGCTTGATTGGCTATGGGATTTAATCCATGAGTAATCTATAATTATACAATGCAGCCGCAACAGCACCCTAGCGGCGGATGATGGATGGATAAAACTAAAATATTAATATTCGGCGCCCATGGATTACTGGGACAAAATTTGGTGAAGACCTTCGCTCCGGATTATTCAATTATGGGAGTCGGGATTGAGCCGCCGGGGCGGTTTAAGGTTGATGGATTAATGGATTATCGGTTGGGTGACATCACCAACCGGGAGCAAACTCAAAAATTGATCTCCGAAGGACAATTCGCAGCGGTCATAAACGCCGCGGCATACACGAATGTGGATCAGGCCGAAATCGATTCCGGCTTAGCCACGCTTTTGAACGATATCGCGGTTGGTTACATGTTGGAGCAGTTCCCAGGTAATACGGTTTTTATCCATATTTCCACGGACTACATTTTTGATGGAACCGCGGGGCCTTATCGTGAGGCTGATCCGCCCCAGCCCCGGGGAATATATGCCGAGACAAAATTTGCCGGCGAAAAACGAGTGCTGGAATCAGGTTGTAAATTTATTTCAATTCGCCCCAATGTACTCTATGGCTACGGCGAACGGTTGTCGAGCAGTTTTGTGAATTGGCTAATTGGCGAACTCAAGGCCGGCCGCCCGGTTCGTATCGTGAATGATCAGTACAATAATCCCACCTATGCGAAGCGCCTCGCCGAAGCCATCCGTTTACTGCTGGAAACAAATTCATGGGGAACTTGGAATTTTGGAAGCCGGGAAATTGTGAGTCGTCTTGGTTTTGCACTCAAGATTGCAGATAGTTTTGGTTTGGATGCTGATCTCATTCGGGGAATCCCAACAGCGGAATTGAGACAGCAAGCTCCACGCCCCATGAAAAGTGGTTTGATTTGTGAAAAGTTAGAGAATACACTGAAATTTCCCATTTTGCCTATTCATGAGGAGTTAACTTTGCTAAAGGAAGAAATGTATGCCGGGTAATCTCACCATCATACCAACCTATAATGAACGAGACAATATTCTTAAGGTCATCGATAGCGTTTTAGGCTTACCCGCTAAGACGGATATCCTGATTATTGATGACAATTCGCCCGATGGAACCGCCGATCTGGTTAAAGCAGTCCGGGAGAAACATCCCAAAGTCAAGTTGATCGAGCGAACCGGAAAATTAGGATTGGGCACCGCGTATGTTACCGGATTCAAATATGCCATTACAAACGGCTACGAAACAGTTGTCCAAATGGATGGTGATTTTTCTCATGATCCCCATGAGATCGTTAATTTTCTAAAAGAGATAAAGAACTACGATCTGGTGATCGGTTCCCGCTATATCAACGGTATCAGTGTGGTAAATTGGCCGTTATCCCGCTTAATGCTCAGTTTTTTCGCCAGTATTTATATTCGTTGGATTACCGGTATGCCGGTTCACGATGGGACGGGTGGATTCAAATGTTGGAAGGTTGAGTTTCTGCGTGAATTACATCTCGAAACGGTTAAAAGTAATGGTTATTCATTCCAGGTTGAAATGAATTTTCGGGCTTGGCGCAAGCGGCCGAATAAAGTTAAGGAGATTCCCATCATTTTTGTCGATCGCACTATCGGGCAAAGCAAAATGTCCAAAGCCATTGTTTACGAAGCGATTTATCGTGTGTGGCAACTCCGTTTCCAGGCACTCCTGGGAAAACTTTAGATCTGAAATATTCATTTTTATCCCGTCAGGCACTCCATGCGGCTTAGCGTCATCATCGTTAACTATAATGTTCGAGCTTTTCTACAGCAGGCTTTACTAAGCCTGTATCGATCCATCGCCGGAACCGCCGCCGAAATTTTCGTTGTAGATAACAACTCCGTGGATGGTAGTCTGGAAATGTTGAGACAGGAATTTCCGGAAGTGAAAATTATCGCGAATAACGCCAATATTGGATTCGCGAAAGCCAATAACCAAGCGCTCACTCAAGCTAGGGGTGATTATATCTGGTTACTGAATCCAGATACGTTGATTCAGGAAGATACCGTCCCGATATTGATTAGCTATATGGATGATCATCCTAAGGTAGGACTAGCCGGGTGCAGAATTCTCAATGCCGAAGGTACACTCCAGCTTCCCTGCCGCCGGAGTTTTCCAACGCCTTGGGTCGCTTTCACCAAACTCTCCGGATTAGCCCGGTTGTTTCCGCATTCAAAACTCTTCGGCCGGTATAATTTAACCTACCAGGATCCGGAAGCTGAGATTGAAGTGGATGCCGTGAGTGGAAGCTGCATGTTTGCCAGGGCCGCGGCTGTGAGAGAGGTTGGTCAACTTGATGAATCATTCTTTATGTACGGTGAGGATTTGGATTGGGCCTACCGTTTTCATGCGGCTGGCTGGGAAGTACGTTACACACCTGTTACGAGTATCATTCATTATAAGGGTGAATCATCGAAAATTGCCGGTTGGGATTCCATCGGAAATTTTTATAAGGCAATGGATATTTTCAGCCGGAAGCATTTTAAAGGCCGTTTCTGGCGGCCATTGCACTGGATGCTGCGCCTTGGAATTCTACTCCGCTATTTTGGATCACTGGCGAATCAAATCAGTAGGAATATAGGGCCAATTATTCTGGATATTTCGGGCATCCTGATTGTCCTCGGAATAGCCGTGTTCATCAAGTTCCAGCGTGGAGATGTTTACGGTGCTTACGCCGGTATCGGGGCCGTGTATTTATTGATTTGGCTTATAAGTTTGAAAACGGCGGGGTCGTATAGCCAATTTCGGTATTCCATAAGCCGGGCTATTGTTGGTGTTGCTCTGGGGTTTTTATTGAACGTAACCCTAACATTTTTCTTTAATCAATTTGCTTTTTCGCGCCAGGTTCTCATCATGACTTTTTTGGGATCAGTGTTATGGATTCCGGGATGGCGATTAATGGCTACTCGTCGTTCCCGGAAAATTTTCCGCCGATCACCGCTGGATTTCAGAAAAACGCTGGTGGTAGGGGACTATGAAGATGCAAAAAAGATATTCCGCAAATTGAATACGCATTTGGAATTTGGTTACCAACCGGTTGGCATTGTGCTCCAACAATCCTATGGCACCGAGGATACGCGTGTATTAGGAGATATTAGCGACCTGCCTGAACTAATCATGCTGCACGCTATAAAAGAGGTAATCTTTGCCTCGGAGCAAATTAATTTAAAGCGTTTATTCGACTACATTCCGCGCTTAGGTCAGCTGGGTGTAAATTTTAAGCTTGTCCCCGGTAATTTAACCTTTATCATTGGCAAATCCTCGGTGGAGGACCTGCGGGATATTCAGCTTGTTGAAATGCGATTTGACTATTTTCGCCCGGGACATCGCAGCGTTAAACGCATAAGCGATATATTCATTGCAGCGATTTTGAGTTTGACATGGTGGCCGGTGACGGCAATTCAGGGGAAGATAAAACATTTTTCCAGAAAAGATGTCTATTATGGAGCTGAGCTGCTACCGGAAGCAATTTGGGAATCGAATGGAACGTGGGTTGAACTTAAATCCCGATTACCCCTTTTAAGACGGGTTTGGCAGGGTAAATTCAGTTTGGTGGGCGCTCCCTGGGATCTGGGTCTGTCAACCGAAAATATCAAACCGGGCTTGGTTTCACTGGAAGATATCCGGGGTAAAAGTCAATTGGAAGAAGCAGAGCGCGTCAAATTGTTAAATTACTACCTCCATAATCAATCTTTTTTATTTGACTTGGAAATATTTTTAAAGGCAATCTCAGGACGATAATATGGCTAAAGCAGTCCTTGAATTCGAAAAACCGATTGTTGAATTAGAGCAGAAGATTCGGGAAATGGAAATCATGTCCACCCAGAGCGAGGTGGACCTGTCTCAGGAAATCAAAAAGCTCAAGGAAAAACTGGTGGAATTAGCCCGGAAGACCAATAAAAACCTATCGCGCTGGCAGAGGGTTGAATTGGCCCGGCATCCGGACCGGCCCCATTTTTCCGATTATCTTGAACGAATCACCACGAGTTGGACCGAGCTTCATGGTGATCGACTGTTTCGGGACGACCATGCCATAATATCCGGCATCGCCATGATTGGAGATGAGCGTGTGGTTCTCATCGGTCAGGAAAAAGGGCGTTCCACCAAGGATAAGCTGGATCATAATTTTGGGATGCCTAACCCTGAAGGCTATCGTAAAGCCTTGAGAGTGATGCAATTAGCCGAAAAATTCAAACTCCCGGTAATTACTTTATTAGATACACAAGGCGCTTATCCCGGGCTTGAAGCGGAAGAACGTGGACAAGCTGAAGCGATTGCGCGTAATTTGCTTGAAATGAGCAAACTTAAAACACCGATAATTTGCGTAGTAATCGGAGAAGGCGCCTCCGGCGGGGCTTTGGGGATTGGTGTAGGTGATCGTCTGATCATGCAGGAAAACACCTGGTACTCCGTCATTACTCCGGAGGGTTGTGCTTCGATCCTGTATCGGGATGTGGGTCAAAAGGAAAAAGCAGCTGAGGCGATGAAAGTCACTGCTCAGGATTTGATAGCAATGGGTATTGCCGATTTTATTATCAAAGAACCGTTGGGTGGTGCTCATCGTGATTATGATATGGCCGCACGGGAGTTGAAATCCGTGCTGGTAAAAGAAATAAAAGCACTAAAGACGGTTGCTATACCTGACTTGGTAAATAAGCGTGTTGAAAAACTGGAACGCATTGGTGCGTGGGAGGAGTAAACCCTGATGATCAAATACCATTATAGATTTAAAGTTGGAGCAACCGATGTAGGAGCGGATGGTATTATGCTTTACTACAAATATTTAAATTATTTCGAGAGCGCGCGTTCAGAACTCATGCGATCTTTAGGAGTGCCTTTCGATCAGTTAGAATCTGATGGTATTATCATGCCAATCATCAAAATTGATGTGAGTTACACGGCGGGCGCCAAACTGGATCAGAACTTGGATTGTTTGACTGAGATTCGGGATATTTTACATAATCGTTTTGAGTTTTTTTACTCCGTTCGACTGAATGCCGATAAAGAAACCGAACTCGTGAGCGGAAAGACCGTTCATGTTTTTGCAAGTATCGGTGGTAAAACCACAAAATTGCCGCCCGAACTGGAACGAGTTTTCCGCGAGAAATGGGGCAGTACTTTTGAATAATGAAGTCATCTATATTATTCAAACTTTAATCGGATTAGTTATCGTCCTAGGTGCTTTCCGAATGGGAAAATATTGGCTTTTCGGCGTAATCGCGGCCTTCATCATCCTGGCCAATATTTTTGTGACCAAACGATTTGAATTGTTGGGCCTGGAAGCTACCGGCGGCAATGTGGTTTATGGCGCCATCTTTCTAGCTACCGATCTTTTATCTGAGTATTACGGTAAAGCTGAAGCCCGCAGAGGAGTATATATTGGGTTTGCGGCCGTGTCGATTTATTTGATCATGTCGCAATTAATTCTGCTTTATAAACCCAGCCAAAGCGACGTCGGCGCGTCTGCGCTTCAAACCATTTTTTCATTCGCACCTTCAATTGTTTTGGCTAGTCTCGTAGCTTATATCATCTCCCAGTTGCACGATGTTTGGGCCTTTCACTTTTGGAAACGGTATTTCAATGGACGACATCTATGGGCGCGCAACAATTTTTCCACATTGGTGAGTCAGTTATTGGATTCTGTTACCTTTAGCGTATTTGCGTTTGCGATATTCCCAACCTGGTTCCACGCGGTTGATTTTATTTTACCCATGAACGTCATTTTTGAAATCATCGTTACTACATATTTGCTTAAGGTTTTCGTCGCACTTTTGGACACCCCCTTTATTTATCTGTCCAGACGGTTCAAACCCTATGATTTAGCCCCGGAACCCGTGGATTAATCTCCCGCGGATAATCCATTTGTACTTTTTGAGACGGTCGTTATATTTCGCCGCTTTTTGAGCATCGGAGGGGTGGCCGAGCGGTTTAAGGCGGCAGATTGCTAATCTGTTGTACGGAATTTCCGTACCCAGGGTTCGAATCCCTGCTCCTCCGCATTTAGTTTCACTGGGAGGTGTAGTCTAATTGGTAAGGCAGCGGTCTTGAAAACCGCCGGGTTTACGCCCTTGGGGGTTCGAGTCCCTCCACCTCCGCCAAGACACAATCAATTTGCTTTAAATTGTATCTTCTCCAGGTTCTTAAGAGTCTGAAAAGCAATTTCATGAGATTGGTCACGGGTTTGATCCAGATCAAAGACTCAAATCACAAAATCTAGTAAAAATTAACTCCAATAAAAGACATCGACCGGGTGGTCATTCACACTGAAGTCGATCATACACTTCGAATGCTTTTCGTCGTGGACGTGCCTATAATTTATTGCGAGTAATAACGGGTTACGAAATTTTTTCAGAGACCTGGAAGCATCAGAATATGATCGAGGATAAGTGTTAGATGGGAGAACCTTATAGACGGGCCGCCGTTTTAGCAAATTTTCAGAGTGAAATCGTTTAATAATGGAAATAGCTCTTACCAATGAATTCCCGCAAGATAGAAGTCCCGGGGACAAATCGCGCCGGAATAGTGTGTAATATTTTTAGAAGCACGAGCATTCGATTCCGAATAGGGGAGGGTGGTGCCTGCTTGAGTAAAGGCAGCGCCTGGTGCTTTAAGACTGACAACTCGTAGATCAATGCCGAATTAAACATCATGTCACATTGTTCCTGGTATGGGAAAATATTGTGTACTTCACCATACCGCACTGAATTCCAGCGAGTTAAAGTATCTTGAGCCGTATAGCCGCGAAATTTGGCATCTCGAACCAAACGGCGTAATAATCTTGCATCCGAGGTGGAAACCGGATAATGATTATCAATATTCAGTTGAGTCAACGCCGAGATGTAAATCTTAAAATAATTTCGGGGTTTGAGCGACTCGGTAATCTTGGGATTCAAACCATGGATGCCTTCAATGATCAGTATATCGTGCTTACCGAGAGAAAATCGTTTTTCCAGGAAATGCGGCCGGCCAAACTTAAAATCATAATCCCGAAATGCTACCGATTCACCCTTTAAAAGCGCCTGCATATCTTTCTGTAAAGCAGCGAGGTTCACACAATCCAAGCTCTCGAGATCAAGGGTCCCATCCGGTAGGGGAACCATGTCTTTGCGATCAATGAAATAATTGTCCATGGAAATGGTCCGGGCATTAATGCCATTGACTTTTAGCTGAATAGCCAACCGTTTGGTAAAAGTTGTTTTACCAGATGAAGATGGACCGGCAATAAATACAAATTTGACGGCTGTTCTTTGAGTAATGGCATCGGCAATTTGAGCAATTTTTTTTTCATGTAAACCTTCAGCAACCCAGATCAATTCTTTAAAATCACGCGATTTCACCTGTTTATTCAATTCCTTGACACTATGAACATTTAGAATACGACCCCAGGTTTCGTATTCTTCCATGGTATTAAATAGTTTAGGATAATCTTTAAAGGGTCGCAGTGTCCCCCCGGGGCCGCGGCCATCCCGAATTAAAAAACCGCCGTTATAGCTTAAGAGTTCATACCGCGGTAATAAATTGAGATCCAATTCAGTCGTTTCATAGGATGGCGAACAAAATTCACCCAAACAGAGTGCCGGTGGACGATGATTCGAAAGCGTAGGGCCATTTAGGTGGCGCCAATCTTGATTAGTTGTTGGTTTTCGCTTTAATCTTTTAAACTTCTTTTGGAGATTTTTCATTTTTTCATGGATTGCCGCCAGTTCAGCCCCGGATAAGGGCTTGAAATCAGTAAAATGGCAGAAATAACCATCGTCAAAACTATGATCGACAATTAACTCACGACCATGACCATAGAGGTTTTCAACGGCGGCGGCCAGTAACATGATCAGAGCGCGCTGCCGTTTGCGTTGTTCAGATAATTGATCAGCCATAAAAATAATCTTCGACCGTTTCCGGTTAGCGTTTGTTTTTAGAAAACAAATAAAGCCAGGAATGGTTTCCTGGCTTTGTGTACACCCGCCAGGAATCGAACCCGGAACCTTCTGATCCGTAGTCAGACGCTCT
>CAZIWX010000034.1:0-23921 GCA_964543125.1 uncultured Lentisphaeria bacterium | reverse complement strand
GGACAACTTGGTTTCCGTTAGTGCCATGTCAACTGTGTAGCGTGTAAAAAAACAACGGGAATCTTGGCTGATAACAGGGCGAATATTTATAGCATCTTAAAGTGGCATAATGATTATGAGAACCAGGACCGTGCCATACTTTAAGAGGAAGACACACCCTGTTAGGAGTATTTCCCTGAGGCCCTCGAAGAGTCTCGGGACAATCCGGTGGCGGATAGGAATTATATTATATCCCGCCGGTTTAATAGCTCTGGTTAGGGTTGAAATATTCAGCACGGTTAGTAGCCAGAAGCACCAGACTTGGTTGCGTCAATACAGCGTTGACTTGATCCAAGATGGTTTAAACGCAAACCGATTTAGCCCGGGTGGGATTCGGGTGGAAATCGGTTACAGGCGAGCTTCATTTTGTGGAGGCCCGGTGCACCGGAATTGTCGTCCGGGTGTTTGCCCTTCCGGCTGAAGCCGGCTGTTATGAATTTTTATGAGCCGGGTATTAAAAAAAGAGCGGTTTCCTAGTCCGTGTGTCATGGTTTTTGCGGCTGAACCTGGAGCCACTCCAGCCCCAAAGCTCAGGAAACTAATCTCAAATGTTTTTCAGTACTTTTCTTCCTTCATCCCCAAATAGTCATCAATCTGATCTGCCACCTGCTTGATCATCTGGGTACGTTCTCGGTGGTGCAGAAAGGCGCTCTTAAAGCCGGATATGATGAAATCCTTGAAGTCCAGCATATCGAAATTGAAATATTTATGGGCCAGCATGAATTCATCCACCAGGGTGGTGTTACTGATCAGCCGGTTATCGGTGTTCAGAGTCAGTCGTAAGCCGTAATCGTGGTAAAAGCGGATGGGATGCTGTTCGATCTTTTTTACTGTCCCGGTGTGGACATTACTGGAAAGACAGATTTCCAAACAAATCCGGTGGTCATTCACATAATTGAGTAAATCGCCATCTTCCTTGAGCCGAGTACCGTGTCCGATGCGGTTGGCGCCACAATAGTGAATCGCCTGATGAATACTCTGGGGTCCATAGGCTTCGCCCGCATGCAGGGTCACATTGATATTATTATTGCGGATCAGGTAAAAGGCATCGATATGGTCTTTGGCCGGAAAATTTTCCTCCGCACCGGCCAGGTCGAATCCAACAACTCCGCGGTATTTGTATGCCACAGCGAGTTCAGCCAATTGCAGCGAGGTTTCCGGTGAAATACTGCGAATGCCGCAAATGATGACACCGGTTCGGATGTCAAATTCATTTTCCGCTTCCTGCAAGCCCTCGAGAACCGCGTCGATGGAGGCCATGGGAGTCATATCGCGTTCATTATGTAAAATGGGGGAATAGCGCACTTCCAAATACTTTACATTCTCTTTAGCGCAATCATCAGCCAGTTCAAAGGCTGCCCGTTTTAATGCCGTTGGCGTCTGAAGCACCGAAAGAGTGATCTTGAATTTGTCGATATATTCTTCCAGATTTTTCACGTGACCTTGCACCGTAACGGCTCTTAAGAGCCGGTCCCGGTCACGCGAGGGCAGAGCAACTTTTTCCTTCTGCGCCAAATCCAGGATCGTGTCCAAACGTAAAGAACCATCCAAATGTACGTGGAGCTCGGTTTTAGGTAAATTCTGAATAAATTCGCGTTTAACTGATTTCATATATGCCTCTGATAATGAGTTGGTTACACTTTACGCTTAGCCTGTAAAAACAGCCAAGCGATGATGCCGAGGAAGACGATCTCACCTAGACCGGTGGGTATCCAATCCAAGACGGGCCACACATCTTTGTTTCCGGTCATAAAGATGGGAATCGCTACGAGAATGCCCATGAGCGCCTCACCGGTAATCAGACCGGATGCCATGAGCAAACCGGCTTTATCACCGCGCTTAGTAGCCCCCAATTTCTTGGCCAGATGAGCCAACATCCCTCCGATGAAAATAGGAGTTGAGAGTGAAACCGGAAGATAAATACCCACGGCAACCGCCAAAATCGGAAACCGGAACGATGCACCGCGTTTTTCCTGGATGGTATCCAGAATGATGATGGCAATCCCCAGCAGGGCGCCGAATTCGACCATATCCCAGGGCAGATTGCCTTTAAAAACACCTTCAGCGACGGAACTCATGAGCAGGGCCTGAGGGGCGGGTAATTTGGATGACCCAATAGTATACGCAGTATGCAGTACATCCAGCGTCCAGCCAATAACCAACGCCCCGGCAATGACCCCAACCATCTGCATGACCTGCTGTTTCCAGGGCGTGGCGCCCACAAGATGACCGGTTTTCAAATCCTGCATATTGTCGCCTCCGATGGCGGCAGCAATACATACGACTGCTCCAACGAGAATAGCGGCGGCGGCGCCTTTTAAATTTCCGCTGCCCATCTCCATAAGGAGAACCAGAGAAGTAAATAGAATCGTGGCGATGGTGACACCCGAAATGGGATTATTGGACGATCCCACCAGACCCGCCATATAGGCGGCTACAGCGGAGAATAGAAACCCGAAAATAGGCATCAGGACAGCTAGTGTCAGGGCAAATTCAGTGTTTTCCAAGACTTTGAAATAAAGCAGGGCGATGGGAATGATGGACAGAATCGTCCCCCAGATCACCCACTGAATCGGAATATCCTTTTCCGTGCGCGGAATAATGGTATCGCTGAAACGGTCCTTATACACCTGGAAACTGGCTTGAATGCCTTTTTTAAGTGCCGGAAACAACTTAATCAGTGACCAAAGACCACCTACCACCATGGCGCCTACACCGAGATAGCGTATTTGCGAGTTCCAGACAGCATACGCATTATCAAGGCCGGCGCCGGCTGGTAATGGATGGAAATGGGTGTATAGCGGAATGCCCACAAACCAACTGATGAGACCACCCATGAAAATTAAACTCGAAATATTGCGGCCGACGATATAGCCCACGGAAATCAGCGCCGGAGAAAGATTGGTGCCGAATCCAAAAATACTGTTCCCGATACGGGTTGCACCTTCCAGAACTGAATGCCAGGCTTGGAATCCCTGCTCCATCAGCTTGATTAAACCACCCGCTAATCCGGCCTTGGCAATAATCCACACATCTTCCCGTTTGGTTGCCATTCGTTCCGGATCCGCTCGGTCCGCGGCAGTAATTTCACCGGAACGCAATACTTCCGCGGTGGCCACCCCCTCCGGGAATTGGAGTTTGGCTTCAATGATCAGTGCCCGGCGCAGGGGAATGGTGAACAGCACACCCAGCAATCCCCCCAAAACAGCCAGCTTGGTAATTTCCCAGTAGTCAAAAGTGTCCCAATAGCCCATGAGAATCAGGGCGGGAATCGTGAAAATGACACCCGCGGCCAGGGATTCACCGGCGGAGGCAGCCGTTTGAACGATATTGTTTTCCAGAATACTGTGTTGTCGAAACAGACGTAACACACCCATACTAATGACCGCGGCCGGGATGGATGCAGAAACAGTCATACCAGCGAATAAGCCCAGATAAGCGTTGGCACTGGCCAATATGGCCGATAACACTGCTCCGAGGATAAATGATTTTAGCGTGATCTCGGGAATCTTTGAATGGGTCACCATGGGCTCCTTGTATGGCTCGATTTAGCGCTAAAGTTAATTTTTAAGATACTTTCGACAATGAGAAGATCGGCAGAAGTTCTCCAGTTTTTGGATAAAAGCGGGCTCCGTCACTGGTAAAAACTCACAATTCCTTGCTCACCAAGGTTTTAGAAGAATTCTCCCTTTCCTAAGGAGAGGACCAGCCCGATTACGCGGTTTGATAAATTAGTTCTGTGTTTTAGATAAATAGACAGAACCCCGGATTGCTCCGGGGCTCTCGTATGTCATATCAGCTGCTTATGAACCAATATTTCGTTAAACAGCAACCTACTTTAAAAAGAGCATTTTGTGGGTCTGGTTGCCGCGGGGAGTGCTCATTTGATAAAAATACATACCGCTGGCGACCGATTTACCGAACATATCCAACCCATTCCACTGAACCGAATAGGACCCGGCCGGTAAATTACCACTCACCAGGGTTGTTATCTGTTGCCCCAGGATGTTGAAGACTTTCAGCTCAACCTTGGCCAAATAAGGCACCTGGAAGTCGATATTTGTCGTGGGATTGAAGGGATTCGGGTAGTTGTTTCCCAGTTCGAATTCATCCGGCATCGCCTGGAACTCATGGGCAGTTCCTACAAAGGGTTCCTGGACCAGAACCGCGTCCGCCCGCAAGGTTGTCTGACCGCCTGCCAGGGTAAAACTGGTATCGTTCACCAAGGTGACCGTATTGGCCAAACCGGCGATAAAGGGATAGCGTCCCAATAGGATCCAACCTGAATTGCCGGCCTGATCCACGATGATCGTATCCGGATCTTCCGTGAATGGATCCACAATGTAAGGCACGGCACTGGCGTCGATTTCAGAGGCAATGCTATAAATATACACATCATAATCCATGGTGTTTTCCACGCTAACATTCCATTGAATCCAGGCTCCGGGATTTCGGTTACTGAAGATATACAGATGGTTACTATTATAACCCACCGCGGAAGAAGAAAAATACCAGTGATTGTAGAGGGTGGTGTCGATCGCCGCCAAACTGTCGCCCGGATAGGGATCAAAACTCAAATCAGGGGACGAACTCCAGTTCGGAGCCGGGTCGTCCGGTCCGGCCGGATTGTCCACATACACCTGCTCACCGATACCGATGCCGTAAATAGTTCGGTGAATGACCGGGAAATCCCAGTCATTGGAGTTAATAGTGAGCGTGTCCTGGTAACCCCGCACCTGAACGGGGTTAAAGGAAATCTGAACACCAATCGAATCCAAAGCCGGAATACTTAATGGGAATGAGGTGGGTGAAGTGATTGTAAAAAAATCGGATTCCAGATCGATGCTATTCAATACCAGCTCCTGACTGCCGATATTATTGATGCTCAAACTCCGGGTTACGGTTGTCCCCACAGGAATTTCCCCGAATGAAACACTGGTTTGGGGAATTTCAATCTTCGGCCGGGCCGGAACGGAGACAAATTTCATTAAATCGGTCCGAAGTACGTAACCGGCGCCCGTTCCATCATTGACTATAAATACATAGTTTAGCGTACCCTCGATAAAGTAATAGGTCCCGATAAACTGCCAGTTACACGGCAGGGCAACATTCTGGTTGATATAAACAGAATCGGGTGTTGCCGCCCCAAAGGGATAGATTTCGATCAAGGCGTGATCGCTGGCGTTGCTGGTTAATGGCCCGGCATAGTACACATTGTACTGACCCGACACCGGAATATCCGGATTGAACTGGGCTCGGGCGCCGGGATTCACTGACTGAATTGAATAACGGCTGGTTGCGTTGGGAATGCCTTCGCAAACGGCGATACCATTGGAATTGGACCAGGCGCCCTGCAATTCCACATAGGTCGGTGCACCGTCATCGTTATTCAGGACCACGGTGAGTGCCGTGCCTTCACCCCGGACGGGAAAACTGATGACGGGTTCGGCTGGATCGTCACTGGAGATCCGGACCGTATCGTACTGGACTTGTTCCGTGGTGGGTGAGAAGCGGATGGTAATTTGATCCTTGCCATGCGCCGGGATTACATGGGGAACCCCGGGCGCGGGTACTGAAAAATTAGTCGTTCCGGTGAACATACTGTCAATGGTGAGCGGTTGATCGCCGATATTGTAGACATCGAGTTGGAAGTCTTCATACCAGCCGATATTCACCTCGGCAAAATTGTATTCATTCCGTCGCTCGGGCTCCAAATCGGGCGCACCATTACTGGATACAATGCGCACCGCATCCGCACGCACCGCATAGCCGGTAGTGCTTACCGAATCGTCAACCATTTGGATGTAGCTATCGATGCCCTGAATGAAATAATAAATCCCCAGGGGACGCCAGTAGCCACCCTGAACCGATTGGTTAAACCGCAGAGAATCCGGCGTATAGCCAAATGGTGAAACCACATAAAGCGCGAGATTTCGGCTGTTGCTGTTAACCGGCAGGTAGTAATAAGCCATATAATAACCTGATTCCGGTATATCCAGGGTCCATTTGGTCCAGGCGCCCGTGGGGCCATCATTACCGGCGGAACGTAACAAAACATGGCTTGAACCATTGTAGCCAACATTTACCACATCCCAAAAATCGTAGGTCGTGTATGATTCAAACAGGTCGGTATTACTGTCATCAACCGTGACGGTATCCCGCACCTGCTGAGCGAAAATACCGCTGCTAAGCAGCGATAGCGTTAATATGAATAGCAAGCGTTTCATAAATCCTCCCCTAAAAGGTTGTGTGCTTGATTTTTATCGATCAATTCCCCGATTTTGTCCTGCCTGAAGCGGATATTAAGCATGCCCGGTCACCGTTACAAGGCAGATCCCACTTAAGAGCCGGATTCCCGGATACACTTTTATAACAACGGGAAACATATTACTTCAGCAGGGTTAGTTTTTGAATGAATGTTTTTCCATCTGCCCTGAGCACCGCCAGGTAAATGCCGCTGGCTGCGCGGGTGTTGCTCTCGCCGTCACCCTGCCATTGAAGACTCATTTTTCCGGCCGGCGACTCACCCGAAAAAAGTTTCTTTATCAGACGGCCGCGCATATCAAAGATCTTCAGATCGACCGGCAGCGTTGCCGGGACTTCAAAGGTCAGCGTAACCGCCGCATTAAATGGATTGGGGTAGGCCGGGAGGAGCGTCAACGCCTGCGGCAAGCCGGTCTCCGGATTGATGCCTGTGTAGGTGTAGGCCAGGATCGGACTGGCGGGCCCTTCATTCTGAAGTTGATCCAGGCCGGTCACTGCGTATTGATAGGTATGACCTTCTTGAAAGTCCAGGTCATAGTAAGCCGTATCCGGCCGGGGTGTGATGAAAACTAAGTGATTGGGATTCATAATATTTAATGATTCGTCCACCGACCGATAAACATTATAGCGTGCCGCCGACTCACCATCACTGGCTGTATCGTGCATTGCCGGCCAGCGTAGAATGGCGTAGTGGTAGATTTCATTTGGTTCCAGCGTAAGGGAATCAACCCCCGGCGGTGGTACATCGTCTTTCCAAGGCATGGAGGGTTGGTTCGCCGGGTGAGCATATAATGAACTTTTCAAATTCCATATAAATCCGGTGTTGGTAACCAAATTATCGTATCGAAAATGGACATGACCTTCGGCCTGGACTCCCCGGGCCACCGAAATCTCATTATAAACTTCGTTATAATCGTCTTCATTTTTATAAGTCCCCAGACCCGCATAGACAAATCGATCGGCGCTATATTGGTTAACCCATTGGAGCAGATACTGCTCAAAGGGATAGGGATCGCCAATGGGCCAGTAGATCATGGGGATGATCATATCGATAACGCCTCCCAACGCCCATTGGTAAGGATCTTGAAACACATCGTAGTAGGCATTCCAGGGCGGAATATTGTAACGGCCAATCACCGCGGCCGAAACTTTTAATCTTGGATTCAGGATCATGGCGCTGTCGTAGAAAGTTTCTACAAAATGGTTGATTTGCTGGCGTTGCCAATTCGGCCAGGTCAGGTTATCCGGATTACCGGAACTACTGTAAAATCGAGCGAGAGATGAATCATCATAGGAATATTGGGAACCCGGATAACGGATATAGTCAAAGTGAACACCATCCACATTGTAATTTTCTACCAGATACCAGGCTAATTGGAGGGTATGTTCAATGACATCCGGATTACCCGGCGAAAAAAAGACATCCTCACCCAACGTGGGATCCGGAGCATGCCCGTTATTATCCACCATTCGCCATTCCGGATGCGCAGTTAATGGATGGGGCGGGTTGGCGGTGGGTGGCCAGTAGGAGCTGCTCCAAACCAAAAAGCAGTTAAACCAGGCGTGGATTTCCAAACCCCGATTATGAGCCTGGGTAATGGCGTACTGCAACGGATCATATCCCGGACTGCCGCCCAGCGTTCCGGTGAGTTCGGCGGCCAGCGGTTCGTAAGGATTGGGAAAAAAGGTACAGCCCCGGGTACGAACTTGAAAAAAGACCGTATTCATATTCCCGTCCTGCAAGTTGTCAAGAATGTTTCGCATTTGGGATTGTTGACTACCGGCATTATGGGAGTCCGGCCAATCGGCGCCGCCTACCGTAGTCAACCACACACCCCGGGATTCTTCGTATTTCGACCATGCGGTCGGCGGACTGAACAGCAAGGTCAGCCAGAAGATTGAGACGAAATAAAACTTATATCCCTTAAGCCGGGGCATTACTTGTTGCTTGTCCGAGTTGCCGGGACAATCGTCCCGTTCGTGGTTGAGGAGACGCCAATAGCGGGTACTACATCCACTTTGCCCGGAGAAACCTTCACTCGGGGCAGCATGGGACTCAGTCCGAAGTGTAACACAAACCGCACCGGCACCGGGATATAGTAACCTTGAGATCCCAAGGTGCGGATAGGTGCAAATGTCATTTCTTCCACCACTCGTTTAAGATGATCATCCAGGTTTTGGTCGCCCGTGGATGCCAGGAATCCCAGCAATGCCACGCTGCCGGTGGCTGAAATCTCCAAATCCAGCACAGCTTTCTGGAAGCGGTTATCAGACCGAATTAACCCCAACAGGTTGTTATATGCATTCAAATTACGGATTTCCAGGTCCTGGGTAATGTTGTCCAGGGCTAATCCGCTTCCGGCGCCGGAAGATACGGAGGAACCAGCTTTAGACGAGTCAGCTGTAAGTTTAATCTCGTTCGCGGTTGCTTCCACATTGCCCCGGCGAGAAAACGGGTATTCCAAAGTCCGTGTGTCAAGGGGCCAGTCGTTGGCATCAAAACGCATGACAAAATCTTTGATTACAAAGGTTAATTGTTTGACTTCCGGTGGCAGGGGATCAAAAACAATCAGGCCTTCCGCCGAATTGCCTTTAAATATCGGATCTTTCACGAGCATGGTTTGCTTGGCTTTACCTAATTTTTCCTTAAACCGGCGGCGTTCATTGCCGGATGCGCCTTGATGGGCGATGAAGTACTGTTCCAGGCTGGGCGGATCTTCATATTGAGTCAAACCATAACTGGCCAGCGAGGCCCCATTGTCGAGTTTGAGACTAACGGTCCGGGGGTCCATTTCTACTTTGGGCTGGGTATAATTAAAAATTCGTACCGTAAAGACGGTGAATTTAGCCGGCGTATAGCCCTTTTCCAGATCGACCCAGTTGCCAAATGTAAAAGGATTGGTAGAATACAAACCCCGGTTGGACATGCCGGGGAAAAGCGCGTTCAGCATGGGGTCCGTCATCTGCTCGACTTCGATCTTAACGCCATCTGCTTGCCAGACCCATTTCCGTCCGTCTACGGCATAGGTTGTATCCCTAACAGTCGAATCCACCGCTACGAAATTCATGGGAATATGGATATCTTCGAGAAGAAAATAACTACAACCGCTCAGAAGCCAGGCCGTTAATAAAAAGCAAGAGAATCCGGTTTTTGTTCTTGGCATACATCCACTCATATTCAATCGAGATTCCAATTTACCGGGCGGTATAATTTCGTTGCTGGTCCACAATGCCACCTGGTTGGGTCAGGGCAAAGACGATCATGTTAATTCCCATTTGGTATTGGCGCGTGACATCCACGCCGGCGCCGCCGCTCAGGATTTGTCCACGTTGACCTTCCGTGCCCCAGGCGGTGCCGTGATCCCAAACTACTCCATAGCCTTTATCGGAATACAGCACCGCTAACCGCCCGTCGAGAAATACGCCCTCGAGAAAAGGAACCATTTCAATGCCGGAGCGCAAACTCGTGTATTGATCCGCACCGGGCGGGGGGGTATTAAAATCAAAAAAACAGTGATAAAGTGGATGTTTCGCCGGCAATATCACAAATTGAGCATCCACTCCCAGGGCCTTTTTAATGTACATCTTTGCGCTGCGGGCAAAGGCGCCCCGCGGATCGGCCGAGGAATTGTCAATGATGAGAAATCCACCCGCGCGTAGCCATTTGCTTATGTTTTGAACCTCAGCTTCCGACATATCGAAACTGGCTTCACCGAAGAAAAAGATCAGGGGCGCTTTCAGAAGGGCTTTGTCGTCAAAAGTGATGCGTTTGCCAATGTCCATCTCAATGTTAGTAAAGCTGCGCATGCGGTGGATAAGATTATTCAAGGCTTCCGGCTCGGAATTCCAACCCGGATTCCCGTCCCAATCCCGTTCCTGATGGGACGAATACCGAATGGGGTTGATGGTGAAAAACCCCGTAACTTCTTTTTTATTTTTTGGATTCACATCCACGTAGGCCATCCGATTACCAATATTCAGGTCGCTGGCGTCCAGTAAATTTTCAGACAGGGAAGCCAGATCCGATTCTTTTTCTATCCGGACCGGTTTGGAGCTGATGATGGGTTTGAGTTCCAGGTTGGCCGGACGAAAATCCAGGTTGCGTTCAATGGGTGCTGAGGGTGGCGCCAGGGAGGCCAGGGCACTTAAGCCTTTGGTGGCGGCGGTACGCATGGAGCGGGGTTTGAATGTTTTGGCCCGGGTGATTTTCTGCTGAAATTTTCGAGTAGTGGTCTTAGGTCTTTTCATCAACTCCATGGTTTTCTGAAGACGAGGCGCTCGCTGATAGAATTTCACATTCAAGGGCGGTGTTTCTCTTTTCAGCGTGGCTTCCGGCAGCTTAATCCCCGTTATCAGGGGAATAAGGTGCAGGATGAACGCCGTCGCCCACATCCACAACAATACTTTGTGATATTTGATGAGAAACCGTACCGTCACATTGCCCTGGTTATGATGGCGGCTATTCACGGTCTTGATTTCCATGAATTAGGAAGGGCGGTCGCTGATATGTGTCCCGTAGTCTTATTTTGTTTTTTCCTTCGGATCGGCGGCGATGGCCAATTGATCGATTCCAGCGGCTTTAGCAGCATCCATTACATCCACCACCATATAATGCAAAGCCATCTTATCGGCTTTTATAATCAATACTTTACTGCGATATATATTCTTTTCACGGCGTAATTCCGACTCCAGATTTTCCAGGGTGACGAGGTCCCCGTTGAGTTCCATGATACCTTCATCGGAGATAAGAATATTTAGGTCTTTTTCCGGGGGTGATTCCGCTTCAGCCGCTTTGGGCAGGTCGACTTCGATCCCGGGAGTGGTGCTGAATACCGTTGTCACCATAAAGAAAATGAGCAACAGGAACACCGTATCGATCAACGGCGTCAGATCCATCCCTTTGTCATCGAGTTTGCTGCTACGTTGCTTACGCATGGCTTATCCCATTCGCTTCGATGACGGCCTGCTCGATTTCCCGGGCGTCCGAATTGCTAATGCGTAATTCGGCCTGTTTGGTTTTTAAAAGTTCCTGCTCTTTAGCGGAAACCTCATTGTCATGGTAAACCTGTTCCACAAAATCCCGGTAAACGGCCGGGCGGCCCACGGCTTGGATCAAATCGTTGATAAAGAGGTGAGAGAATGGCTCTATCCGCTTCAGGATTTGTTCTACGCGCCGCCGGAAATAGTTGTAGCCCAAGATGGAGGGAATGGCGATGACCAGACCGGCCGCGGTTGTGATGAGAGCGGTATTAATACCACCCGCCACTGCCTGGGGATCCCCGGCGCCCTGACGCGCAATGGCGTCGAAGGCCTGAATCATACCCACGATGGTTCCTAACAAACCGATCAGAGGAGACAGGGTGCTGATCGTGTTCAAGCCCGGCAGGTACAATTCCAGGTAATCCCGGCTATAATTCTCCGCGTTATATTGTAATTCTTCCCGCATTTGAGGGATGGAGCGTTTCTCCATGACCAACAGATTCATGCGGTCGGCGAGTTGCGCCCAGACAATGGTCAAAATTCCTTTGGATTGCTCAAAATGCTTTATCAGGGCGGGTTTACCCTGTTCCATCAAAACTTTTGCCGCGGCGTGCAGTTGGGATTCAGCCAATTTATTATTCGGCACCCGGCGGTATCGAATAAAGCGCTCGAAAATAAAAGCCCAGGATGTGATGGACAGGAGCAGCAGGGGAATCATAAATGCCGGGCCACCCTTCATAAGAAAATCAATCATGGACGCGTCCTCCGTTCAGCGGGAATCAATATGGTTTGATACATGGTTTACTTTAGGTTATCCTTCATTTAAAATTCATTCAGACTAGCGTTTGCGAATCCATTCCGCGTGGTCTTTGGCAAAAGCGACGGCCTCGCTTTCGGTTGTTTTGGTTTGATACTCTTCCGCCACACGATCGAAATATTCCAACGCTTTTTGATATTTACCTAGTTGTTCATAGGCTGAGCCAATATTAACCATGGCTCCTATGGCAACATTATTTTTACTGTATTCAGCTAAAACTTTCTGCAATTCTTCAATGGCCCGGGGCCAGTCTTCGTCGTCGAAATAAACCATGGCCGCTGCATAAGCCCGGTAACTTTCGATTTCCCCGATTTCTTTGATCAAACCCTCGGCTTTGGTTGCCAGCTCATGTCCGGGATAGCGTTCAACGACCTTTTTATAAGCCGGAACCGCATGCTTATAGTCCTTATCATTGTAGTAGTAGTCACCCACCGTGAACTGTGAGAACACTGCAAAATCCGACTTGGGATAATCGGTGGCAACTCTTTGAAAAAAGACCATGGCGGAGTCGGTCTGATTCAGTTGCACCAGGGACCAGGCGATATTGTAGAGACTCTGGGGTTTCAGACCAGAGTCCTGAACCTGCCGGTACCAGATAACCGCGGAGGCGTATTGTTTGGCATTGTAATACGCCTCGCCAATTTGATAGATGACTTCCTGATCCAGTTCGGATTCGGGATACTCAGCGTGGAATATTTTAAAGTATTTGATGGCTTGCCCCCAGTCATTGGCATTCATCTGGGAAAATGCACGGTAATAAAACGCGTATTCCCGATTCGTGTTGGAGGGAAACTCGGTGATTAGGCGGTGAAACGCATTAAAAGCCGCGGGGACATATTCGCCCCCTAGAAAATGGCATAAACCAATTTGATACACCAGATTGCCCTTGATGTCGGCTTGCTGAGCCAAGGGCAGGGCATTGTTGTAGGCGGTCAATGCCGCCGGAAAATTCTTTTCCTGATAAAAAGCATTGCCCTTGAAATAATAGGCCCGGGCTTTGGCGCCCGGAGTAATATCCAGCTTGAGAATCGAATCCAGGACCTTGCGCGACCCGGGGAAATCACCGGTTACCAACAACATTTCGGCCTTTAAAATGAGGATTTCAGCCCGGTCCGGCGTTGACTCCACAACCGCCAGCCATTCGTCAATTCGTTGTTGTCCGTGTTGAACTTCACCGGCTTTCGCATAGGCGTTGATCAGGCGGTCCCGGGCCAAACGCAGGAAATTGGCATTATCCGGTTGGGTCAGGAGTTTTTCAAAATCAGCAATGGCCAGGGGATAGCGACCCGTTTCAAAATAAATCGTGCCCCGGCCCACCAGAGCTGAGTTCAGGAGTTGTTGATTTTTCAGACTATCCAATGCCAGATTAAAATGGTTCAGCGCCATTTCAAATGACCTGGTTTTCAAATAAAGGCGGCCCAGGAAGTAATGGAATTCAGCCAGTTTATCCGATTCAGTGATCGTGTTAAGTGCCTGAGCCAGAATGGATTGAGCCGCATCAGTTTTACCTTCACTGAGATAGATTTCACTGATCTCCGACATGGCGCCACCGTAATAATCCGAAACCGAGGCGATGCGTTTCAAATATTCAATGGCTTTAGCGGGTTGTCCCTGATCCCGATAGGTATAACCAATTTCCAACAGCACATTGTTGGTGTCTAATTGATCGGTTCCGCTGAAACGGGTTAATACCGTGTCGTATAATGCCAGGGCCGGTTGAAATTGTTTTTGCTCCATGAGAATCCGGCCCATTTGCAGCAAGGCACGGGGAATCAGGGGATGCCGTGGATACTCGGAACGCAAGCGCTGGAGACTTTGCAGTGATTCCTGCCATTTATTCAGGGTATAATAGGCGAGCGCTTGATTAAAGAGCGCTTCACCTCGAAAATCACTGGTTGGGAAAGTATCCAACAGGGCTTGGTAAGTGGTAGCTGAGGCCGCGTATTGTCCCGCATCAAAATACAACTGGGCTTCAAGGACGGCTGCTTTATCCAGGGGGAAGCCAATTTTCCCGGCGACATCCTGATAACCTTCCCGGTAGATGGTCAATTCCTGGATGGCCCGCTGATATTGGCCTTTTTCCCGCAACAGGAGAACCTTGGAATATTGCATCTTGGCCTGAAATTCACGGGACATGGAGTTGTCCATGGCATGTGAATAAACAGCCACCGCGGCATTCACCCCGTGAAGTTGAAAATTGATTTCCGCAATCCGCAGGTAGGCATTCTCAACCACATCCGTCATTCGAATGAAAGTATTAATCACGCTGGTATACTGGTTAATGGCGTCATTCCAGCGCGCGAGTTTTTCGTAAATCTCCGCTATTTTCATGTTGGCTTTGGCCGCAATCTCCAGAATTACCTCACTATCCTGACCCAAGGCGATCTGACTCTCGGTCTGGGCTTGGGACTTTAATTTCTGCAAGGTTACGGTACTCCAATCCCGTTCGGAAAATGATTTGGGAGTGTAATCCTTGATGACCGTCTGATAAGTTGCCAAAGCCTGGTCCCAGTTTCGGATTTTTTCATAGCTCTCCGCCATTTTCATCAGACTACGCAGCGTGTATTTTCCATGAGGATAATGCTTAACCAGATCTTCGAAGGCCTTAACGGCGCCGGGATAGTTTCGCAGTTTGAAATAGGCCCAACCATTATTGTAATATGCCTGTTCCGCGTAGGGGCTATTGGGGAAAAGCTGGATCAGCGTATCAGCCTGGGCAATGGCCTCTTCGTACCGTTGAGCTAAATATTCACATTGAATTACCTGGTACTGGGCCAGCGCCCGGATAAAATCATTTCCGGGGTGTTGCCGCACTTTGATGAAATTTCGAATGGCGTTAGGATAATTTCCCGATTTTTTATCAATATTTCCAATCTGATAATAAGCCGCCATGGGCAGTGTTACCGTCAGGCTATCCTGAATTTTTATATAGATGCTATCGTTAGTCAAAAAGGGAGTCTCGGTATCGATGATTTTTGAAAACTGTTCTTTGGCGCCGGCGTAATCTTCCAGCACCAGCAGGGTTTTGCCCCGGTCATAATACCGAACCATCTGACTCGGGGAAGGGATAAAATGACTGACCACGATCCCGGCCAGCAGAATGTACCCCATATATGCTTCCAAAAAGGCTAACATGCTCGGGTTTACCGGGTCTGATTAATATCCGGCCACGACCTCCACGATTATTTTAACATTTTCAGAGTCTTTCAGCTTGGCAATATCCGGATCAACGTACCGAACCGTTTCGCTTTGGAAGCCAACCTGTAACCAGAGTTCGTAACCGCCATATTGAGTGTGATTAGCAATCGTACCGAGGAAAATTTGTTTGTTGAAATCATTAAGAGGATCTTTGGCATCCCGGTATCGATAAGCGAGAATACCTTTATCGTCTAATTTCTCATTGATGTTTTTAGTTGAAAAACCCTGGTAACCCAGGCGGAGTTGGGTTTTTTCGGTAAGTTTGTAATTGAACCGGATAATAGGGATGGACCAGCGCCGATCGTATTTCAGATCATCCACGAATGATCCCGTAACGGGATCGCGAGTCGATTCTTCCCGCTTCTCTTCCCGGCGTTTGTACTGAAATAATAAATCCATCGTCTCACCCAGTGGTAGCCGGTAACTGATTTTTGGGAAAACAAATCCATAATAGGTCACATCGCCGGTGTGTGTTCCGGTTTTGTGCTCACGTCCGGGGTCGTATTGATGGTTCAGATCGTATTTGATCTTACTTTCAAAGGTCAGATTGGGAATCTGATCGTATCCCAGCATGGCAAAATAAGAGTGAGCAGTACTGTTTTTATAATAGAGAGAATTATCATTGTTGTACAGGAGCGCATATCCGGTTGCTGACTCCTGATACTGAAATCCGGGGTCGGGAATATTATCCCGGGTCTTTTTCCCGATATATCCCAATTGAATGCGGCCCAGTGTGGGCTTTTGCAGAAAATAATTGAATTTCAGGTAATCGCTGTAATTTTGACCTTGATAGGAAATCGCATTTTGCCGCAATGTGCCCAGCGTCAATTCAAAATTACGGCCGGGAACGAAACTGACGAATTCGTGGTGTCCCTTGGTGTCGGGGCGGTATTCATAATCCGGGAGAATGTCATTCTCCCGGGAATCGATCACATCGTTGTTATTCCAGTCATCCCCGAAATCAAAGCGTTGGGGATCGCGGTAAAACATCATGAATGGCTCGGCATAGTCCGGTTCGCCATTGCTGTTTTGATCGTCATCGGGAACACCATCATTATTTTCATCCACACCGGGAAAAATTCCGGCATCGGGGCGGGGAAGCTGTGCATCATACACTTCGTTGGTATTACCGATATAATATTGGTCGTTAAAGCTGGCTAAGGCAGCCGCTGAAATCCATTTATTTGCGTTGTTGGGCTCCAGGATATTGGAACCTGAATAGCCATACGGCCCGGGTGCTATGAGGCGCGAGCCATCGGCGTACCGGTCATTATCGTCATTGTCATCAACCAACGAAAAATAATAGGTGGATGAGTCTGACCCGTTCATGATGGCAAGGTCGCTGTGATAGTTGGGATTCATGTTAAAAAATTCAGCGCCTACCGAGAAATAGCCTAGCCGGCGCTTGGTCTGGAGGTACCAACTTTTAGCATTTTGATTAGAAACAAATCCATCCGGATCGGGGAATTTTTTATGCAATTGACTCATGTCGTATTCACCCCGGAGGTGAAAACCCAGCAGATTGGCTTCAAAGGCCAAGCCATAGATGGTCTTACCGGTGTTGATACCGTAGTCAAAAACAACCCGGTTTTTATTGGATTGATCTTTCACATTTCCATCCGCCCGGGCCACCAGCATGGATTGGGTGTAACCCGTGGTGGGCGTATCACCACCACCCAGGGGATAGGTCTGATAGGCCTCCACGGAGTAGTCGTTGGCCATAACCAGGCTCACATGTACGCGCTTGGTCCCCTTGGGTAGTTCATATTTGATCTCTTCGATCGCCGATCCCGCAATATCAGCGGGGTATTGACCAGGCTCGGAGACGGGTAAAAGGAATCGCGAAAAAGGGGTTGCCGTGGTGGTATCGCTATGAACGGCGCCGGATACTTGTACGACCGGGCGTTCATACAAAATCGCTCCATTCGCAAGTTCACCCTGGGTAGGGCTGTCATCGGCAATCCGAATCACAAAATAACCGTCCAGCACATTAATGGGAGTCACTGCGCCAGCGAGGGAATTTTTAGGCCGAGCGGTCCCGGTTTCGGTCTGGAACATGTTCACATAACTACCGGTCAGGTTTAGGACGTCACCAATTTCAGTCCGCCAGGTTCCACCCAGCAG
The DNA here is from genome assembly GCA_964543125.1 of uncultured Lentisphaeria bacterium. Classification (GTDB taxonomy): domain Bacteria; phylum Fidelibacterota; class UBA8477; order UBA8477; family UBA8477; genus CAZIWX01. The sequence continues at coordinate 6,499 of CAZIWX010000034.1, read as the reverse complement.
GTAGGTTGACCAGGTGTAATTCCGGGTCGTCACTTGTGGAACCGAGACCGAGAGATCCAATGGCATGGCAATCGGGTCCGTCAGGCGGCTGGAGATAATACTAAAATTGTTTTTTCCGGTGTAGCCATCCCAGCGGACACCATTGAAGCGTGCAATATTCAAAATATTGGGCGAAAAACGGGTTCGAATGGCATCCCCAATGATGAAGGAAGAGCTGAAACCCTTATACTTGTCCTGGGAGACAATCAAATTCTGGAAATAGATCAGATACTGGCGGCTTTTCCCCAGACTACTGCCATTAGAAATAATAGGGTTATGGCGCAGAGTATAAACCGGAAACCCTTCGACTAAAAAGTTGCCAAAATTGTCGTACAGTTTACGGGAGATAATTTCCCGGGCGTAGTTCTCATAGCCATCAATACCATAGTTTTCATAGTTTTCAGCATGGGATTCACTGGGCAGGTTAATGTATTGACCCCAAGCCGGTCTACCGGGCCAGATCAACAGGGTAACCATACAGAAGAAGTCCAGCATCCGTGGAAGCGTTCCGCGATACCGTGCCGGATGTGTAGTGATGAGCATACGTTTTTCAGTCTCGGTTAGAATTCATAAGTAATAGCATATCGCTGGGTGGCGCCGGCGTCCAATAAACTTTGGGACCAGACATAGGCTGCATCCAAGCGGAATTGATTGAATTTGACGCCAAATCCACCCGTTAGTTCAGCACCACCGGAATCGCTGGCGGAAGCCGCGCCGGCCCGGATCAGAATGGCTGCTTGACCGAACCGGTTCCTGGTTTGCAGGGCATTTAATTCACCACCGACTCGTAATTGACCGCCATCTTTCAACGCATAATCGACGGAGACCAAGCCGTTTTCAGTTAGCCAGGCAAACCCCAGACGAGATTCGAGAGGAATTCTGCCGGCTTCGGATTGATTGGCATCCACGGCAGTACTCAGGGGGATAAGATTCCGAATACTCAATCCAACTGAAATCTTGCCCTCCAGCATCACTCCCCAAGGAAATTTCAGATTAGTCAGTGATTTTTCATAATAGACGCCGGCATCAGCAGTAAAGGTGAATTTACTCAAGGATTTATCCCGCACCCTGGTCATCGGATCCACATCGGGTGTGGCGCCCCAGTACAAACCGCGTAGCGCCACACCGAGATCAATACCCGGGAGCAGCCTGAATGTAGTACCGATGGGAAACTGTAATTCCTGATATCCCTGGGTGCTGAGTACGGACACGCCGACGCCCAAAGTGCTCGGAAAGGGAAGGCCGTGGTAGACCAGGCCGCCGCTGAAGTGAGTGATGCTGCCACTGCTCAAGCCACCGAATAGATTGGCATAGCTGGTAAAAGCTGAATTCTTGGGCGTACGGGCCAGGCCGGCAATGTTGTAAGCCAAAGCTTCGCCATCACCAGCCAAAGCCGTATACGCCCGTCCCATGCCTATTGAACGCGTACCATACGCGGTAATCTCAAAGTCAGCTTGAGCACGTTGTATCCAACCCGTGAAGAGGAGTAAAATAACGGTCCAAATTAATTTTATGGGATACCGGATATTGGGCAGTCGTTTAAAATTCATTCGTTTCAGCCGATCACTTAGTACGCAACCACGATAGGTTGGGTAAAAACATTATCTCCGTTGTCACTGGATACTCGCACCTGACACAGATAAATTCCGGGGAGAACTCGTTTTCCATTTGAGTAAGTTCCGTCCCAGGCCGGACCGGAAACACCACCAAAATAGGTTGCCGGGTAAATTCCATCCAATATGGTATTTACCAATCTCCCGGTAATATCATAGATCCGGATGGTAACGGGACGGCCTTCAGACAGTTTTGCCACGTAGAAAGAGATATGAGCTTCATCGCAAATCCCGTCGCCGTTGGGAGTTATGGGATTCGGCTGGATGGTTACTAAATTCAGAGAAACCGCTGGAATTTCCGCCACTTCGATCTGCCAGCCGGAAGGACTTTCGTCCACCCGCTGGGGATTATCGACAGAGCCGGCACTCATGAGAACGGACGGTAATATGTTAGCCGGTTCGGAGAATACCATGTTGAAAGTCATGTCCAATTTGCCGGAGGTATGCAAGGTGTGGTTGAAAATGATATAAAACCGATTACTCTCAATCCGGCTGGAGATTTGATCGTTTATATCAACGCTGTCAAGATCAACCCGGATGGCATGCACCGCGGCCGGTGTAAAAACCATGATCGAATCAACACCATAGTCAGCCGGGCTGAATGTAAAATCCAGGGTGTAGGTAATGCTAGTGTCCCGTAGAACCGGCGCCGAATGGGTATCCAAGGAAGCCACGGCCGCGGTACTGATGAGCCGGGCATCATACACCAAAGCCAGTTGATCCACTTCCGGTGTGCTGGTATTGATCGTGGCCAGAGTGAGCATATATTGGAAAAAACGCCGAGGTTCCGGGATTGGAATAAATTGATGATCTCTAGTCATGGGTGCGGTCCAGCCGGACCAGGCTGTGTACCGCACGATAATCGGGGGCAGACCATTGGCGGTCATGCCCGTGGTGTCCGCCCAAATTACAATGTTGTTGGTTGTATCAAAGCGCACCGTACCATCGGCCAGTAAATCACCGCCGGAAGTATCTTTAACAGTCAAACCGCCTAAGGGAAACCAGGGCCGGCTTAACCGGTAACCGTTATCCACGAAGGGCTCGCCGGTGGTGTATCGTCCATCCTGTTCACCCGAATCCCATTGCTCATTGGTCTGTTTGATGCCATCGCCGTTGCTGTCATTATCAATACCATCGGCCCCGAAATCGGAATAGGTTTCACCCGGATCCCAGACACTATTGGTGGTTAATGTTTCGTTGATGATCGTTGAGTCTGCCCGAAACCGAATGCTGACCTCAGTACCGGTAGGCTGTGTTAAGTGCCAGGTGAAACGCCCCAGATTGGCACGGCCGCCCAAATCCTGGATACCGGAAATAAACCGTCCTTCCGGAGTAGGTCCCAGGCTGTAAACTTCAAATTCACCCAATCCCAGGGTTTTGGGTTGGGCGCCGGGTTCTTTCAATCCTACAAATTTGACATATTGTGCCAGGGTTTGGGGAAAGCGGATGGCTAAAACACCAGCATCATAGAACACATTTTGGCCGCTGGAGACCAGCGTCCAGTCCACTTCGTCCAAACTCACATACAATTCATAGCCGGTTGGTGCGAACACCGCTGCTACATCCGAGCGATATTTTATGATGACCTTAAATAATTGGCGTTTGCTTTCCAGATCTACTTCGGCATAGGTATTATCCCAGTTTTTGCCGGTGTAATAAGCATGATGATTCAGGTCAGCCGCTGAACCGTCGGTAATCTGGGTAGCTGTTAATTCTCCATCGGGTTGGACAAATTTACCCGGTTTGCCGAGGGCGATGTTCTGGGTTGAATCACCCTCCAAAATGACGGCGCTCAAAGACGAATCGACTACGCAGCCTTGATAGGTAGCACCCGTTGCAAAATCGCCAACTGAACTGATGACATAATTCCGAGGCTGGGCAAGACTAGTACCGAATCCAAGATAAATAACGATTAGAATTGGAAGAAATTTTTGAAAAAAGACCGCCTTTTCATTCCTACAGCTACGCATGTCCTGTCCTATCCTATCCTTTTCGTCAAATAAACATTTCCGCTGATCGGGGTGTTTTGAAGATATCCGTCACCCCCTGGCTCTCCAAACGATTTTGGTGAGATTGTTAGTTAAAAAAACTAAACAATCGTTAACGATATTTTCATAGTGTTCTTGTTCATCAGGAATGACATATCCCACTGATAGTCAATTGGATAACAGAAGTTATTCTCCCCGTGCCTTTTCCCATTAACGATTAAAGGGAAGGCAAAATATCTGCCAAAATAGCCTGGATTTTTATAAAAGCTCGAATTCTTAATTTTTACCCCGGAATGATATTCAGTAACATCGAATTTTTTAGACCGTTTATCCGCCCTGTTAAAGAGTCGGCATGGGCTTCGATTGATTGGTATAATTTGAGCAAGGTTGGGGAAGGCGCCCAGGTTGAAACGGGTTGAGCCGGATATTTGCCACGGCTGACCTGACTTAGAGTTACCCGAAGTTGCTCGCGTTGAAACCACAAGCCGCTGATATCGGTAAGGGGGAGACCCGGAGTCGTATAATTGAGTTTGAGCTTGAATAGATATTTTCCAGTCCGGCCCGGGCTTATCAAAATATCCCCGTTCAATGAAAGCGCATCCCGCTGAAAAGTTGCTGCTGTACAAATCCATAACTGGCCGGTCGGTTGACGATTATGCAAAACAACGGTTTCACGCCAGGGTAGGGGCGATATAACGATAGTAAATCTATTCGTGTCTTCAATAGTCTGTTTCAAAAACCGGTCGATTCCGGTCCCGGCTGTATCAAGCCAAATTACTCGTAAGCCTGGCAGCGGTGTTTTCGCCAACATTTCAATAGGAATCGTATCGCCGGCGGTTGCCCACAAAATCTGCCGCCGGAATTGGGCTTTAGCATACCACCCCAGGTGACGCTGCATTTTTGCAGTAGTACCCGGTTGTTGCATCAGTGCCCGGGACTGAATAAGGATGCTGCCGTGCAAGGATCGGAAGGGCTGCGTTATAGTGCCCGAACCACATGACCACCACCCGGCCATGCCAATCAGGCCTAGGATTAGCTGGGCGGATTTATTAAATAATCGCATGGAACGATATTAGAATCGGTACTGTCAAAAGACAAGCATAAGCGTACGGGACGGAGCAAATGGCAGGTGATTTGTTTATAAATAAATACAATCCAACTGTAACGAAGGAACAAACGCTTGAAGCGATCATACAGTAATTTGCAAATGGCGAAATAAACCAGTAAGGATATAAAGAGATGAAAAAGAGGCTAATCAGATAAGAAAAAAACAGAGTTGTAGCGGAGAACACCGGGCGCACAGCGGTGTAGAATTGTTGGTTCGATGATAGAAAATCTGTTTGAATTGGAGCTGATTTGATAATGACTATGAACAGACCTTTACCCAGAATGATTTTATTCCTGGTTACTTTTATTCTTTCGTTCACAATGCTGGGTTATGAAATACTGCTGACGCGAATTGCTTCGATTTTGCTGACCAGCCAGTATATTTTTTTAATTATAGGACTTTCCCTGCTGGGGATTTCGGGTGGGGCTTTTATTGAATATTTTATAGCCGGCCGGGAAGCAAGGTTGAATACAGCCTCACCGGACGTTTGGCTTTCCGGAGCGGCTTTGCTTCTCATTATTGCGCTTTTCGCCATTTTAAAGCTGGGCGACAGCTGGGGCGTATTGATGCTTAGCCTTGCTACGGCGCTGCCCTTTATTGCTTCCGGGTTTATCTTCTCACGCTTGTTTAGATTATTTACCGAGCATATTGGCAACCTCTATGCAGCCGACCTGCTGGGCGCTGCGGCCGGTGCTCTGTCGGTTCCAATCTTATTGCCGGCCATCGGACCGATTCAATCAATTTTATTGCAGGCACTCATTCTGACAACTGCAGCGGCCGTCATTGTACTCATTACCCATCCCGGCCGGAAAGCGCTTATTGCCGTCTCTATGTTAGTTTTCACCGCCGGACTGTTTTTTATGAATGGCAGCACCGGATTCCTGGGGAAAGTCCCCATCGGCAAGAATGTCGATAAAGACCTTTATCGGCTGGTTGCCTTCAACGCCGGCGATGCAAGAATTGTTGATTCTCGCTGGAGTACATTTGGCAGAACCGACCTTGTACTTTTTGGCAAGGATACATCCATGATGTCCATTTTTATCGACGGCGCCGCTGGCGCAAGCATGCTCCGTTTTGATGGGAATTTCGATGACTCTTCAGCCTCGTTTATTGAGGCGACAGTTGCTTTTCCCGGCATGGTTCCGCTTCTCGATCTGAAGGAGTCGCAGAAGGACAAGGCGCTCATTATCGGCCCGGGTGGAGGCCGGGATGTGTTACTTGCTCTGAAGGCCGGTTTCCGGCAAATCACCGCGGTGGAAGTCAATCCGCAAATGGTGGATATTGTCAAAGATTATCGGGATTATAACGGCGGTATTTATACGGATTACCGGAATATTCAGGTTGTCGTGGCGGAAGGCCGCAATTACCTGCGCCATAGCTCTGAAAAATATGATTTGATTATGCTGTATATGCCCATTACGAAAAGCAGCCGCGGTTTAAATGCCTTTGCTCTTACAGAAAATTATTTGTTTACTAAAGAAGCTATTTTAGATGATTACAATCACCTAACGGATGAAGGCAGCTTGCTCATTATGGCTCACGGCATGCCGGAAGTATTTAAAATTGTAACAACCACTCTGGAGGCACTGAATAGCCAGGGTATAAAAACAGAACAGGCCATGGAGCATATTTATGTACTGGGTTCACAAATGATGCCTCTTTTAGGCTTGCGGAAGACGCCTGTTCGGTCCGGGGAGGCCGAATTTTTACATACAGCAGCCCATAATACCATGTTTGACAGTCAGTATTCC
>CAZIWX010000033.1:9744-23964 GCA_964543125.1 uncultured Lentisphaeria bacterium | reverse complement strand
CGGGACGTTGAGAAAGCCTTCTTTAAACCGCAATCCTACACCAGCTTTACCCTTCATGGGGAGTATGAACTTCACCATCTTTTTATTGGTCCGGGTTTTACCTCTGACCTTATCGCCGAATGCTTGTGACTTAGCCATACAATTCTCCTTTTCTCGCGCGGCAATTATAAAGGGCTGACCGGGGTTTTGCAACGGGTTTTTAGGACACTTGATAACCCGGTATCCATGGTTTCAAAGTGAAGATATTGTTGCCGGTGAGCACCTACCTTCACCATTAGATTTCCCGCTAATTTTAAGAGCGATGCTACCGAGAAATGCCCGTGCAAATCACAGCCGGAATAAGGGTCGATGAACCCGGCCGGTATCCGGCTTCTCAGTCCAAACCGGAAGAGAACCCAGTTGTATTTTCGACCCTTATCCACGGCACCAATAAATCGGACCGGCCGGCTAATCTGATTTCACGATAGTGATTCGTCACCTAACAGGACGGGTACGATTCGTGAAGTCCAGGGCAAGCACGTGGCCCGAGTACAACCCTGTTTGATGGCGGGAGAACAATTTGAGTGTACATCCCGGCGCCGGCCACCTGGTCGACGATCCGATCATCCCGGGCCGGTTTTTATTCCCGCCTTTCCTCTGGTCGTTCCCGTCTTAATGAATTAATCTTAGTGTAATAAGTGCCAGACCATTTGATTGTGCCTGACCTAAACCCATAAAACCTGAATTGGGAGGCGTTTGATGCGTTATCGCCGGTTAGGTCATTCCGGACTGAAAGTATCGGAAATTGCATTCGGAGGTTGGCTCACCCTGGGGGGCACCGTAAGTGAGCAAGATTCGGTTGAGCTCATATTACACGCTTTTGAACAGGGAGTAAACCTCTTTGATATGGCGGATGTCTACTCCGCCGGACAATCGGAAGTAATACTGGGTAAAGCGTTGCAGGAATTGCCCCGGGAACAAGTCGTGGTTGCAACCAAAGTACGAGGCAAAATGCACGCGGGACCGTTTGGGACCGGATTGTCCAAAAAACATATTATCCAGGCCTGTAATGCCAGTTTACGCCGCTTGGGAACCGATTACATTGACCTCTACCAGTTTCATGCGCCCGATGCGGAAGTAGCCCTGGAAGAGTCGCTGGAAGCGTTGGATATCCTGCGTTATCAAGGTAAAATTTTGTATGCGGGAGTATCGAATTTCAACAAAGATCAGATTCTAACGGCGGTCTCAATCGCCGAGACATACCACTACCCGCGAATTATTTCCTCACAACCACGGTACAACCTGTTACAACGCGAATTTGAAGAAGAAGTAGCGCCGGCCTGTGAACTCAAAGGCATCGGTAATATTCTTTATAGTCCGTTAGCGCAGGGGATTCTAACCGGAAAATATAAATGGAAGGATGATTATCCCGCTGATTCCCGCGCTACAACGCCCGCCGGACGCTGGATGAAAGAATTGTTAGAGCAGGAGAGCACCTACCGGGTGTTGGATCGTTTGTACACGGTTGCGGCTGAAACCAATCTTACAATGGTACAGATGGCCTTGCTCTGGAATTTACGACTCCCGGTGGTGTCCGCCAGTATCGTGGGCGCTACCAAAGTCCGTCAGGTGGATGAGGCCATCTCCGCCATGGAACATCCACCCCTGGATGAAGCAACCCTAACTGCAATTGACCGGGCTCTGGCGATCTGAAACATGCTCTTTAGGCTTTATGCGGGACTGATTGGCGGTTTGGTTCTTTTAATTGTTGCCTGCCAGCCGGGAAATCATTTCTCATTACCCAACTATCTCAAATCACCGGTTTATTCAACCTGGGCCGGATTCTATCAGAGTAAAAATTTAGCGGAGCAGGAAACTGTTTTTCGGTTTGGCGGCGATGTGCGGATCTACATCAATGCACCTGCTGTGGCTAAATTTGATTCCGCTCGTCCAACCCTACTCGTTCTGTTTGCATTACCCAACGGAAATACCATTGAGCAAACTGCCGGGAAGACAATGACACCCGGTGCTGATTGGCATTATAATATCCAGCACATCGCGGCTCAGACGCGCTATCTCCGGAAAATCGATTCCACTCACAATTATATCGTCGCGTACCTGGAAGCAGCTTCGCACAGTTGGCCGGCCTGGAAACAAGCGCACCCCGACTATCCGCGATTAATTCAGGATCTAATTGACTCCGTCCGGATTCGAACGGGTAACCGCGGCGCCCGCATTGTCCTGAACAGTCACAGCGGTGGCGGAGCCCTTATCAATGGTTTTATCGAGTCCGTGGATTCCATTCCGGATTGGGTGACACGTATTGCTTTTCTGGACAGTGATTACGGTTACAATGAAGCCATCGGCAAAAAACTGAAAAATTGGTTACTGCGCTCCCCAGCTAATGATTTACTGGTGCTGGCCTATAATGATTCCATTGCTTTGTACAACGGGAAGCCATTCGTCAGTGCAACCGGCGGAACCTGGTGGCGCAGTAAAAAAATGGCCCGGGATTTTTCCGCCAATCTGGAAATGACCCGGACCACCGATTCAGCGTTTATTCACTACCGGGCACTGAACGGCCGCCTGCAGATCATCCTGAAAAAGAATCCCCGGCGGGAAATTCTGCATACCATCCAGGTGGAGCGCAACGGCTTTATTCACAGCCTGTTATCCGGCACCACTTTGGAGGAAGCCGGTTACACCTATTACGGTGACCGGGTTTATAATGCGTGGATTGATGGTGAATTACCGTCTTTCTGGAAGATGAATTTCCCGCGCCGACGGAGCGCGGCGCCGACGGGCTCAGCTTTTATTCAGCAGATCGAATCAATGACTTTTAAAGACCGGGAAGCAGCGGTTTGGCGGCAATTCCTGACGGGAAATTATCCGGAGTTTCTTACTCAACCGGTCTCAATCGATACGCTGCTTTTGGATGCCGCCGGCCAATCCCATCAAGTCAGATTTCAGTTCCTGCCGGAATACTGGCCGGTGGGCAATGATTCCGATTATTGCCGGATGCCCATGAGTCCTCAAACCGCGCAAAAAATGGCTGATTTTTTAGATGCGGCCTTGCCCACGCGCAAGCTGGTAGACTTAATCGACTCCCATGCCGGGTTACGTATCGAGCCGATAGCTATCTGGCCGGTAGGTCATAAAAATGAGCTGCCCGCCACCTGGCTGCTGCACCAAAATTTGGTTCAAGCAGAGATTCAGGCAGCCGGTGGTGAGCCGGGCCTGTTGATTGGCGGAATCAAGAAAGACGTGGTGTTATCAAATCTCATTGCCGATCCAACCCGGCCGGAGCATGTGGTCATTTATGGTTGGTACAAACTGGACGGCCAACCCATTCAGCACCAGACCAATATTCATATCAACTGGTATATGGATTATAGTCATGGCATCCGGTTCGTGAATCGGCAGGTGTTCGTGGATGGCTACCCCCGGGATCTGTTGGAAATTTTACAGGACCCGGTGTTATACCGCCTGTTGGATGATGAAGATAAGCCGCTTCAGGTTGCAGGCTATCCGTACTGAGTGAATTAGATTATTTTTTCGGGATCAAATCCGAAATGTCGATGGACTTATTTGGATTCGGATTCAGGTGATATTCGTAGATGCGTTTTGAAATACGCGCGCCTACCGCCTGAGCTTCGCTATGATCAGTATATCCACCGGTTAGAATAACCAACACATAAGGATCGGCTTTGGGAGGAAAAATAATTGCCGCGTCATGAGCAATGCGGGTGATCGATCCGGTTTTATGCGCTATTTGAACCCCGTCCGGAACCCCTTCGGGAATCATATTGTTGTAATGTTGCTCTTCCAAAATACGAATCATTTCATGGCGGGATGAATCGGCCACGAGATTAGAACGATAGACAGCGGTCATGACATTCATCATACCGGCTGCGGTCGTCTGATTATTCAAACCGGCAGAATAGGCTTTTAAATCTTCAACGCCCCGAAGTACGAGTACACCGTAGGCTTGGATAGCTTTTATGGTTTGTGCAATTTCCACCGGGTCAGCGATATCGATGAGAATATTGGTGGCTAAATTGGAACTCCAGGTAATCATTTTTTCGATCAAGTCACGGATCGACATATAATGGCCCAAATGTGGATACATACCGTCCGGATCTGCCGGTGTTACGGGCAGATTGAACAAGGAGCCGTCCAAAATACTGGTAAACTCATTGGTTACCTTAACTTGATCGTTCATTTTTAAGTTGCCTTCATCGCGCATCCGGTAGAGTTGGAACATCACCGGGGTTTTCATGGTACTAGCGGCATGAAACTCAGCCATGGGATTGTATACTTTGACTTCATCCGTACCCAGATTCCGGTAAGCGACAGCAATGGTTTTGCTTTCAGGTTGGTTTTTAGTGGCGCTTGCTTTGCCGAATGGTAAATGCGCACAACCGGATATGCCCAATGACATAACGATCATTCCCAGTGTTATAGTAATCCTCAGATCTGACCGCTTCGTATCCGCTCGCATACTTGGCTCCTTTGCCCAATCGACACCAATCATCGTATTAATCCGTATCTTCTATTTCGCGGCGCGCTAATTCACCCTCGGACGTGTAATAACTAACTACGCGAAGCGCCAAATCACGTAAATATTTGTATTCCACCGATTCCACCAAACCGCCAGATTGCAAGACCTGCTGGCGGTAGAGTTTGCCATCCAAACTATACTGAAAACGATGCTCTTCGATCACCTGACCGTCTTTACCAATGACCCGTTCGCCAAGTTTTCGCCCCTTTAGATCATATTGGAAGCGTGTTTCATTCATCAGGGTATGGCTGGAATCATACACGGCAATTGCTTTTAGCTGACCCAGACTGTCCCGCTCAAAAGTGGTGGCAGAAACCATTTTTCCGGCGCCGTTCAAGCGTTGGCCTTTAATGCGGATGGAATCTTTGTAGGTGTATAGATCCAGTGTCTCGACCCTCCCAAATTCATTTAGAGCAACTGCCCGGCGGCTTTGACCATCCGGCCTTACATAAGTCGAATCCAGCGTTAATAATTGCCCGCCGGGCGAATAGGTTTCACGCAATCGAAACCCTTCAGGTTCATGGTGCCGAATGATCTCAAAAATGCTGCCGTCTTTCCGGAAAAATTCTTCGTATGTGCGTCGTCCCCGGGCATCGAAATGAAGCGTTTGCCCATACGTTTCATCCGGTGCTACTCGTCTTTCGCTGATCAAATGGTCTTGCTGATCATAATACAGCCCCACCCAGATAAAGTCCAAGTCGATATATTTTGCCCAGCGCAAAGTATCGCCGGAGGGAAGCGTGGTAATATCCTTCACAATTTTCCCCGCCGCATCGCGCAACCGGATAAGGGGCTGCGGGCTATCCGAAAAATATTGCGTACTGCCGGTTATTTTTCCAAAAGGTCCCTGGTGTTCCTGAAAAACTAAAGCGCCGCCGGGTGCATAATGGTACCAGACGGTTTCGTGTAATTCTCCCTGACCGTTGGTGAGCCGGGTCCGGATCAGTTGCCCGGTAGGTGTGCGATCATAATCTCGCACCCAGGCAATCATGCCATCCGGGGCATAATTGGTGCTTCGGCGCAGAAAACCGCGATAGTCGTACACATACCAGACAATGGGGTGCTGAGGACCGGTGCTGTAATAAAAAATATCCTCAATGGGCAAACCGGTGCGCAGGTTGACCTGTTGGCGTCGCACCAGAACATTATTCTTAACAGCATGCCACACCAATAATTCGGTGGAATCCGTGAGTGTCGAACGCTCCAGGTTGAATAGCGAACCGTCATTCCAGAGGCTGCCCACCAACCGGGGTAACGAATCCCGGATAAACAAAACACGTCCGCTTTTTGCGTGCCGGGTTTGCAGGATCAGTTGCCCCGTACCGCTGAATATGCTGACCAGATCACCATCGCGCGTTTTGGGTTGATACTCAGCCCGCCAGATTCGCTGATCTTCCCGGGTTCGCAGCTCAACCCGCTGGATATAACCGGCCGGAGTGAGATAATAGTGCCAATAAAATGGCTCGTTAGCTGTAACCCGAAAGCCCGTCCACTTGCCGGCTTGATCGAAAAGGTTGGTCATCCATTGGCGGGTGTTCAGTGGATTGCGGCTCTTAATGCGCAGAACCGTCTTGGAAGATGAGATCAGACGCCGCTCCATGAGCAAACCACCGGGATCGTAGGTGAAAGTTTCACGGCCCAACAATTTTTCTTCGTTATCGTACCAATCACGGGAGATGATGCGCTCGCCCGCGCGTTGGATTTGGAGTGACCAAATTCGTTGTGAATCAGGTAAGCCCATGACTTCCTGGCGGGTCAAATCCGGGTTAGGATGTTGAAAGCGGTCAAGCCGGAGCGGCTGATTTGTCATAGACTGATATTCGGTCAAAACCGGCTGATCAGCCTCATTTCGGATGGTTTGCAGAATGGGATGACCCTGGTAATAGGTGATCAGCTCCTGATCGGTCACCGGGAGAGCCTGAAAAAGTAATTTTGGGTCAGGTTTGGTTGCAGGATGCCACCCGGCACATCCGGATAAAAATATCAGGATTAAAGCAGTAAAGGGATTAAGGCGTCGCCGGGCTTTATTCATGTTTTTTCAACCACCGGTAAAATGTCAGGGCCAACACCAGAATTCCGGCGGTTAGATAGAGTCCTTCTGGAAAGATAAGATGAAACATTGCACTGACCGGGAAATCCCACCAGGGATCAAGGCTTGACCAGCATTCCCTGAACCTCACTGAAATTTCCATCGTTGGGTGCCGGTTTTAGCTTCAGCAGGTGGGCCAATAACGGGTAGATATCTACATTAGGAAATTTTAGCTGGACATAGCCGGATTTGAAAGCTGGGCCAATGGCGTAAAAAATGGCCCCCATGTCATCATCAGCATTGTCATATCCGTGGGTGCCACCGGTGTACCGGCCGGGTGAAAATCCTTTATGTTTGCCCAGACTCCAGGCACTGTCAGCCACTAACACCACATCGTAAATCCGTGGGTTGGTTCCATAATGGAGACGGGCCGGGACCTCCGATTTTTTCCAGGCTTTTATATGCGGGACTTTGGATAACGCCAGAATTACGCTGTCGGCATAGCCGGAATCGGGTTGGAGTAAGTAGGTTGGATTCGATCCCAGAAATGTATCTACCCAGGCAGGGTTCAAATAATCTTCGAAAAAGACCACGCGCTCCGGTGAAATATTGCCCATGCCATGATCGGAAACGATAATAAAGTTCACCTGCTCTTGGATTAGAAGCTGATCCAGTTTTTTAAGGAATCGTCCCACCAAGGAATCCAGGTGCATAATCACTTGTGCTGTTTTCGGGCTGTCAGGCCCTTTTTTATGCCCGATTGCGTCCGGTTCGTGGAAGTAGAAAGTGATGAGATGGGGACGAATATTTTCAGGTAATTGCAACCAGGCAATCACACTATCCTCGCGGGCCGGAAAAGGGAAAGTATGCTCATAGGTTTTCCAAATGTCGGGTTGCAGGTTTCCAATCGGTGCCTCGGACCCCACCCAGAAATAGCTGGCGGTTCGCAGGCCCTGTTTATCAGCCGTAACCCAGATTGGTTCACCACCATAAAAGGCGCCATTCTCCACGGCCTGCCGGTTCCCGATGGAATATCCGGCGTGGAGATCGTTGGCGTAAAAGGTGTTTTGAATAATCCCGTGGTGATCCGGATATAATCCGGTGGCAATGGAATAGTGATTGGGAAAGGTCTTGGTGGGAAAACTGGGAATCATGGCCTGCGCTTTGACACCGTGGGACGCAATATAATCCAGATTAGGTGTTGGCACCTGGGAGGCATAATCCCATCGAAAACCATCCATGGATAACATAACGACATAAGGCTGATCGACAGCGGGGGTAGTTCCGGGTGTCTTCCCCGGCTGATTGGAGCAACTGATCAGTATAGCGACCAAGAATAAAGCGAGTGCGATCCGGGTAAAAAGTTTCATAATCACGATGATCCTATAAACGAATTAAATGATAATGCGGCCCGGGGTGAAATCTTGGATTCAGTGATTATTAGGGATTGAGAAATCAGATCAGGCTTGTTACAACAGGTCATGCTAACCATAGTGCTGCAATTTAATCGGTTGTTGCAACACCACCAAGGTTTGCCTGTGGTTTTATCACCGGCTGAAAATTATTTCGGGGAAGGACTCAGGAACTTTAAAGCCAATCCGATTTCCCGGGGGTTTTTCGTACCGTGTTCGACTTTGGCGCCTAAAATTTTCAATTCCGCATCAAAGGCTTTACTGAATAGAACGTCCGCCGCCGCTTTTTTCTCGGATTCACTTTTGAAAAGCGATCGGATTTGGGACAATTCACCGGCATCCAGCCAGATTCCGCCGCAATTAGGACACTCATCGATCTCGATCTGACGCTTGACACTATAAAAATGCCGCATGAGGACCATGTTCTCACAGCGGGGGCATTTGCGCTTGGCTTCGAAATCCACCTGGATCCCGGGCTTCCGGGGAATGTCCAGGAGCACTTCACCGGCGGACTCGTGGGGCTCATCTACTTTTTTCAGCTCCAGCAAGTCAAACCAAATACCACCGCAACCATTCTGGCAGACATCTACTTCCAAATCACCCACCGTTTTTACTGTCAGATCATTTCCACAGGCTGGACAAATCATCGCTTTTTCCTTTCAAACTTTGTTCCAGGCGCCACGCCAATCAAGGCGTGTATAGATTGATTGAAGGATAAAATATAGTCGGCGGAAGCTGAAACCGGCCAGATTTCTATAATTACAATTGGATGGCAGCGGTTGGGAATATCATTACCAACCGGGACCGGGGTATTTTACGCTTCGCCAGGGTGTTTACCGGGATAAGTGCTCAAGTAAAATCTTTAATCCTAAGCCAATCAGCATAATCCCACCGCCGATTTCGAACTTTGAGCCAAGTAAATGTCCGGTTTGACGCCCCAGAAACACACCAGCAAAAGAAAACAAAAAAGTGACACTTCCGATGACTAAAACCGGGGTGAGAATGGGAATGCCAACCAAGGCCAAACTCACCCCGACGATGAGTGCGTCGATACTGGTGGCGATGGCCAGTCCGGTCAGGACTTTCAGATTAAACGGATTGAGTCTCGGGGTTTCCGCCTGATCGAACAGGGCATGGTAGATCATGTGCCCACCAATGAGCGCTAACAGGCTGAAGGCGACCCAATGGTCCCAGGGTGCAATCAATTGTTGGATGTGAGTGCCGCCGTACCAACCGAGGATGGGCATCCCAGCCTGAAATCCACCAAAGAACAGCGCCATTTTCAAGGCATCCGAGCCGGTAAACCCGGGATGACTGAAACCACTGGCCAGCGATACGGCAAAGGCATCCAGGGCCAGGGAGATCGAGAGCAGGAACAGGGCAATTAAATCCATTAACAGCAAGGATACAGGTTAGAAGGGAAAATTGGAACATTGAATCTCAGGGAAAGGAATTATTGGATAAAGATACCGGACGAAAAAACCTCCTCTCGTCCATAAAAGGCGGGAGGAGATTGTTGTAGGTCTGAATCTAAGGGTACTGACTTTACGCCGTTGTCAGTGCTGCCTTTACATATTCACGTTTCATGCGGGCGATGTTGGAGATGGAAATCTCTTTCGGGCAGGCGGCTTCGCACTCGCCGTAATTGGAGCAGTCGCCAAAGCCTTCCACATCCATTTGGCTCACCATTTCGATTGCCCGTTCCCGGCGCTCCACCCGGCCTTGCGGGAGCAATGCGAACTGGCTGATCTTGGCGGCTGTGAACAGCGAGGCTGAAGCGTTGGGGCAGGCGGCCACACAGGCGCCGCATCCAATACAGGCAGCCGCGTCCATGGCCAGGTCCGCATTCTTTTTGGCGACCGGAATGGCGTTGGCATCCTGTGCATTTCCGGTATTGACGGAGATGTAACCACCCGCCTGGATGATCCGGTCAAAAGCACTCCGATCCACTACCAGGTCTTTTACTACCGGAAAAGCCTTGGCACGCCAGGGCTCGATTGTAATGGTATCACCGTCTTTAAACTCGCGCATATGTAACTGGCAGGTAGTGGTTGCCCGGCGTGGACCATGGGCTTGGCCGTTGATTACCAAACCACACATGCCACAAATGCCCTCACGACAGTCATTGTCAAAAGCCACCGGGTCTTCACCGGCTCTAATCAATTGCTCGTTCAGCTCATCCAGCATTTCCAGAAAGGACATGTCGGTTGATACTTTATCTTTTTCATAGCTCACGAATTTGCCGGGTACATCGGCGTTGAGCTGGCGCCAGATCTTCAGGTGCAGGCGCATATTCGAATTTTCCGCTTGTTGGCTCATGGTGCTCAACTCCTCTATTTATAACTACGCTGGGTGAGCGGTACATTTTCGAAGGTCAACTGTTCTTTATGCAACGTCTGGGGCTGATTTTGACCCGTGTATTCCCAGGCCGCGACATAGGAAAAGTTCTCATCGTCACGCCTCGCTTCACCTTCGGGTGTTTGACTTTCCTCGCGGAAATGGCCACCACAGGATTCGACCCGGTTTAAGGCGTCCCGGGCAATCAGCTCCGCTAATTCCAGGAAGTCAGCCAGGCGTCCGGCCTCTTCCAGACTCTGGTTCAAGGAATCACCGGCGCCGGCCACTTTGATATTTTGCCAGAATTCCGCCCGGAGTTTGGGAATTTCTTCCAGCGCTCTCTTTAAACCGGCTGCATTGCGCGCCATCCCCACATACTCCCACATGATGTGACCCAGTTCGCGGTGGAGCTCATGAGCGGTCTTTTGGCCGTTGATGGAGAGTAGTTTTTTAACGAATTCGTCAATCTCCTTTTCGCTCGTCTTGAAAGCCGGATGATCGGTGTCCACGGGTTCAAACTTGTTGGACACGAGGTAATTTCCCACAGTGTAGGGTGCAATAAAGTACCCATCGGCCAGCCCTTGCATTAAGGCACTGGCGCCGAGACGGTTGGCGCCGTGATCAGAGAAATTGGCCTCACCTAAGACGAATAGCCCCGGAATCGTGCTCTGGAGGTGATAATCAACCCAGAGTCCGCCCATCACGTAATGCGCAGCGGGGAAAATCCGCATCGGCACTTCGTAGGGATTCTCGTTCGTGATGCGTTCGTACATTTCAAACAGATTACCGTATTTTTCTTCCACAGCCTGTTTGCCCAGGCGTTGAATGGCATCCGCGAAGTCCAGATACACTGCCAGTCCGGTTTTACCCACGCCCCGGCCGTCATCACACACCTGCTTCGCAGCCCGGGACGCGATGTCGCGGGGAACCAGGTTCCCAAATGCCGGGTAGCGCTGTTCCAGATAGTAATCCCGCTCGTCTTCAGGAATGTCATTTGGATGGCGCTGGTCACCCTTCATTTTCGGTACCCATACGCGACCGTCGTTTCGCAGGCTTTCGCTCATGAGCGTCAGCTTGGATTGATGATCGCCCGTAACCGGAATGCAGGTGGGGTGAATCTGGTTATAACAGGGATTAGCGAAAAAGGCGCCGCGTTTGTGGGCGCGCCAGGTCGCCGTCGCGTTGGAGTTCACTGCGTTCGTAGACAGGTAGTATACATTAGCGTATCCACCAGTGGCCAGCACGACCGCGTCACCGGCATAAGACTCTATTTTACCGTTCACCAGATTGCGGGTTACGATGCCACGGGCCTGGCCGTCAATGACTACCAGATCCAGCATCTCGTGGCGGGTGAAAATTTCCACTTTTTTAGCCTTGATCTGGCGGCTCAGAGCAGAATACGCTCCCAGTAACAATTGCTGGCCGGTTTGACCACGGGCATAAAAGGTTCGGCTGACCTGTGCGCCACCGAAAGAACGATTGGCCAAAAGTCCACCGTATTCCCGCGCGAAAGGCACACCCTGCGATACGCACTGATCAATGATGGCATTACTGACCTGGGCCAGGCGGTAAACATTGGCTTCGCGGGAGCGATAATCACCACCCTTTACCGTATCGTAAAACAACCGCCAGATGCTGTCGCCATCATTGGGATAATTCTTGGCAGCATTAATGCCGCCCTGAGCGGCGATACTGTGCGCCCGCCGGGGGGAATCCTGAATACAGAAGTTTTTGATATTGTAACCGAGCTCAGCTAACGACGCAGCGGCCGAGGCGCCAGACAACCCGGTACCCACGACGATAATGGTGTGTTTACGCTTATTAGCCGGATTCACCAGCTTCATATCAAAGCGGTGTTTGTCCCATTTGTCCTGAATGGGGCCGGCAGGAATTTTAGCATCAAGTATCATTTTACACACCCCCTAGGAAATGGATATAAAGTGGAATAATAAGAAATCCGAAGCCCAATACGACCGCTACAAAGATGCCCAATCCATTAATGCAGGGCGTCCAGCGTGGATGATTGATACCCAGTGACTGAAAGGCACTCCAGAATCCGTGGCGCAGGTGCGAGAAAACCATGATGATGATAACCTCATAAAACAAGACATACCATCCATTGGCAAAGGAATCATACACGAGATGATAGAGATCGTGCATTCGGGTGCCATCGATCACGGTATAGTAAGCTTTTTTCACGCCAACCTGATACTTGAAATGAGCAATATGTACGACTAGAAAAATAAGCAGGAGCAAACCGGAATAGATCATCGTGGTGGCGCTAACGGTCTTGCGACTTTTGCCACCCAGATTTTCCCGTACTTGATAATTCCGCGGACGGGCGCGCAGTTTACCCAAAGCGACACTTACACCGGATACGATGTGAGTCACAATGAAAACCAATAACAGAAATTCCATCACATACAGCAACTCGCCCAGACTCATGAGGAAATGGGAATATTTGTTGTAGGTTGCGCTGTGCCCGGTTAGTAGGGCTAAATTGCCGGCCAAATGAATTATGAGGAATAAAACCCAGAACAGGCCGGTGATGGCCATAAGGAATTTTTTCCCCACGGAAGATTTGGCGGCTGTCAGAAATGGCAGCATGACGCGTACTCCAAGTTTGAAGATTTTTTCAATTTTATCAACAAGTTATAATTTCTGATGGTGGTAAGGTTGGTTGCCGCGGAAAAGCTAAAAAGACTGTCATCAACGATGGCTTTATGCATGAGCCGAAAATTTAATTTTTCCATTGTTAATTGCTACCCATATTTGCGTTTGCTCAAGTATCAACCGCTTACCGGTTATGCTTAAAACTGACTTCAACTGGTCTTCCGAGCCGTCATCAATCAGATAACCAGAATTCCTGGATTGTGACGTGATATATGGCAAAAAACCGGCCAGTCCGATCGGGTTGATACAACCACCCGGGACTTGCCAGATTCCTTTGAAATTGCTATGCTATCATGTTAAGGTTAATGAATTGAAAAAATTAGCTGTGAGGGAATTGCAATGGCTGATCAAACCCAGCAGGGTCACCGTAGCCGGTTACGGAAGAAATTCATGCAAGCCGGAATCGGTGCCTTTCACGATTACGAAGTAATTGAGATGTTGTTGACACTGTCAACACCGTATAAGGATATGAAAAAACCAGCCAAGGAAGCCATTCGCCGGTTTGGATCATTACCGGGCGTATTGGAGGCCCCCATCCAATTATTGATGGAGATAGAAGGTATCGGCGAGACCAACGCTTTCGCCCTAAAATTGCCCCATGCGGTTGGGCGGCGATATTTGCAGGAGAAAGTGATAGGGGAGGATTATGTCCGCTCGTCCGCCACGGTGTTCGAATACCTGACGCACAATCTTCGAGATCGGAACCGGGAGGTGTTCATGGTGATTTTTCTCAATGGCCAGAACCGGATTCTGAAAATGGAGGAATTGTTCGAAGGCACACTTACCTCTTCGGCGGTGTACCCCCGGGAAGTCATTAAACGTGCACTGGATTATGATGCGGCGGCCCTGATTCTGGTTCATAACCATCCTTCCGGCAATACTACCCCGTCGGCTGAAGATCAGACGGTCACCAAAAAACTCATGGCAGCGGCCGGTACCATTGATGTACGGGTGCTGGACCATCTCATCATCGGTGGAAATGATTATTATTCTTTCGCGGATCATGGGATGATTAAATAGGGGAAGAACCGAGCAAACCGAGTTTCGAGAAGCCAACTCGGTTTCCGTCTGACGCTGGTATAAGTGAAAACCGATTTAGCCTTCGCTGACGCTCAGGCGGGAAATCGGTTTTGAAAAGCAGCCAACTCGGTTTCCGTCTGACGCTGGTATAAGCGAAAACCGATTTAGCCTTCGCTGATGCTCAGGCGGAAATCGGTTTTGAAAAGCAG
>CAZIWX010000033.1:5674-9644 GCA_964543125.1 uncultured Lentisphaeria bacterium | reverse complement strand
TTCGCTGATGCTCAGGCGGAAATCGGTTTTGAAAAGCAGCCAACTCGGTTTCCGTCTGACGCTGGTATAAGTGAAAACCGATTTAGCCTTCGCTGATGCTCAGGCGGAAATCGGTTTTGAAAAGCAGCCAACTCGGTTTCCGTTTGACGCTGGTATAAGTGAAAACCGATTTAGCCCCAGCTACCGCTCAGACGAAAATCGGTTTTGAAAAGCAGCCAACTCGGTTTCCGTTTGACGCTGGTATAAGCGAAAACCGATTTAGCCCCAGCTACCGCTCAGACGAAAATCGGTTTCGACCCATGCATTCCCTTGGGCACACAACCTGCCATGGGTATATTTATTCATTCAATAACGATGCAAACGCTCCTCGTTGAGGATTTGCACCGCACGGGGAAGCAGGTGGATAATGACGAGACAACGCAATAAATATTGGATATGAATATGAGTTTTTCCGTTTTTACGGCCGGAGCCACCAGCGAAAAAATCCGTTCCGACTGCCAGGTTTCGTTCAAACCATCAAATCAGCCCTTAAAAATTGAGGTTTCCAGCAAAGTGGGCGTCCTCTTTGGTGCATCATTGCGGGACCTGACAGAAGCGTCACTTGCAGAATTGGGTATTCAAACCGGCGAATTCATGCTAAATGATTTTGGTGCCTTGCCGTGGGTGGTGCAAGCCCGCATCGAGACCGTGATCAAGCGTGCCTTTCCCACTGTGAAGACTGAAATTCTACCCGCACTGAAATCACATTGTCAATACACATCCAGTCGTGATCATTTTCGACGCAGCCGGCTGTATCTACCGGGTAATCAGCCCAAACTCATGTTGAACGCCGGAATTCATAAACCTGACGGCATTATTCTGGATCTGGAAGATGCGGTTCCGCCAAACGAGAAGGATGCCGCTCGTCACCTGGTTCGAAATGCTCTGCGGGCCCTTGATTTTTTTGGCGCTGAACGCATGGTGCGCATCAACCAGGGCCAGCGCGGGCTGGATGACCTGGAGTATATCATTCCCCATAATGTTCATTTAATTCTGATTCCCAAGGTGGAAAGTGCGAACCAGATCAAGGCGGTGGATGAAAAGATCAAGGTAATCGCTAAGTCGTGCCGGCGCACCGAACCGGTTTTTCTCATGCCGATTCTGGAAAGCGGCCGGGGTATCTTGAAAGCACTGGAAATTGCCGAAGCCTCACCTAATAATGTAGCGTTAGCCATCGGCTTGGAAGATTACACGGCGGACTTGGGAACCCAGCGGACTTTAGCAGGTAAAGAATCATTTTTTGCCCGCTCCAGGCTGGTGAATGCCGCCCGCGCAACCGGTATTCAAGCCATCGACACGGTTTTTAGTGATGTGAATGACGAAGCCGGCTTACGTGCTTCAGTTGCCGAAGCCAAATCCCTGGGCTTTGACGGCAAAGGGTGTATTCATCCTCGTCAGATTCGGCCCGTACACGAGACGTTTGCACCGCAAGCAATGGAGATTGCCCAAGCCCAAAAAATTGTCCGCGCGGCTGAAGAGGCTGAGCAGCATGGCCTGGGTGTCGTTGCTCTGGGCAGCAAGATGATCGATCCACCCGTGGTAAAACGGGCCCTGCGAACGATCAAACTGGCGGTTGAGACGGGGATTTTACCGGAAAACTGGCAGGAAGAAGAAAGGCAGTAACCGCAAAGGCGTGAAGAAGAAAACCAGTAACCACAGAGATCTCAGAGAAGGCACAGAGAACACAGAGATTTATTGATGGTTGACCATGAATTAACAGGGAAGATTATTGGTGCTGCTATTGAAGTGCATCGTGTTCTCGGTCCGGGTCTTCTGGAATCAGCTTATGAAATAACCTTAGTAAAAGAACTTTCCGACCGAGGTGTCAAAATTGATAGACAAGTAATCTTACCAATTGAGTACAAAGGTGAAATCATTGATCCCGGTTATAGAATGGACTTAGTAGTTGAGGATTCCGTGGTTGTGGAACTGAAAGCAGTAGAGGAATTAAATAAAATTCACATGGCACAAACCCTGACTTATATGAAATTGAGTCATAAATCATTAGGATTGCTTATCAACTTCAATGTTACCCAATTAACCAAAGGAATTAAAAGATTAAAACTGTGATCTCGGTGATCAACCTCTGTGATCTCTGTGGTTACTCTTCCAGGATTTAATAACCATGTCAGGTAAGTACGAATTTGTTTTAAATGCCGCCGGACGGCGTGTGCCCACCGGGGTGAATGGTAAACCGCAAGTACCGTTTCAGGGTGTAGCCAAATACAAACCCACCGGCAACCGCGCCGCTCCACCCATCCGGAGTTGCAATGACTACCGACTGGATGGAAATAAAGTGGTCGAATCCATCAAAGCTGCCCTGGTCAAGGCGGATATTAAAGATGGAATGACGATTTCCTCGCACCACCATTTCCGAAATGGCGATTTGATCATGAACCGGGTTTTTGATGCCGCCGCTGAATTGGGAATGAAAGATTTGATGTGGTTTCCCAGTGCCGCCTTTCCCTGCCATGAACCTCTGATCAAATATCTGGATAACGGCGTGATTCATCACGTTGAGGGCTCGCTTAACGGTCCCCTGGGAAAATATGCTTCCGCAGGGAAGATGGGCGGACTGGCCGTGTTGCGTTCCCATGGTGGCCGGTGGCAAGCGATTCAGGATGGGGAAGTCCACATTGATATCGCCATTATTGCTGCTCCCACCGCCGATCCGTTTGGAAATGCCACGGGGGATCGGGGTCCTTCCGCTTGCGGACTCCTGGGATTCGGGCTGGCTGATTCTCTATACGCCGATCATGTCATTGTGGTGACTGATAACCTGGTGCCTTTTCCCTGTATCCCCTGGCAAATCCAGGGACAAAATGTGGATTCGGTAGTGGTGCTGGACAAAGTGGGTGAGCCCGCAAAAATTATCTCCGGCACCACGGCCATTACCAAATCACCTGACCGGCTTTATATCGCCGAACTTACCGCCAAATTCGTTCGAGCGGCCGGAATTATACACAACGGATTCAGTTTTCAGGCCGGTGCGGGTGGAACGGCACTGGCTTTCGCCATTTATTTGAAAGAGATGATGAAAGCAGCCGGTGTTAAAGCGCGTTTTATCCGGGGCGGATCCACCAAATACCTGGTGGAAATGCTGGAGGAAGGGTTGACCGATTACATCCTGGATGGCCAGACCTTCGACCTGGAGGGCGTGCGTTCCCTGCGGGAAAATCCGGGACATGTGGACACCTCCCCCTTCACCAGTTACAATTGGCACGGCAAAGGGAATTTCGCCTCCCTGCTGGATGTGGTGGTTCTCGGTGCTACCGAAGTGGATACGCATTTCAATGCCAATGTGGTGACCCACTCCGATGGCCAGATGCTCCACGGGATTGGCGGCTGGCAGAATTGCCTATTCAGTAAATGCACGATTTTACCGATTCCGGCCTTTCGGGACCGGATTCCGATTATTGTGGATAATGTCACCACGTTGGTGGGACCCGGTGAACTCATTGATGTGATTGTTACGGAGCGCGGCATTGCCATTAATCCATTACGCCAAGATTTGATTGATGCCACCCGAAACAGCGGCCTGCCTATCCGGCCGATTGAGGACATTAAAGCCGAGGTGGACGATCTGATTGGTGGCGTACCGGAAAAGCTGGAATTCACGGACGAGCCCATCGGGATTGTGAAGTGGGTGGATGGCACCGTGATTGACACGATTTTCAGGGTGAAACCGAAATCGTAATTAATGGTATCATTGTTTGTGAATGAAAAATTCCAGTTGCCCTTCGACGAGCTCAGGAAGACAACTGAAATTTTAACCAATATCCAAGAATGTCGCCCTTCGATTTGTCGCTGCGCTCGACCTCAGAGAGACAACTGAAATTTTAACCAATATCCAAGAATGTCGCCCTTCGATTTGTTGCTGCGCTCGACCTCAGAGAGACAACTGAAATTTTAACCAATATCCAAGAATGTC
>CAZIWX010000033.1:0-5574 GCA_964543125.1 uncultured Lentisphaeria bacterium | reverse complement strand
ACCTCAGAGAGACAACTGAAATTTTAACCAATATCCAAGAATGTCGCCCTTCGATCCGTCGCTGCGCTCGACCTCGGGGTGGCAATTCGTGTTCCCCTCGGTGTCTTTCTGAGCTTGTCGAAGAACACCGGGGGGATTAAGATGTGAAAACCATCCTCATAAGGAATTCTTCCCATGTCCACCAAATCCGAAGTCTTAAAAATTTGGCCCGAAATTGAATGGATCAAAAACGATGAATTGCGGGAAAAGGTCACCGATGCCTGGGTATATGCCATCGACAACAGCGTCCTGAAGGCTGCTGACCTGGAAACGATTCCCTTTTCCTTGTTGATCGGAGATGTAAAGGTTTCGTTCATGAATCACAAGCGTACCTGTGTCCAATTGGCGGTGGAAATGGCCGAACGGATGCAAAAGAATTTTGGTAAAGCATTGCGGATCAACAGGGACATTTTGATTGCCGGTGCGATTCTGATTGATGTGGGCAAGCTGCTGGAGTACACGCTGGAAAATGGCAAGCTGGTTACCAGTGATGCGGGAAAAATCGTGCGGCATCCGTTTAGCGGTGTAGCCATTGCAGACCGGTTCGGCTTACCTCCCGAAGTGCAGCACATCATTGCCACCCACAGTAAGGAGGGCGATCTGGTGCGCCGGACGGTGGAATCCAGCATCGTGCATCATGCGGACTTCGTCAGCTTCGAACCGTTTAAGAAGTAAAGGCAAAGCACGGATTGTGTAAAAAAACTCGAAAAAAAGAGGCAACCACGGATTACACCGATTACACAAATTTAATAGCAGGGTTGGATGGTATTCCTACATAAAAAGCTGACTTATTAAATCATTGGCTGTGCCATGGAGGTTCACCGGGAGTTGGGACCAGGATTTATTGAGTCGGTATATGAGGCCGCATTACTGGAAGAGCTGCAGGCACAAGGATTAGCATTCCGGAATCAATATCCGGTTCAGGTGCTGTATAAAGGCAAACCTGTGAAAGACTTTCAGCTCGATTTGGTCGTGGAGAATGAAGTCGTTGTTGAATTGAAAGCGATCAAACAGCTTGGAGATGTGGAGCGGGCGCAAGTGCTCAGTTATCTCAAAGCTGCTGCTAAAAAGGTGGGACTGCTTATCAATTTTGGTGAAGCAGCACTCAAATATGAGCGCTTGGTGCTCTAATCATGCCTGCTTTTTGCATTTTAATCTGTTAAATCAGTGTAATCTGTGGTTATTTAAAAAGGTCAGATAAATGGGACAGACATTAATCGAGAAAATAGTCCAGTGCTACGCAGTGGATTTGGATGAAGGCCGGGAGGTGCGCGCCGGGGATTTTGTCATGCTCCAACCGGCGTATGTCATGACCCACGACAATACCGGCGCCGTGATTCCCAAGTTCCGGTCCATCGGCGCCGGAAAAATCGCCAACCCGCGGCAACCGGTATTTGCACTGGACCACAATGTTCAGGACACCAGTGTGACTAATTTAGCCAAGTATCGCAAAATCGAAGCCTTTGCCGGGAAACAAGGCGTGGATTTTTATCCGGCCGGCCGCGGCATCGGTCACCAAATCATGTGTGAGGAGGGGTATGTCTGGCCCGGAACCATGGTCGTGGCTTCCGATAGCCACTCTAATATGTACGGCGGTTTGGGTTGCCTGGGAACGCCGGTGGTGCGGACTGACGCCGCCGCGCTTTGGGCCACCGGCCGAACCTGGTGGCAGGTTCCACCCATTGCCAAAGTTACACTCACCGGAAAATTGCATCCGGGCGTCACTGGTAAAGATGTCATCATCACCCTGTGCGGTTATTTCAACCACGATGAAGTCCTGAATCATGCGCTGGAATTTATGGGCGCCGGGGTAACCGGACTTTCCCTGGAAGAGCGGCTCACGATTGCCAATATGACCACTGAATGGGGCGCTTTGGCGGGCGTTTTCCCCATTGATGCCGTCACGCTTACCTGGCTGAAAAAGCGGGCCGCCTTGATCGCTAAACGCGGTCTGGCAGGTGTGCCATCGGATGCCGATGCGAAAAATGGTGTACACCCCCGTATGAATTGGGAACGAATTGCGGCGTTGGAAACCGAAAGACTCGTTGCGGACGAGGATACCTTTTACGCCAGGGAATTGACCCTGGACTTAAATACCGTTCAGCCCCATGTCTCCGGCCCCAACCATGTGAAGATCATGACTTCGGTGAAAGAAATGCAAACCCGGCATTTGAAAATTAATAAAGCCTATTTGGTCTCCTGCGTGAATAGCCGGGTGGATGATCTGGCAGCCGCCGCCGAGACCGTGCGCGGGAAAAAAGTCGCAAGCGGTGTGGAATTCTATATCGCGGCCGCATCCAGCGAAGTCCAGACCGAATCGAAACAGCGCGGTGATTGGCAGACGCTCATCGATGCCGGCGCCAAAGTTTTACCACCCGGTTGCGGGCCGTGTATCGGCTTGGGAACCGGCTTGCTGGAAGATGGGGAAGTGGGGATTTCAGCGACCAACCGAAATTTCAAGGGTCGGATGGGCAGCAAATCCGCTGAAGCGTACCTGGCCTCGCCGGCGGTGGTGGCGGCCTCGGCCGTGGCGGGTGAAATTGACCAGCCGATGGAATTTCCCCTGGTAGAAACGATTGGCAGTATCAAAGTCAACGCAAAACCGGATGGTAAACAAATGGAAGTACGGATTCGGCCGGGTTTTTCCGAAACCCTGGCCGGAGAACTGATTTTCTGTCACCAGGATAATCTGAACACCGATGGCATTTATCCCGGTAAATATACTTACCGGGACGATTTCACACCCGAACAACAAGCTGGCGTGGTAATGGAAAATTACGATTCGGCATTCGGCCGGCTGGTTCGGAGAGGTGACATTTTAGTAGGCGGATTTAATTTTGGAACCGGTTCCAGCCGGGAGCAGGCTGCCACGGCGTTGAAGTATCGCGGAATTGCGTTGGTGCTGGCCGGATCCTTCAGTGCAACCTACAAACGCAACGCCCTTAACAACGGCTTTTTGGTACTGGAAGCACCTGAACTGGTGAAGGACTTAAAATCACAATTCGGTTCGAATAAACTCACGGTCCGCACCGGCATTCATGCCCGGCTGGATTTTGCCAAGGCGGAATTAACGGCCGACGGCAAGACTTATGCTCCGACCCCGGTGGGTGAGGCGGCCCAAGAATTGATTTTAGCCGGTGGTTTGGAGGCCTGGACGCGGGAGCGGATCTAGCGGTGAATTAACGCCTGAGCCGAGGAGCATGGGCGAGCTATATTCAGGTTGAATCACGCTGCATCCTCAGTTGCCTCCAACGAGTTGTTATGCCGTTATAAATCAGGAATACTGCCAAAGGGCAACTTCGTTTCCATCAGGATCCTCGAATAGTACAAGCTTCCCATTGTTTACGATATGAATGTTCCTGGCCGGAATCCCTCTCGCACGAAGATCCTCTGAAGCCTGTTCAATATCATCCACCCTTAGACAAAGACGAGCATTGCCGCCCCCTGATATGGCGGCCTCATCGGGTGAAAGAGCAAGCTCGATCAGAACATCGTTTAGGTTGAATCTGGCAACTGAGCCTTGCGAGACCGGCGGCCTACCCAGAAGATCCGAGTAGAACTGAATGGCTGATTCAAGATCTCTCACATAGTAGAAAACACAATCAAAATACACTTTCATCTTTCTCAACCCAAGTTTACGGCATTTAGCCCGGTTCCCAACAGCGGCCCAGGCTTAAGCTGTGCATTCGTGAACATCTGGTTTACCCCAAAGTGTATGCTTTTCGCCACTTTCGTTTTACAACTCCCTTTTGGATCGTCAGCTTGAAGCCTTTGTGAGCAGGAGGTCTTCTTAAGGTTGCGCAATCTGGTTTCGTAGCCAAACAAGTAAATGGTTGTAATCGAAACTGTTTATGTCAAAGAAGGATTTGAAAAAGGCGAAGGCTGCTGCGTTGTCACAAATAATTTGATATCCATTCATCCTGAGAAATGTGTCCGTTACAAAAAAAGAGACCCGTTTATTACCGTCAATAAGTGGATGATTCCCAGAGAGACTTTCCATCAACGCCGCCGCCTCTTCCTCTATATCGGAATAATCCCCGGTCGTTAGCCGGCCAAGCGCCGCCTCCATCGACCCTGAATCCCTTACTCCCGATTTTCCACCAAATCCCTGAATTAAGTAATCATGAATCACCAAACTCTCAGTGCTAGTTGGGAGGTCTTTCATTATTTCCCCCGGGTCGTTAGATTTTATTCGCGCCTGCTACACGTCTGCTAACGGTTGAATTCAATCCGCCGCCCGGATGCGTTAAATAACCTCTACTACCAGATCAACCAAGTGTGCGCGCCTGACAAAGCGGTCGGCTGCAACCGCTTGTTGGACGGCCATCTGCTTTACTCTGTTCTCTCCGTTCTCTCTGTTCTCTTGAATTGAAAGATGAAATACAGAAACGCAATCGCAATCACGATGTCAATAACCGCTAAAGATACGAGTATTCTTGAAATGTCTTCCGCAATCATGTAATAAACAAGCAAACCAGAGAAGATAAGCCAAATAACCGCATTCAAGAAAGGAATGCCGATTCTGGTTTTCAGATTGGCTGAGGCATAAATGAGCATTAATCCCACTAAAGCCAAAGCCAACCCCGCCGTGTTTATAAGCAACATGTTGATGCCTTCGACGGGTGGCTCTAAATCCATACCACCCAGACCAATCTTGTGATTGAGGCTGTTAAAAATGATATAGTACGATCGGTAAAGAAATGGCATGGCAAGTGGGAAGCCCGCCACTACGTTAAAAACACCAGCACCGAAAACCCACTTCTGAAATGAGTTCATCAAGGTGACTCCCATAAATACTCCTTGTTCAATCCAAATGAATCGGATTCATGGCTTCTTTCCGCGTGTCCGGTTTTTGCGCGATGAACATAACTTTAGCCCTACAACTGTTACGCCTTTTGCAACATGAATTTGGACAACTTGACGACGATAGCTCTGGGCAAAAGACGAATAAATAAAATCTGAATTTGATTGTACAGACCTGGAACAACGATCCTTTTTCCCGCCATTAAAGCGCGAAAGCCAATTTACGCTACGGTATCGGCATTCATCGCCCCGCGCCTCATTAATCTAATATCATCCATTCGGGCCCTTTCGCTAAATTCTGTTCGCGTCGGTCCAGGACATAAGCAAGTTACAGTAACCCCGCTTCCTTGCAATTCTTCCGCAAGGGCTTCCGAAAAACTCAACACGTATGTTTTGCCAGCGCTATACACGGCATTCAGAGGAGCTGCGATAAATGATCCTATGGAACCAAGATTGAGAATTTTACCGCGCCTGCGTTTAACCATATCACCGGCCAGCAATTTAGTTAACTGAGTTAGCGTGACCAGGTTCACCTGGATCATCTGTAATTCTCTGGTTAAATCCGTTTCGTAAAAGTTTCCATAGACATCGAACCCCGCATTGTTGACCAGAATATCAACTGATACTGTTTCTTGCTCCAATTCGTCAACAATTTCTTGGGCGGCCGTGCTAACAGACAGGTCTTTTAGGATTACCTTAACTGTTACTCCAAATTTCGCGCGCAATTCGGCT
>CAZIWX010000032.1:2048-24780 GCA_964543125.1 uncultured Lentisphaeria bacterium | reverse complement strand
AATATTCATCCGCCAACCTGTAATCCTCGTAGGGCTTCATTATTATTTTTTAATATCTAACCAAGATTATGTTTGATTTACGGAGAAAGATTCTGAAATTGGAACAGATTATAGCCTTGGAATTTAAATGGGAATAATTTCTAAATGAACCTTTGTAAACGGGGGATTACCATGAAATTCAAACTGCGGTTAATGACTTCATTTCTGGCTATCAGCACCCTTTATTCGGGAACCGTACCGGGTGTAACCTTTCGGGCGCCCAACATTCCCGAATTTCTCACGCCCTACTCGTTTCATACCGTGGGAATGATGATTTATTCACCCGAACTGGCATCCATGCAATCCGGAATTTTCAGCAGATTGGTGTTAAACCCGGCGGCCTTGGCGAATCTGGACTCCACCGTCTTTTATTTTGATTTTTATCAGTCCGGTATTTCGCTCTATGAACCATTCTTTATTACTTTCAATCCATGGGGTCTAGCGGAGATTACCAGCATGGCCTTCAATTACCGTACAAATTTGTATGTGGCGCCGCGCTGGTATTCTCAAACATCTTTAAACACTCTCGATACCAAGCCACTTTACAGCGCTGCCTGGTTAACCCGGATAAACCCGCGTCTGACGCTTGGTTTGTTTAACCGTGTTGCCCTTGACTACGGCACTTACCTGGCGCCCCAGGGCTATTACTGGTCTGATTTTTATGGTTCGCGATTCGCTGCCGGTTACGCTGAAACCACAACTCCCGAGCCATCAACTCTGTCTTTGGATGAGAATAAGCAGCATCTAATTCATATTCAGAGTCAGGCAAATATTGGCTATAGGACATCTTCAACCATGAATGTTGGAGCGCAAATTCAGCAGAATATTTATACGGATATTGGTGATATTCACGACAGGTTTAGTGAAGTCCATCCGCATTCGGATGTAACCAGTTTGAATAAGGATAATTTAAATGTTGCCGGGACTTCCTACATCTTGGGCTTCGGCGTCCAATTACAGCCCAATCCTGACCTGAACTGGGGTATCAGCGCACAGTATGGCTGGGGTTCGGGTGACGAACAGCGCGTGCTCCTGGATACTGCTTATTCCTGGTTTGAGGATCCGTCCGATATTACCTACTTCAGCACCAACTATTTTTATAGCACGCAAACAAATACCTCGAAGCTGAAGGGCAATTACCAAGGTCTGACCTTGCATGCCGAAAAAAAGCTTTCAGCGGTGCTGACCCTTAAAACTGCTTTATCCGGGTATTGGAACGCCCAAGATATCAGTGCTTCCATCACCGCCAAAGATACGGCTTATTGGGATCGGGTTTACGATGCTTATGATTCCGGCTTAAGCGACCGGTTCAGGCAGTATAATCAATATTGGTCACAACATGCTTTCACCGTTGCTGGTGATGGAAAGAATGATTGGTCGGACTGGTCATGGTTTATAATGGGTGAATACCATCCTAATGATCGGTGGAAATCATTTTCGGGCCTTTATCTTGAGCAAAATCGGTTCAGCCAGACAAACCATGAGTCTAAAAACATGCGGGGTGATTATTGGTTTGAGAGAAGTCTGCATTTTAATGAAACAGGCTATGACCGGCATGATTATGAGAAAAGCCACACGTTTACTCAATCCAGAATTAGCCGGCAGGCAATTATTCCACTCGGCGCATCAATCAAATTAAATAATGAGCTGAGATTAATCGCGGGCGCCGAGCTGCATTTTTCGTTGATTAAGACCAAAACCAACGCAGAAATCTTCTATCCCCGGATTTACGATAAATCCGTGCGAGATGGCGCCACGGCCTCCGAGGTTTTGGAACAGAACCGGTATGAGTCTTACCAGAAC
This sequence comes from uncultured Lentisphaeria bacterium, assembly GCA_964543125.1. Taxonomy (GTDB): domain Bacteria; phylum Fidelibacterota; class UBA8477; order UBA8477; family UBA8477; genus CAZIWX01. Next base: position 22,938 of record CAZIWX010000032.1, on the reverse strand, counting down.
AACCCGGCACCTGTATTTACACGATCAAGTAATCATGTTGGGGGACTCATCTATAAGCCTACAGATCATCTGACGGTCGAAGTGAACATCAGGGGGAACTTCCTGACACCCGAAAGTTGGGTGGTTGGTCTCCAGTGGGAATAGGTGATTTGAACCTGCTTTTCCGCCGGTGTGGTTATTTTCGGGCCGAATCTTGCTCGCCGATTAATCAAAACCGCTTTGCATCCCGGGTCGACGGAAGATATAATTGACCCGGAATTTGAAAATTAACAGGAGGAGTGAATAGATGGAATGGCGCGCGAGTCATATTTTGGTTAAAGAACGACACCTGGCGGAAGATATTTTCAAGCAGTTAAAGCAGGGAGCAAACTTTGGGCAATTGGCCAAAACTTATTCAACCTGTCCCAGTAAAGCCAAAGGAGGCGATCTGGGCTGGTTCGGCCCCGGACAGATGGTCAAACCCTTTGAGACGGCGGTCACCAAACTGGGGTCCGGCGCACTGAGTCGTCCGGTCTCTACCCAATTCGGCTATCATATTATTAAAAAGACCGGAGAACGATAAACGCACGGCCGTCTTTTTACAGGCCGGCCGGATTTTCGCCGCATACGGTTTGAAACACCCGCATAAAGTTTCCTCCCAATATTTTCCGCACATCATCAGGTGAATATCCATGATTCAGTAAACCGATGGTCAGATTGGGATACTTGGAAGTATCCTCAAGCCCACTGGGTACGCTGTTTTGCCCCACGCCGTCAAAATCAGACCCAATGGCGACATAATCAATGCCAACAAGATTTACAATATAATCAATATGTTGAATGACCGTATTGACCGACACCCATTGGCCGGGATTCGCCAGAAAATTCTTGTAAAAAACAATTCCAACCACCCCCCCGGAATTGGCAATCGCCTGGATCTGATCATCATATAGATTGCGATAATGATCCCGTAGGGCCCGGACACCGGAATGGCTGGCAATAATGGGATTCTGAGTTTCATCCAGAATGTCGCGGATAGTCTGAATACCGGTGTGGGAGACATCAATAATAACGCCGAGTGAGTCCAGTTTGTGGATTACCTGACGGCCAAAATCCGAGAGACCCACGGAATCTGAGCGGCTGTCCTGAGCAGATACGGCCCAGTCAGTAGAATTATTCCAGGTAATGGTCAGATAGCGCATCCCCAGGTCATAAAGAGTCTGCAAATTGTCCAAGCTGTTTTCAATGGTGTGACCGCCTTCCACACCGAAGACACCCGCAATTTTACCTTCCGCGTTCAAAGCCAATGCTTGCTCCAGCGTAGTGGCCATACCGAGAGTGGTGGGGTTAGCAGTCACTTCAGCCTGGAATCGGTCGATAAAAGTCAAAGCCGTGTTAAACGGATTCGTAGGGTAGGAGGTGGGGCTGATCCATACGGAAAACCATTGGATGTCCACACCACCATCCCGCAGGCGTGGAATATCCGTATGATTATAGGTGTGTCGGTCGGCCAAATGATAATCCGGATCAGCCGTTAACCGTTCCAGGACATCGTTATGCAAATCGATCATAACCGCCCAGTCATGGACTGATTCCAAATAGGTTAAATAATCGGCGCCCTCCTCGATGATCACATCGGTGGTATCGTTCAAATATCCAATTTTGCTCGTAATAATGCGGGCCGTCGTCTCAGTAGCTTTAAGCAATTGATTCGCGTTGATTTTATCACCCAAAGACTTCAGCGACTGAAACCCGCCGGCGTTTCCGCCGCCATCCAATTGGATCATTTTACGGGTCTCCTGGTTATGCGTGGTCCGTATTCTGAAAAGGTAAACTCCGGATGGCCCTTTGGAAGCCCAGGTGATGCCGTAGGTGCCGGATTGCAAGCTCCAATTGTGATTTTCGACTTGATGCCCCCGAATATCCCAAACCGTAAAGGTCACCGGACCGTTTTCGGGAATGGAGAAGGGAATTTGAGTTTCCGGGTTAAAGGGATTGGGATAGTTGGGAAGAACAGTGATGGTTTTGGGCAGCCCTATTTGATCGGATGCCGCCGCCGTAGCGGTTTCAAACATCCAGCGCCCACCGGCATTGGTATAAGTGGAATCCACAATATCCCAAGCCGGGATTTCGATCCTGACCTTGACCTGGTAAAGCGTGAAATGCGTGCGAGCGTCCCGCACCGTACCATAAAAGGTGACCGCCCACAACGGACTTATCTGCAGGATGAGAATCAAAATCCCAAGCTTCATTCGCCGGCGCATAATAAATACTCCTTTTCTCGGGGTTATAATCCAAATTCATACCGGGCAATTAGGAAAGCAAGTTGAACAAATACCGTGAAGAAAATGGCAGATATTGAATGTCGATGATGAGTAAGAGTAAGGGAAATCACGAATTTTACCAATTACTCAAAAAGATTCCCTTGAGAATTCGGTGGCGGTTTCCCGCGAGAGACACGAATTCAATAGCTGTAAGGTGACTGGCTCAACCGGTGCACCACCAATACAAAAAATCTATAAGCCCCGAACTGCATTTCTCTCTTTGTTTACTGATTCGACCGGCGTATTTTTCAAATATTGCTGAAAGCATTTAGAAGTTAGAAACCTATGGTTTAACGATAAAACAACCATGGGAACGGCGGCTGAAACGAGTAGGGGAATGTTTGATCTTTACCGGGGGTCAACGGTGTCGGTTCGTAGAACCGGGCAATCTAGGCGCCTGGATCAGGTCCAAGAGGCTTTTCGGACAATCGTTCCTTCGCAAACCGTTTGTTGGAGAATGGCCAGGATAACCGTACGGTTCAAAAACTGCCCGGTCACAAAAATGTGTAAGCCGCAAGGCCACCTGTATAACAAAAGCGGCCGTAGTGTTCACACCTCGGTGAGAAACCTGTAAGCAGGATCATGCAAACTGCATAATCTGCCGCGAAAATAAGTGAATACGTAATAAGAGGTTGATATGATTGTGCCTAGTTCAGAGTAAAAAAAATGAAACAGAATTCTATTTACTCAGATAACCTTGTGGAAGTTTATGAAAATGGAATTCGGTTCCAGAATTATTACTTCCCGTTTGGATTCAAATTTGTTGAATTCTCGGACATTTTAAGCCTTGATAAGGAATCGCCGACCTTTTCAAATGGGAAATGGCGGATATGGGGAACGACCAGCTTTGTATTTTGGTTTCCCCTGGATTGGAAACGACCTTGGAGAAACTCAATCTTCTTTCTTCGTCTGTCTTCTCAAAGAGTTCGTATAGGTTTTACCGTTGAGAGCACTGAACGATTCATTGAAGTTATGAAATCAAAGGGAATCGGTCCTAAGAAACCACTTTAACGGACGCTCCTAGCGTCGCGCCGTTAAATTCAGTCGTTGACGGGGCCGAATTATTTTGACGGAGGGTGTAGTGAAAAAATATAATCAGTGTGCCGGTCTAGGTTTGTTTTTGGCGTTGGCGATCAACCTATTAATTCCGCCGGGGATTTTAGCCCAAAATAATCAAGACTCCGGCTATGATCGTGATACGCTCATTACAGTTGCTAAAAAAATAATGGCTGGGGCGCAATCTTGTGCTCTAATAACTTTAGACGAATCCGGGTATCCCCAGGTAAGAACAATGGATCCTTTTCCACCTGAAGCCGACCTGGTTGTCTGGTTGGGCACAAAATCGACTAGCCGAAAAGTAAAAGAGATACGCAATGATTCCCGGGCCGCGCTTTACTATGCAGCCCGCAATGGGGCGGGATATGTAGTGTTGAAAGGTCATGCCTATTTGATAAATGATGCGAAAAAAAAAGCAAAATATTGGAAAGAAGCCTGGGCTGGATTTTATACGGATAAAAATTCGGAATATATCCTTATCAAGCTAATACCGGATAGACTCGAAATATTAGATTACAAGCACAATATTATAGGTGACTTAAAAACATGGGACGTACCCTGGGTTGAATTTAAATCAGGGCAATCAAGGCAGTAGTAAAAAGTAGCCGTCCAACCCGCCAGCCAAACGGATATCTACAAAAATCGGTATGCGACGGCCTTTATCACGATATCTTAGGCCTTAATGGAGCACGGTGATTAGATGACCTACGAACTTAACGAAAAAGAGCTGGATTATTACCAGAAATTACGGCGGCGGATGCAAAAATGGCTGTCCAGCCCCGGGAGCAAAGGGAATAAATACGCGGACCTTCTTATGGCCGCCCCGGATCTTTTTCACCTGCTGGTGAAATTAACGCTTGATCCGGATGTGCCAACCAAAGCCAAATTAAAATTAGGATTTGCAATAACCTATTTCATGTCTCCGATTGACATTATACCTGAAATCATATTTGGCCCGATTGGATTTGCCGATGATATCGCCGTTGCGGCCTTTGTTCTGAACAAGGTAATGAATGAAGTTGACAAAGGAATAATCGAAAAACACTGGGCGGGGGATTATGATATACTGGATTTAATACAAAATACTATCGAGAAAGCAGATCAAATGTTAGGCGGCGGCGCCTGGCGCAGAGTCCAGAAATATTTAAGCAAGAACCGGATTGATGGCACCTCGGGCCACCAATCCGGGTGAAATTATACCGCTCATTGAGGCCTATTTTCAACTCGGAAATCCAACTCGGTCAGACCCGGGATTGCAACAAGCGCGGGTAGCGGTTTTCCGGGTCAAGCTACCGTTAGGTTCGGGTAACGTTATTAATAAAACCTGGTTTCATTTTGCAAGGTGAGCTTGGTGTGGGAAATTCTAATATTTGCTTTTACAAGCTCAACCCGCTTCTCACCACGAAAAGCGATTTCCGCATGAAAACCTGAAGTGCTTCGATCCAATCGAAATGATTCCAAAACCCATCCTATTTTAGCATAATATCCTGATTATTCAGCTCAGGCGGGAATCCTACAAATGTATTGCATATCCTGCATCCAGGATTATAATGCCAGCAAGATGAGGCCGACCGAATTTTAAAGGAGTTTCCGGAATGATTGAACCGAAAGTAGCCCGACGCAGTGCATATAAAATGAAGGTTGAAGCTAAAACCTACCTGTGGTGTGCGTGTGGACAATCTGATAAACAACCATTTTGCGATGGGTCCCATAAAATTACCGATATCAAACCGATTATTCAGCGTTTTTCCGAGGCGCGCGAGGTTGCCTGGTGTGGCTGTAAACACTCCGGCACCAAGCCTTTCTGTGATGGAACCCATCGTAAAGTCTAAAGGATTGATCCCTTACCGGGATTACGCTTAAGCGGTTCGATTAATGACGATTCCTTATGCCCGGGCTTACAATTTTACCGATTATGATTCAACTTCCTTTTAGATCTTAATATGGTGGCCGGGATTTCCCAACCAGCGTAAAAGACCCGAAATTATTTTTTAAAGTTACTGGTTAAAACTGATCTCGCAGTAAACCGGCAAATGATCTGAATAACCACCGAGATAATTTCCACCGGCATAAGTGCGGTTTGGGTATCCCGCATATTTGCCGGACTGTTGTAACATATAGGACTTGAGGAATCTTCCGGTGGAGCCTTTTACCCAGGTAAAATTTCGATTATCCAATAATCCCCGGGAAACGATGACCTGATCGATCACCGACCATTGACCGCGGTACATGTAAGTTCCTGCCCGAGGATCCTGATTAAGGGGCCAGATCGTATTCAACAGTTCACCATACAGGAGCTTATCCGGGTTGGGCTTGGCGGCCAAAACCTGCAGCACGGACGGATCACCGGGATGATCATTCAAATCGCCCATAATGAGTATGTCAACTGCCGGATCTGCTTTCTGGAGTATATCAATTTGTGAACGCAGGGTGGCGGCCGCGATTCGACGCAGGGGATCGGTTGCTTCGGTGCCGCCCCAGCGTGAAGGCCAGTGGTTGATGAATACGTAAAAGGATTTGCCGGCAACTACAAATTGACCTTCTACAATATCCCGGGTCTTGTCATTATCAGGTAATTGCACCGGAATGAATCGGTCTCGTTTCAACGTAATAACCGCGGGATCATAGAGTAATACGCAATCAATTCCGCGTTCATCAGGCGAGTCTTGCTGAATGATTTTATATTTCCGCTTCAGGTGGCCCTTTACCAGTGCTGTAATGACTGCCCGATTTTCAACTTCAGCGAGGCCCAGAACATCCGGACCCTTGCCAGCATTCATGGAGTTGATCACCTGGGCCAAATGCTGGTATTTTGTTTCCAGCCTGGCCTGAGTCCATTCGCTTTTTCCGGTGGGGGTAAATTCATCGTCATTAGTCCGTGGATCATCCACCGTATCGAACAGATTTTCCACATTCCAGAAGGCCATGAACCATTTACCCGATTCAGCCCAAAGACTAAGCCCCGAGATCAGCACCAGAATAATAATGCGGCGCAACATTTACATTTCCTTTTCTGCAATAATAATGGATTTTTTCCCAAACAACGCCGAGCTCTCCATGTCACTCGTAATATAAACTATCCCTGGCTCATTATGCGGTTCACCAATACGTGAATGAATGGACTTCAATCCACCCAGCCAGGCTCGGGAATCACAGAGATACACCAGATCGCCAACATCCGCGGCCATCGTTTTTATTTCGGAACTGGAGAAACGGGCATTTTCACCATTGTCGTCAATCCGGTAGCGGAGTTTGACCTTTTTACCGGGACGATCATTGGGTTTACCGCCTTTAAAAGTCCAGCGGGATTTATCCACGGACCAAATGGTTAACCCTGCCAACTCTTTATCGGATTTGGGCTTGGTGAAAAACGAGACAATTACACCCACACTGGTACAGACAATAATATTATACAAAGCTGAAATGTAGATATATTTGCCGCCGGACATGGCACTGCCCTGGGCGAAGGGTTTGATGAATGTTTCCGGCCATAATCCACCGATCAACATCAGTGCGGCACCGCCCAGGAATGTCCAAATAACGGCCTGGGTCGTGAACCTTTTCCAGAAAATACCAAGAAAAATAGCAACGATCAGCGGGGGCGTGAGAGTAGAGTGGAAAAAACCATGGGCCTCATACAAAGTTTTAAAGTTTTTAAATGCCAGGACTCCCAAAATACTGATTCCGGTGATGATGATGGAGGCCCAGCGTGCAACCATAAGATAATATTTATCTTCATGTAATTTTTTAGTACCGTGGCTGCGACGAATCAAAACTTTTTCAGCCGGCTGCCAAATATCATTGATAAATATCGCCGCGGTGGCATTGATCAAGGTATCCACGGTGGACATCAGGGCCGCGGTAACTGCTGACATGATGAAGCCAAACGCAATCGGGGTCGAGACGATTCTGGAAACCACGGTAAAGATTTCGTCTACATCCACATTCGGCGAGATAATGCCTGCCGGTATTCCGGGAATGAGGCCTTGTCCCTGGTAGATGGCATGACCAATCCAGCCCGCGCCACTAACGACCACGGCTGAGATGGGTAGAATAACCAGCACATTGAAGGCGGCGGCTTTCTTACCATCGTTTACCGAGCGGGTAGCCAAAAACCGCATGATCAGACCCTGGTTCATGAATAAAAACCCAATGGATCCGGCGATACCGTCTTCCCAGAATATGCCGACGAAATTGAATCCCGCCGGCTGATTAAAGTGGGCTAGAGGTAATTTGAAACTCGTCGGTAAAAGGTGCCAGAAACTACTGAATCCGCCGAGGTAGGAAAAGCCCAGGAATAGAACCAGCAATCCGGCAAAGATGAGAATAAAGCCCTGTAATAAATCCGTAAAAATAACAGCCGTCTGGCCTCCATAGGTGATGTAAATACCGGTAACGACTGCTACAAAGATAATAATGTTCATTAAACCCACATTCCCGGTCAGATGAATGTGCATTCCCAACAAATTGAGATAATCAGGCAACATGGGCTGTAGTGCTTTCCCGATCGTAAGAAAACCAATCGAGATATAACCGATCATGTACAGGAACAAGGTAATCGTAGCCAGGAAACGCGCCCGGTAGTCGAAACGTCGTTCAAAGTATTCAGGTACGGAATTGACCCGCGAATAATAGATCAAAGGCAACCAGCCAAACATGAAAAATGGCATGAAAAACCAGTCGTTCATGTAAGTCATGGAAGAGGAGAAACCGTGCTGAAATGCTTTCGCGGAATATTTAACGAAAGAATGTGACCCGACTCCCGTGGCTAAAATTGACATAGCGATCAACCACCAGGCAAACCTGCGGCCGCCGAAAAAGAAATCCGAAGTGGATTTTGTATACCGGCCAAATAAGGATCCGAAACCCATTACAATAATGAAATAGAGTCCCATCACAATCCAGGGTATAGTCATTGACATTGTACGTGCTCCTTATTTCAGGTAGAGAGCGGCCAGCGTAAGCGCCGTGTGGATGAAGAGGTACCAACCGTATCCGAAAAGCAGAATGCGGAACCATTTTCGACCATCTTTAGTCTTTCGGTTCAGGGATTTACTGTGAGTGGAGATAAGCATTCCCGCCAGGAAAAATATTCCCCCCACACCATAGAGGTACAACAGCGGAGCCCAAACACGAGCAAAGGTCAACTCGGTCATTGCGGTATCAAGCATACGTGTTTCTCCTTTTTAATAATATCCGGGGAGCCCAACTAAAACCAGGCTGACATGAATAGTAATATTTCTCGGATAATTGTCGCACAGTTGTAAGCATGAGAATTTAACTTAAACCCTGCCCTTGCAGTTTCCAGCATTATTTGCATGATTCGCTAACTCTTTCATCATGAAATGGGGCCGACCGCTTTAAAAAAAATGATTTTATTCAAAGTGTCTGCTCTAACGAATAGCTTGCGATACTTTTCGTTGCCGCCCGGGTGGCTTTCCGGGCCTGCTTAGGGGAATAATAACAAGGCCGTTAACGTCCTTGCTGGCTGTGCCCTTCGGCCAGTCTTCACTTCGTTTCGACCTGGTAGGCAACCTCCAGAGAATACCGCCGGGGAGATTTCGGCCTTTTAGATGCGGACGCTTCGATTTTAAAAAAAAGCACCGCCGCGGTAGGGAGTTTTAACAGTCAGTCGGAACGGGCAGATTTGAACTGCCGACCTCCACTACCCCAAAGTGGCGCGCTAACCGGGCTGCGCTACGTTCCGTTTTTGAAAAGCTGTGTAATTAAACTTAAGAGTCAAGGATTTTCAAGAGGGAGACCAGGTCATCTCGAAGTTTTTTAAGAAATTCAGCCTGGCCGTCGCGCACGGTGGGAGGTTTGCCGTTTTCAGGGGACTCTTGTTCTCCCGCACCCGTCTCAACCAGGCTTTGGTCGGAATAGGGAAGCCCGGCTTCATGGATTTGTTTTAGTTTTTGGCGTGCCCCTTCAATGGTGTATTTACGATTATACAACAAATTCTTAATGAACTGGATGAGCTCAATGTCTTTATCCCGGTATATCCGATTTCCCGCCCGGTTCTTGGCGGGAGCCAATTGGGGAAACTCCGACTCCCAGTAGCGTAATACATATTGCTTCAGCTCGGTGATTTTGCTGACCTCACCAATGGAGTAGTACAGTTTTTTAATTCCAAATTCTGCCATTTTCTCAAGGTCCTCAGGTATCATTGCCGGCACTTCAAGCGATACTTCATATACTAAATCAGAAGAGTTAAAAATTCAAGTAAATATTTAATTAATACGCTGTAAGTCCCTTAGTTAAACTTCTTTATAGATATTTAAAAGTAGTCGATTATTAATCATAAGTGCTAATTCGGGGAAAAAATATTTGTTGGATTATTCAGCGCCTTACATTCTTCCGCCTCCTGAAATAACGGAAACCTGCCTTGCTTAAATTCTATTGTACCGTTTAATTTCATAATATGGATGAAATGAGTGACATCAAGCTTGTAACGAGGAACCGCAAGGCGCTTCACGACTTTTTTATCATTGCTAAATATGAGTCCGGAATTGCTTTACGTGGCACGGAAGTCAAAGCAATCCGTGAGGGTAAAGTCAATCTACAGGATGCTTATGCCAGGGCCCGTAACGGGAGCATCTTTTTAGTTGGGCTACACATTTCACCCTGGGCCGGCGCCAACGATTATGATCAACACGATCCGGTGCGGGAGCGTAGATTACTGCTTCACAAACGCGAGATTGGAAAGATTACTGAAAAAATCGAAGCAGGCGGCATGACTTTGATCCCCCTGGCACTATATTTTAAAAACGGCAAGCTGAAAGTTGAATTGGGACTCGCTAAAGGGAAAAAACAACACGACAAGCGCGATGCCGTTGCCGCGCGGGAAGCGAAGCGTGAAATGGATCGTGCCCGGGCACATCGTTTGCGTTAATCAGGAATGTTGAATAGTTCAGGAATAAGATGCATTTTCCACCAGTAAAAGAACAAATGGACACCCTCACTAGAGGGATCGAAAAATTTATCAACCCGGACGAGTTGGAAGCCAAGCTGCTAAAAGCCGAGAAATCCGGGAAGCCTCTCAAAGTTAAATTGGGCGCCGATCCCAGTCGTCCCGACCTACATCTCGGACATGCCGTGGTATTACGCAAATTGCGCCAATTCCAGAATCTGGGGCATCATGCTATTCTCATCATTGGCGATTTTACGGCCGCAATTGGTGATCCTACCGGACGCAATAAAACCCGCCCGCATATCTCCCTCGCCGAAGCCCGGGAACATGGCCGCAGCTATGTGGAGCAGGCAACGCTGGTGTTGGAACCAAATGACTTGGAGGTGGTGAATAATTCGGACTGGCTCAAACAGATGGATTTTACCGAAGTCATTAATCTGGCGGCACGCTACACAGTGGCTCAAATGTTGGAACGCGACGATTTCAATAAGCGGTATAAAGCCGGCGTACCGATTTCCGTCCATGAATTTCTGTATCCCTTAGCACAGGCCCAGGATTCGATACAACTGGAAGCCGATGTGGAACTGGGGGGGACGGACCAGCTCTTTAACCTCCTGGTGGGACGTGAATTAATGCGCCAGGCCGGTCAGACTCCGCAAGTCATCCTGACCATGCCACTTTTGGAGGGTACCCGCGGCGTGGAAAAAATGTCTAAATCCTTGGACAATTACATTGGTTTGACGGAACCACCGGATCAGATCTATGGTAAAATCCTATCGATCCCGGATGAACTGCTGCTCAAATATTTTCTGTTGGCAACGCCTGTTCCCCGTAGCCGTATATCCGCTATGGAACAGCAGCTTAAAAATGGTGCGAACCCAAGGGATTACAAGCGTGAGCTCGCCCGGGAGGTGGTCGCGCTGTATTACGATACGGCTTCCGCGGAAGCCGCCCAGTCGGCTTTTGATTCCTTGTTTATAAAAAAAGAAATTCCTGATAATATTCCCGAATTCAAAATTAGCAACCGCTCTGAATCCCCTTCCATAATCGATGTATTAGTCGACAGCGGGATGTTATCCTCCCGGAGTGAAGTTCGCAGAATGATTCGTCAAAATGCGGTAACCGTCAACCAGGAAAAATGTACGGACGAATATTTTTCTTTGATTGGCGGGAATCAATACATTATTAAAATAGGTAAACGAAGGTTCTTAAAAGTAATATGCACAAAATAAAACTGCTTGGATTGCTCTCTGTATTCGGTATTACATTTCTTTTAACAGGCTGCGAAAAACAAGCTTCACCTGAAAAGTTACCGAGATTAGTCGTTTTTATATCCGTCGATCAATGGCGTGGAGATCTTCCCATCAAATTTGCACCGTATTATCATAAAGGGTTAAAAAGGTTTGTAACCCGGGGCGTGTGGTTCCAAAATGCAACCCATGATCATTCAAATACGGCCACCGGTCCGGGTCATCTTACCCTGTTGTCCGGGCGCTTCCCCGGCAGCATGGGTATTCTTAGTAATAATTTTTACGATGCACAATTAAAACGCTCCATCTATAGCGTTGAAGATGACAATGCCAAAATTATCGGTAATAATAAACACGGTGAATCTTACCATTACGTCTTGGGGACTTCCCTTGGTGATTGGCTGAAAGCGGCGTATCCAAAAGCAAAAGTATTCAGCGTTTCCGGAAAAGACCGTGCGGCGATTTTTATGGCCGGCGCCCATCCGGATGGGGTGTATTGGTATGACTGGAATGACCCGAATTTCGTCACGTCAAGCTACTATCGGAACGACTATCCCCAGTACATCAAAGACTTTAACCAGGTGAATTATCCTGCGGCCTACCTGCATCGAAAATGGGAAAAATCCCAACCCGATTCATTTTATCAAAAACTTGCCCGGCAGGATGATTATTTCTATGAGCGCGATATTTCCCGCCGCACCAGTGATCGCTGCGAAGATCCCAAACTCCACCATCCGGTTTTTCCCCATTATATCTCGGCCGGGGATTCCGGCTTAACCAAGACCTATTACCAGCAGTTCGGATTTATGCCTTTTTTAGATGAGGTTACGCTCAGACTGGCCAGCACGATTGCCGAGAATGAAAAGTTGGGGCAGGATGACATCCCTGATTTACTCTTGGTCAGCCTTTCTGCCCACGATGTGATCCTACATTGTACCGGACCCGAAAGCCAGGAAGAAGCCGAGCTGGAAATGACCCTGGACCGGTATCTCCAATATTTTATGGATCAACTGGAGCAAAAAGTGCCCCGAAAAAATATTCTCTATGTGTTAGTCTCCGATCACGGTGGAATGACCATGCCGGAATACTTGCAAGCAGAGGGAATTCCAGCGCGCCGGGGCGGCCAACAAGCCAAAGCTTTCCGGGATTCGTTAGAGGCTGCCCTTTTTAACCGGTTCGGCGCAAATTCATCTAAACCGGGGAAAAGCGCTGCGAACATGTTTTACTCGTTTGGTAAAACCACGATTTATGTCAACCAAAGCTATCTAACTACCCATAACCTCTCAAGCGACTCGCTGAATGAATTCATTCAGGCCGAGGCAAAAAAACAGGCTTGGGTTGCCAGAGTTTACAGTCGCAAGCAACTTATAAATTATGCCCAACTCGATTCATTAGGCCGCCTCGTTGCCCACTCCTGGAACGCCGAACGGGGTCCGGATTGGGTGATCGTGCCCGTAAAATATGATTACTTAACCAGCCTCCCAAAAGGTACCGGGCACGGCTATCCATATTATTATGACAGGCATGTGCCGTGGATTATCATGGGTGATGAGTTCAAACCCCGGACCATAAATACACGGGTGGCAACGGTCGATATTGCACCGACCTTGGCCGCTATTCTAAAAATTAAAGTACCCGATAATCTGGATGGACATTCAGTTTTAAACCTGTTTCAAAATTAGTCTGAAAGTCATGCGTAATTTGCCATTCGGTTTCCTGAGAAAAGGGTCTCTACCGGAAGCAGATATCTTGAAAATCATCGAATCGCGGCACCACGACCCGTTTCAGGTTTTGGGGCGGCATCCCCTAGATGGAACAAAGCGGCCGCGATGGATCGTCAGAGCATTTTTTCCCAATGCAGCTACCGTATCCGTTCAGTATAATGACCATAGTGTAGGGGAACTGACTCAAATTCACCGGGATGGATTTTTTGAGGGAATTTTTCCGGAGCATTTGCTCCCGGATAACCATTACCAGTTAATAGTCCGGTATCCCGATGGCAGCATTCATACGATCTCGGATGCATACTCCAAACTCCCTATTATCACGGAATACGATTTGTATTTGTGGAGCCAAGGGAATCATTATCGAATCTATGAAAAACTTGGTGCCCATCCTCTCGTGGTTGAGGGCGAAGCCGGGTATCACTTCGCGGTTTGGGCGCCGGGCGCTAAACGCCTTAGCGTGGTGGGTGATTTTAATCTTTGGGATGGCCGGCGGCACACCATGCGCGTGCTGGGAAGTTCCGGGATATGGGAAATTTTCATTCCCGGGTTTGCATCCCATACGCTTTATAAATTTGAAATCAAAACCGGGTCGAATGACATTCTGCTGAAATCCGATCCTTTTGCCAATCAAACCGAATTACGGCCCAAAACCGCATCAGTGACCACCGATATTAACGCCTATGCGTGGCATGATTCAAAATGGATGAAAAATCGTGGCCATCTGCCGGATAATCGTGATATCGCCCTGAGCATATACGAAGTTCACCTGGGGTCCTGGCGCAGGAAAAATGAAAATGAATACCTGCCTTATACTGAACTTGCAAAAGAGCTTGTGGCCCATGTTCAGGCGCTGGGATTTACCCATATTGAACTACTGCCGGTTAATGAACATCCATTCGATGCATCCTGGGGCTATCAGGTAACAGGCTATTTTGCTCCCACCAGCCGCTTTGGTTCCCCGGAAGATTTCATGTATTTTGTGGATTATTGCCACCGGAACGGAATCGGCGTCATCCTGGATTGGGTACCGGCTCACTTTCCAAAAGATTCTTTTTCATTAAGCAATTTTGACGGAACCGCTTTGTTCGAACATTCCGATCCACGACAGGGGGAGCATCCGGATTGGGGCACCAAAATATTTAATTACGGAAGGAATGAAGTTCGAAATTTTCTGATTGCCAGTGCGCACTTTTGGATAGAGAAATACCATATTGATGGTTTAAGGGTTGATGCCGTGGCCAGCATGCTTTACCTGGATTATTCACGGAAAGCTAACGAGTGGATTCCGAATCGCTATGGCGGGCGAGAAAATCTTGAAGCCATTGACTTTCTAAAACAGCTAAACGAGTCTGTGTATCAGCAGTTTCCAGGTGTTGTGACCATCGCGGAGGAATCAACCACCTGGCCGGGAGTATCCCGCCCGGTATATGCCGGCGGCCTGGGCTTCGGCATGAAATGGAACATGGGTTGGATGCACGATATATTGGAATACTTCGAGGAAGATCCGATTCACCGGCGATTTCATCATGATAATCTAACCTTTGGACTCATGTACGCCTTCCAGGAAAATTTCGTGCTGCCGCTTTCCCATGATGAAGTGGTGCATGGCAAAAAATCGCTCCTGGCGAAAATGCCCGGCAGCTATGAAGAACAATTCGCCAATATGCGGTTACTATTAGGTTTTATGTGGACTTATCCCGGTAAGAAACTACTTTTTATGGGGTCTGAGTTCGGTCAATGGGACGAATGGAATTCAGATTCCGGTCTCGACTGGAATCTGCTGGAGTTTCCTATCCATAAGGGTTTGATGCATTGGGTAAAAGCATTAAACCAGCTCATGCAACAGGAACCGGCACTCCATTCCGTGGATTTTACTCAATCCGGTTTCCAGTGGATTGATTTTCATGATGTTGAGAATTCAGTCATCAGTTACCGGCGTCAGGTGGCTGATACACTCCAACCGGTGATTACTATCTGCAACTTTACACCGGTGAAGCGCACGAATTATCGAATGTGGGTCCCGCAGGCCGGTAAATATGAAATCCTTCTGAACAGCGATCAAAATGAGTTCGGAGGCTGGGGCAACGGTATCACCGGCATAATCTCCACGGAGGAAACCGGGAATGCCGGTTCCGGCCATTTGGTCCTGACGCTTCCTCCCTTAGGAGTACTCATTCTACGGAAAGTAAGGAATTGATAACCCCCATTATAAAGTTCACCTTTTGGAAAGGCGGGTCGAATGCTTGTTCTTGAAAATCTAATTAAAAAGTTTGATGAAATAGTGGCTGTAAACGAAGTCAGTTTTACCGTAAGCCCGGGTCATATATTCGGTTTTCTCGGACCCAACGGAGCCGGCAAAACCACCACAATTCGCATTATCATGGATATCCTGAAAGCAGATAGCGGAACCGTTTTATATAATGGCACGCCAACAATGCCGCCTAATTCGCAATTTGGGTATCTACCGGAAGAGCGGGGTTTGTACCAGAAAATTCCGGTTAAGGAATTATTGATCTATTTTGCCCGGTTAAGAGGTATGGAAAAAAATAAAGCCGGGCGGAAGGTTGACGAGTATTTGGAGCGATTCGACCTGGGGGAACGGCGGGATACGAAAGTGAGCGAACTTTCCAAGGGTAACCAGCAGAAAATTCAGTTCATCAATGCGATTCTCCATGATCCTGAATTTCTAATCCTGGATGAGCCTTTTGCCGGTTTGGACCCGGTGAACCAACTATTGCTCAAAGAAATTCTGGATGAATTGAAATTGGGGGGCAAGACAATCATTCTCAGTTCGCACCAAATGGATCAGGTTGAAAAAATTTGTGATGATATCGCACTGATCAATCAAGGCCGTTTGGTTGTCACCGGAGATTTGAAGTCGATTAAGCGGAAACATGGAAAATCGATTTTGGAGGTGATTCTTTTCCGGAAGGAAGACCGCGGGCACGCCGTCTTTAAAGCATTAAATGGGGGTTCCGCGGAAGGACTTATTCAGATTCCATTCGGATCCGAATCGGAAGTGCAGGCTCTAATCGGCAAAATTAACCGGGCGGTGCCGGTCCGCAGCATCCGGATGGCGGAAGCCGGATTGGAAGACATATTTATTTCTCTCGTGCGAGGTGTAAAATGAAGAATATCATCACGATTGCCGTACACGAATTCAAAATCAGAGTGCGTTCCAAGTGGTTTCTTATCAGCACCTTTGGCTTACCGTTGATCATCATTGGTCTTAGTCTTTTATCCGGCTATATGGCGGGTTCCGGAGCAAACAGCGAGGTGAAAATATATGGCATCATCGATGAAACCGGACAGTACGGGCAGACACTGGCCAACAACCTGGCCCGGCAGTACGTCACCGACAATGGTCCGCTCTATCGATTTAGGGTTGAATCGGAGCCGCTCGAGAGGCTGCAAGCTGACTTCGATACTTTAGCAAACGATGGTTCTTTGGATGGCTATTTTGTTATACCGGCTAAACTTACGGATAGTACTTCCATTAGTTTTTACAGTAAAAGAGTTGGCCAATTCAGGGATATCAACCGGTTTGAACGGGCCCTAAATCAGCTTCTCATCAAGGAAAAAGCAAAGCAGTTTAATCTCGATTCCACCGTTGTTAAAAATCTTTTGGCACGAGTGAAGGTGGAATCATACGAAATCGGCCGGGGTCAAAAACTATCCAGCGCCCAGGAAGCCGCCCGCTATCTCGGTCCCTTTGCATTTGTATTTCTATTGTTTATGGGTGTGTTCATGGGTGCGCAGTTACTTATGCGCGGCATCATTGAAGAACGATCTAATCGAGTGATCGAAGTGTTATTATCGGTTGTGAACTACAACGAATTGATGGCCGGGAAAATAATCGGCCTCGCGGGGTTGGGCATTACTCAGTCATTTCTGTATCTGTTCGTCATCTCCATCGTTTCACAATATTTTGGCGTTTCCATCGTTAATACCAACCTGATCCTGTTATTCGTGGCTTATTTCATCCTGGGTTACCTGTGGTGGGCGGCATTGTTTATGGCAATCGGGTCGCTCTTTGATTCAGAGCAGGATGCTCAACAGGCTGTGAGTTTTGTCTCAATATTTGCGGTAGTTCCTATCATGCTGTGGACCTTGGTAATTCAGAGCCCCAATTCCACACTGGTCAATATTTTAACTTATATACCGGCTTTTACACCGTACTTCATGATCATGAAGCTGGCCGTCCATGCCGCCGGTCCCGTGCAGGTTGGCAGCACGCTAGTGGTCATGTTAATTGCCGTCTACTATACCATGCGCATAGCTGGAAAAGTGTTTCGTACAGCCGTTTTAATGTATGGCAAACGAATCACCTTGCCGGAGATATTCCGGTGGATTCGTAATTAATCGCGACAATCCAACCGATTTCCGGTTAAGGCGAATCCATTCTCTTGACATCATACAAAGGTCAATTAAATTCTGACCGCTGCAAGAAGTGTTGATATTAGTGACGAAGGAGTAACAGGCATGACAGATTCGGTAAAAGAATTTACAGATGATAATTTTGAAGCAGAGGTCATTGGTGCGGAGCTGCCGGTGCTGGTTGATTTTTGGGCTGTCTGGTGTATGCCTTGTAAAATGGTTGCTCCGGTAGTCGCTGAAATTTCCCAGGAGTATGCCGGGAAATTAAAGGTGGGCAAACTGGATGTTGATAATAACCCCGGTGTGGCTCAAAGATATGGTATCCGCAGTATACCGAGCCTGCTGATCTTTAAGGGTGGGGAAGTAGCGCAGATGGTGATCGGGGCCGTTCCCAAACAACAGATTGTCGCGAAGGTCAAAACAGTATTAGACTAAGCCCGGCAGTAAATTAATAACCCTAAACAGCCTCCCTCGGGGAGGCTGAATTATTTTTTTAAAAAATTCTCTGAAGCTATTTTCCGAATCAGCTTGAATTAGAGCGGTGAAATCATAACTTCAGCTCATAATCAACTAATGTTGGGAATTTTAACACTTAACAAGCCAATATTTTTTTTCTACCGTTACGAAGGAAAATCAGAGCCAAAACATCAACGAGGGGATTTATGAAGGGTAAACGTATTGTAGCAATAGTTTGCTGCCTGGGCAGCATCGGCCTGTTCGGTCAGCAGGATCAGTATAATCGCAAATCCGTTACTTATCTCGACGCTGTGATTTTGGCTAGTCCCGAAGCCCGGAAAATGTCAATAAATCAGATAGAGTTCATGCGCAAAACGGTTGAAGATAAGCTTCACATGGCCCGCTTCGACTATAACCCAATTCCGGCAAGCAGTAAGCTCATGCAATCTTTTTTAGGGCAAATGAAGCAGGACCGGGACTTAACGCTGGACGACATTTCAAGCATTTTGAACGATACCTTCGTACCCGAAATTGTGCAGATAATTGATGAATATGCCGAAAAACGGGCCAGTGAACTGGTGGATGACGCTACGAAAATGTCCTTCATTACCACTAAAGCCAAAGATCTGGGCATTACGGCCGACAACCTGGAACAGGTCTTTAATTCCGGCTATATTTATCTGCCCTTCATTAATGGCTATAGCCGCAGCGTCGAGGCCAAGAAAAATGACAAGGGCGTCATGAAATACACGGTGACCTACAGCATCAACGGTGGCATATTTTGGTTTAAAATTAACTATGTTGACGGAAAGACAGCCGTGGTTCCGGCCGTGAAGAAAGAAACCAAGAGCGTGGGCTTTGCAGCAAAAAATTCCATGGATAAATCTGAGCAGGCTGCCTTTAAATCGGCTGTTATGAATTATGCCCGTAATCTGGAGAACGCTACCAAAGAATTTGATGAATTCAAATTGTCCGCATCCATTGCGGAAATCGCCGGCAGCGAGGTGGGTTTCCGGATGGGGCGCAAGGAGGGGCTGCGCATTGATGATCGCTTTATTGTTGGGGAATACATCGAACAATCCAATGGGGAACGCAAATTTAAAAGTGATGGCTTTATGCGCATCAAATCCATTGCGGATAATCGTAAAAATACCGGCAATCTGAGTCACGGGTATGGCGTTATCGTGGGTGATTGGGCGCCGGGCATGTCGCTCATCGAGCACCCGCGGCTAAATCTGGATATCTATGGATTTGCCGGTTCCTTACCACTATCAACGGACACTCCTTCCGCTTCCGCAAAATCCAATTTCGGAATCGGGGCCGAGATTGCTTACAACCTGGGCCAAATTATACAGCAATCCCATTGGTATCTGACATTGGGGATTGGTTTGGGAGATGCCCGGATTGAAGACAATACGTGGTGGACGTCAGCTACTTATAACGGCAGCCGGCTGTTGGCGGAAATGACGATTTTGAAACGGATACAACTTCATCGATTTGATGTTTTTGCCCGGGCCGGTTTTGCCTATAACCAGGTTACTTATGGCTGGGAAGACAGCAACAGCGACAAGTACAACGACTCCAACGGCGCCGGTGGCCTAATGATTGGTGGGGGAGTGAACTACGCGGTAGATATTGACTGGACGGCCGGCTTACGGTTTAGCCTCTATACGGGCAGCTCGGAGGATTGGACATCCGACAATACTTCGATCGGTGATTATACCGGCATAAACATGAAATATTCCGGTGCTGCTATCGCTTTCCAGGTCATTTACGCCCCGCCGTCGCTGCCTTTTGATCCGGCTGCTATTCTTCGTAATTCCATATCTTTATAAAACACAGCCAAAGGGGAGATTAGACTTTGAAACATGTAACTGCCTTTCTGATCGGTTGCCTCGGTCTAGTTAGCATGGTAACCGCCCAATCCAACCTGCCGCGCTCCAGAGAAGCGTTGTTTATCGAAAGTTCAGGTCCGTCGGAGGTGATCATCGCGGCCACCGGAATCGGTGTAGCCAAACCCAATTGGCGCGGCAAAGTGGATCAGAATAAATTGACCACCAGCGCCAAACTGGATGCCCGCCGGGCCGCGGTCTGGTTTGTATTATTGGGTGGCAGCGATCCGTTATTAACCACAAGTGACGAAAAATCAAAGTTCGCCAAACTACAGGAATCGTTTTTCGCCGCGGATAATATTCAGAAGTACATTGCCTGGGAATCCGACAAGTTTGAAGAACGTGTAAAAATCGATAAGGGGAAAAAATTGCGCATCAAGCGCGCCATGCGCATCAATGTCCGTTTGATCAAGGAGGATTTGGTTAGCCTCGGAATCGCGCAGGCACAGGCTGATCTAACCGCCAGTATCGGCTTGCCTACCATTATGGTGCTTCCGGAAGCCCCCCCGGGACGCAGTCCCATTGATCTGCTAAAGCAGGACAAGACTCTGAAAAAGGGCGCCGAAGTCATTGAGAGTTATTTGACCGCTCGCCGCTATGATGTTATTGTACCCGAACAGATGGAGGGGATCCAGGATATGGTCTCCGCTTCACAAGCTCTGAAAGATGTGGAGGACGATGCAACCTATCTGTTGGCGTTGAGTGTGGGAGCCGATGTTTATCTAACTTATAATATTTCCATCGAATCCAGAAAAATTGGTAGCCGCCGGGTCAAGAAGGCGGCCGTGGCCGTCAGGGCGTATGAAACGACTACCGCCAGATTGTTGGGTACGGAAACAGGCTATTCAGCCGAACGCCCCACTATGGATGCCGCCGTAATCGAAGAAGCAATCAATGACGCGGTTGAGAAGGTCCTGGC